>JBDHQQ010000115.1:0-7952 GCA_039807145.1 Pseudoxanthomonas sp. | reverse complement strand
GGCGGGTCGAGACCCGCCCTACGAGGAAACCGCCATGTTCGCCACCGTTCCCAATCCCATCCCGGCCCGCATGAAGGGGCTCAACCGCGCCGAGATCTGCGACCGCAACTTCGTCGAGTTCGTGCAGGCCTGGAACGGCCCGATCGCGGCGAAGCCGGCGGCGACCGCCGCCGTGCTGCCCGACAGCGCGCTGGACGCGCGCGGCTTCGCCGAACTGCTGGAATCGCAGCTGATCTCGCGTCACCTCGACCTGATGGCACGGGTGCTGCGGGTGCAGAACAAGGTCTTCTACACCATCGGCAGCAGCGGCCACGAGGGCAACGCGATGGTCGCGCGCGCCGCGCGCCACACCGACCCGGCCTTCCTGCACTACCGCAGCGGCGGCTTCATGGCCGAACGCTTCCGCAAGCTGCCCGGCATGGATCCGGTGATGGATTCGGCGCTGAGCTTCGCCGCGAGTGCGGAAGACCCTGCTTCCGGCGGCCGCCACAAGGTCTGGGGCAGCAAGCCGCTGTGGGTATTGCCGCAGACTTCGACGATTGCTTCCCACCTGCCGAAAGCCCTGGGCACCGCGGTCGCCATCGAGCAGGCGCGGCGCATCGGCCACGCGCTGCCGATTCCCGACGACAGCATCGCGATCTGTTCGTTCGGCGATGCGTCCAGCAACCACGCCACTGCGCAGACCGCGTTCAACGCCGCGGCGTGGACGGCTTACCAGAAGCTGCCGGCGCCGGTGCTGTTCGTCTGCGAGGACAACGGCATCGGCATTTCGGTGAAGACCCCGGACGGCTGGATCGGCCGCAACTTCCGCGAGCGCAAGGACCTGGACTACTTCCCCGCCGACGGCCTGGACCTGGCCAACGGCTACGGGCAAGTGCAGGCGGCGGTGGAGCACTGCCGGCGCACGCGGCGACCGACCTTCCTGCACCTGCGCACCACCCGGATCATGGGCCACGCCGGCACCGATTTCGAGATCGAATGGCGTTCCATCGAGGAACTGTGCGCGGTCGAGGCGACCGACCCGCTGCTGCGCAGCGCGGCCATCGCGCTGGAATCGGGCCTGTACTCAAAGGACGAACTGCTGGCGCTGTACGAAGGCACCCGCAAGCGCTGCTTCGCCGCCGCCGAAGAGGCCGACCGCCGGCCGAAGATCGAGACGCTGGAACACGTGATGGCGCCGCTGGCGCCGTACACGCCGAAGGCGGTGGCGAAGGAAGCCGCGCGCGCGCCGTCGCACGACAAGCGCGTGGCGGCGTTCGGCGGCGAGGGCAAGCTGCCCGAGAAGCTGCCGCCGCGGC
This sequence comes from Pseudoxanthomonas sp., assembly GCA_039807145.1. Taxonomy (GTDB): domain Bacteria; phylum Pseudomonadota; class Gammaproteobacteria; order Xanthomonadales; family Xanthomonadaceae; genus Pseudoxanthomonas_A. The sequence continues at coordinate 6,654 of JBDHQQ010000115.1, read as the reverse complement.
ATCTGGCGATCCAGATCAACAACGCGCTGCACGACCTGTTCGCCAAGTATCCGGAGACCCTGCTGTTCGGCGAGGACGTGGCGCAGAAGGGCGGCGTGTACACCGTGACCAAGGGCCTGCAGAAGGCGTTCAAGGGCGCGCGCGTGTTCAACACGCTGCTGGACGAGACGATGATCCTCGGCCTGGCCCAGGGCTACGCCAACATGGGCATGCTGCCGCTGCCGGAGATCCAGTACCTGGCCTATTTCCACAACGCCTGCGACCAGATCCGCGGCGAGGCGGCCAGCCTGCAGTTCTTCAGCAACGACCAGTACCGCAACCCGATGGTCGTGCGCATCGCCGGCCTCGGCTACCAGCGCGGCTTCGGCGGGCATTTCCACAACGACAACTCGATCGCCGCGCTGCGCGACATCCCCGGCCTGGTCGTCGGCTGCCCGTCGCGCGGCGACGACGCGGCGGCCATGCTGCGCACGCTGGCGGCGCTGGCCAAAGTGGATGGCCGCGTCACCGCGTTGCTCGAGCCGATCGCGCTGTACATGACCAAGGACCTGCACGAAGCGGGCGACGGCCAGTGGCTGTTCCCGTACCCGGCGCCGGACGAAGCGATGCCGCTGGGCGAGGGGCGCGTCTACGGCGAAGGCAACGACGACCTGGTGGTCTTCACCTACGGCAACGGCGTGCCGATGAGCCTGCGCGCCGCGCGGGCCATCGAGGCGAAGCACGGGTGGAAGGTACGGGTGGTCGACCTGCGCTGGCTGGTGCCGCTCAACGAATCCTTCATCGTCGAACAGGCGAAGTCGGCCAGGCGCATCGTGGTCGTCGACGAAGGCCGCCACTCGGCCGGCGTGGGCGAGGGCATCATTACCGCCATCGCCGAAGGCGGCTACGCCGCGCGGCCGTTCCGGCGCGTGGTCGGCGCGGATACCTATACGCCGCTGGCCGGCGCCGCGTTCCTCGTGTTGCCGGGCGACCAGGACATCGTCGTTGCAGCCGACAGCCTGGTCTGAGCTTGCGCAACGGGCGCGCGGCCGTTCCGTTGCGCCTGCTGCGATTCCCGGCTAACGCGGCAACAGGGCTTCCAGCTTTCGCCATGGCCGCTGATCGAGGGGCCCGGCGTCGACCAGCGCCTCCGCCAGCATCCGGCGGAACGGCGGCAGCCGTTGGCCGGCGCGCAGGATGGCCTTGCGGGCCACGCGCAAGGGCGGACGGTCGTCGGTAAACACGTCCACTATCGCGCGCGTGGCCAGGTAGAGGGGGCGCGTGGCGGCGCGATGCCGGCGTTCGTAGCGCGCCAGCAGTGCGGCATCGCCCCGATCACGGCCCTGCGCCAGCGCCGTGCGGGCCAGTTCACGCAGTCGCTCGACGCTGCCCAGCCCCAGGTTGAAACCGTGCGCGGTGACCGGATGCATTCCCACCGCGGCATCGCCCGCCAGCGCGAACCGGCGGCCGACGAAGCGGTGCGCATAGACGCCGACCAACGGGTAGGCGTGCCGCGTGCTGGCCAGTTCCATCGTGCCCAGCCGATGCGCGTATCGCTGCTCCACGTCGCGGGCGAAGTCGTCCTCCGGCAGGGCCATCAGGCGCTGCGCTTCGGTGCCGGTGACCGTGATGACGGTGGAAGCCGTGTTTTCCTGCAGCGGCAGCAAGGCCAGTGTCTGGCCATAACCGAACCATTCCCAGGCGACGCCATGGTGCGGTTGCTGGTGGCGCATGCGGCAGACGATCATGGTCTTGCCGAAATCGTGGTGGTCCGCGGTCAGGCCAAGCGCGCGGCGGGTCTCGGAAAAGCGGCTATCCGCGGCGATCAGCAGGGGCGCACGCAGGGTTCGGCCGTCCTGCAGCTCCACTTCGCCGCGCTGCGCGTCGGTATGGACGCGGGCGATACGCGCATCGAAGCTGGCATGCACGTTAGACGAATCGCGCACGGCTTCCCAGGCGACCTTGCGGATGCGGTGGTTCGGCACCAGCGCGCCGAGCCGTTCGTGGCCGCCGGACCGCCCGTCCACGTCCATGCCGCGCAAAGAATCTCCGTCGAGCACGCGCGCCGCGCGCAATGGCGAGACATCCTGTTCGACGAAGCGTTCCCACAGTCCGAGTTCACGCAGCAGCCGCATCGAAGCGTGGGTGAGCGCGATTTCGCGTCCGTCGAACGCGGGCTCGGCGATGTCCGCTTCGCTCTGGCGCTCGACCACGGCAACATCGAGGCCGAGCCCGCCCAGGGCCAGCGAAAGGCACAGGCCGGCCGGCCCCGCGCCGATGATGATGACGTCGGATTGCATGGCGATCTCCGCGTGGCGTTGCCGCAGCAGTCTAGGCCGCGCCGGCCGGTCGTTATTGACCTGAATCAAGTGCGTTCCGCTTGCGCCGCGGCTCCGTGCTGCCGGGAGATCGGGACGTCCGGCAGTCTGGCCCGCGGCCGGCGCGCTTCGTCATTGCATCGAAGCGCGGGACGATCCCTTCCGGTGGCGACGCTGCCGCGCCATGCCGGCGGCGCTAGGCTGGGTGCCCTTCAAGGCATTCGGAGTCGGACGATGAGCGAGATCAAGGTGGCGGTGCTGGTCGGCAGCCTGCGCAAGGATTCGATCAACAAGAAGCTGGCCCAGGCGGTGGAAAAACTGTTCCCGTCGGACTTCGTCTGCGAACGCATCGAAATCGGCGGCCTGCCGCTGTACGACCAGGATTTCGATGCGGACTATCCGTCCGCGGCGCAGGCGTTCAAGCGCCAGGTCGAAGCGGCCGACGCGCTGTTGTTCGTCACCCCGGAATACAACCGTTCGGTCCCCGGCGTGCTGAAGAACGCGCTGGACGTCGGTTCGCGCCCGTGGGGAACGAACTCCTTCGCCGGCAAGCCCGGCGCGGTGATCGGCGCGTCCATCGGTGCGATCGGCAGCGCGCTGGCCCAGCAGCACTTGCGCAATTCGCTGGTGTTCCTCGACGTGGCCACGCTGGCGCAGCCCGAGGTCTTCGTGAAGTTCAGCGACGGGCTGGTCGATGCCGACGGCAACGTCGCCGACGAGAGCACGCGCAAGTTCCTGCAGGGCTTCGCCGACAAGTACGCGGCCTGGGTGCGGAAACAGCTCGGCCGCTAGGCGGGGCGGGCGCTACCGGGCCAGGCCGTCCAGCAGCGGTTGCGCTTCCACCGCGTGTCCACTCGCGCGGAGCGCACCCGGCGCTCGCTCCATCGGCAGCACGGCCAGCGCGCAATGCGGCGCCATCGGTGCGGCGGACACGATCTTGCCGATGGTCGTGCCATCGAGTTCGACATCGCTGCCGGCGGCCACCGGGGCGGGCGTATGCAACAGCACCAGCCCACGCTTGGCCTTGCCGAGGAAGTGGGTGCGGGCGACGATTTCCTGGCCCGGATAGCAGCCTTTCTTCACGCTGAAGGCCGGCAGCCGTTCCAGCGACAGCTGCTGCGGCGTCCATTGTTCGCGCTGCGATGCCGGCAGGCGCGGCAGCCCGTGGGCCAGGTCGAAGGCGAACCAGCGTGCCAGTCGCGCCGGGTCTTCGGCGGCAGGCGATACGCCGATGCGCAGCGTGCGCGGGCTGTTTCCGGCGCCGAAGTCCAGCTCGAGGGTTTCGCCGTCGATGCCCGCCTGCGCACCGCGGGCCGTCGCGGACGGGGCGAAGCCGCCGCTGGCGTGCAAATCGGTGCGCGCGGCGATCTTCAACTTTCGTCTGAAGACGAAGCGCGCCAGTTGCGAAGCCAGCTCGCTGGCAGGATGGTCGGGCGCCAGCAGCAAGAAGTCGTCCGCGGCGCGCCTGAGCAGTGCGAACAGCGCAATCACCCGGCCTTTCGGCGTCAGCCAGGCGTTCCATTGCCACTGGCCGTCGCCGAGGCATGAGACATCATTGGCGAACTGCGCCTGCGCGAATGCCGCGGCATCCGGGCCTTGCAGGCCGATCGGCGCATGGTCGGGCAGGGCGAAAAAGGCGGGTTCCGAAGCGGGCAGGTTGTCAGCCACCGGGGCGGGGATTAAGATTTTGTGCGTTGCGAGAACACCATGATAGGCGAAACACCTCCCATCCCCGAGCATTCCACCGACGCCGTTCCTGCAACGCAGAAGCCCGTCGAAGGCGATGTGCCGAAGGATTCGTCCCTGCCCAGGGAAATAGGCGGGCGCGACGGCCCCGAGCCGACGCGGTATGGCGATTGGGAAAAGAACGGGCGCTGCATCGACTTCTGAGCAGCGCCATCCAGCCAACGCGAGGAAGGCGGATGCATCCCGCCCGACCCGCCCAGCCGAGACAACGAGCAGCGCATGGCGAGCCGTCCACGTCCGCTTTCTCCGCACCTGCAGGTGTACCGCTGGCAGGCCCAGATGGTCACCTCCATCCTCCACCGCGCCACGGGCATCCTGCTGTCCATCGGCGCGCTGCTGATCGCCGCCGCGTTGCTGGCCATGGCCACCGGCCCCGAAGCCTGGCAGTGCGTGCAGGACTGCGCCGCTTCGTGGCCGGGCCGCGTGCTGCTGATCGGCTGGACCTGGGCCTTTGCGTATCACCTGGTCAACGGCATCCGCCACCTGCTGCAGGACGCGGGCTACGGCTTCGGCGTGGCCACGTTCGTGCGCAACAGCTGGGTATCCATCATCGGCAGCGTGGTGCTGACCGCGATCGTCTGGGGCGCGGTCGCCGCGCAAGGGGGCCTGTCGTGAGCCAAGGAAACGACAAGTTCCGCACGCCGCTGAAGACCGCGCGCGGGCTGGGTTCGGCCAAGACCGGCGTGCACCATTTCGCGGTGCAGCGGGTCACCGCCGTCGCGCTGGTGTTCCTGGCCTGCTGGTTCGTCTGGTTCGTCATCGGCCTGATGCATGCCGATTACCTGACCGCCAGCGACGCGGTGGCGAAGCCGTGGAACGCGACCTTGCTGATCGCCTTCCTCGTGGCGATGTTCTGGCACGCCCAGCTCGGCCTGCAGGTGATCATCGAGGATTACCTGCACAGCCCCGGCGTCGCCGTGCTGGCGCAGGTCGCGGTGCGCTTCATCTGCATCCTCGGCGCGCTGGCCAGCGCGTTCGCCGTGGTCATCATTGCGTTGGGGAACTGAATCGATGCCGGCCTACAACATCACCGAACACAAGTACGACATGGTCGTGGTCGGCGCCGGCGGCGCGGGCCTGCGCGCGACCTTCGGCCTGGCGGCCAAGGGCCTGCAGACCGTGTGCATCACCAAGGTCTTCCCGACCCGCTCGCACACCGTGGCGGCGCAGGGCGGCATCGCCGCCGCACTGGCCAACATGGGCGAGGACGACTGGCGCTACCACTTCTACGACACCGTGAAGGGCGGCGACTGGCTGGGCGACCAGGACGCGATCGAATACATGTGCCGTGAGGCCATTCCCTCGGTCATCGAACTGGAGCATTACGGCGTGCCGTTCTCGCGCACCGAGGATGGCAAGATCTACCAGCGCCCGTTCGGCGGCATGACCACCAAGTACGGCGAAGGCCCGTCGGCGCAGCGTACCTGCGCCGCCGCCGACCGCACCGGCCACGCCATGCTGCACACGCTGTACCAGCAGTCGCTGGCGCACGACGCGCGCTTCATGGTCGAGTACTTCGCGCTGGACCTGATCTTCGACGAAGAGGGCGTCTGCCGCGGCGTGCTGGCGCTGGACATGGCCGAGGGCACGCTGCACCTGTTCCGCGCCCACGGCGTGGTGCTGGCGACCGGCGGCTACGGCCGTGCCTACTTCAGCGCCACCTCGGCGCATACCTGCACCGGCGACGGCGGCGGTCTGGTGGCCCGTGCCGGCCTGCCGCTGCAGGACATGGAGTTCGTCCAGTTCCATCCGACCGGCATCTACGGCGCGGGCTGCCTGATCACCGAGGGCGTTCGCGGCGAGGGCGGGATCCTGCGCAACAGCAACGGCGAGCGCTTCATGGAGCGCTACGCGCCGCACTACAAGGACCTGGCCAGCCGCGACGTGGTCAGTCGTTCGATGACCATCGAGATCCGCGAAGGCCGCGGCGTCGGCGAGCACAAGGACCACATCCTGCTCGACCTGACCCATCTCGGTCCCGAGGTCATCCACGAAAAGCTGCCGGGCATCGCCGAGAGCGCGCGCATCTTCGCCGGCGTCGACGTGACCAAGCAGCCGATCCCGGTGCTGCCGACCGTCCACTACAATATGGGCGGCATCCCGACCAACTACCACGGCGAAGTGGTGCGCAAGCTCGGCGACGACAACGACGCCGTGGTGCCGGGCCTGTACGCCATCGGCGAAGCGGCCTGCGTTTCGGTGCACGGCGGCAACCGCCTGGGTTCCAACTCGCTGCTCGACCTGGTGGTGTTCGGCCGCGCCGTGGCCAACCGCTGCGCCGAGACGGTCAAGCCGGATGCGCCGCACAAGCAACTGGCCGGCGACGCCTGCGACAAGGCGCTGGGCCTGCTGGACAAGCTGCGCCACGCTGACGGCGGCACGCCGACTGCGGTGATCCGCGATCGCATGCAGCGTACGATGCAGGCCGATGCGGCGGTGTTCCGCACCGAGAAGACGCTGCAGGAAGGCTGCGCGAAGATGGCGGACATCTTCGCCAGCTTCGAGGACGTGAAGGTTTCCGACCGCTCGCTGGTATGGAATTCCGACCTGATCGAAACCTACGAGCTGAACAACCTGCTGCTGAACGCGGTGGCGACGATCAACTCGGCCG
>JBDHQQ010000114.1:0-8061 GCA_039807145.1 Pseudoxanthomonas sp. | reverse complement strand
CCCCGCCACTTCCCCAGCCGCCCCCGCCGAAGCCGCCACCTCCGCCGCCCCCGCCACCCCAATCACGATGCCGCGCATAGCGACCGGGCGTCACCGACAGGAGGCCGAACAGCAGGCCGAAGAACGCCGCCAGCCCGCCGACCAGCCACGCCGACGAGATCAGCCAAGCCACGGCGCCGGCCGCGCCGCCAGTGAACAGGCTGCGCACGCCGGCCGGCGTGCGCGAAAACACACCGCGCACGATGTTGGCGACGATGAACGCGGCGAACAGCGCGAACAGCCAGTCGCCACCACGCTCGCGCCCCGCCGGATGGGTGCTGACCGGCTCGGGCAAGGGTTCACCGTCGATCAGCCGGGCCAGCACGCCCGTCGCATCGATGATGCCGCCGCCGAAATCGCCGGCGCGGAACTTCGGCACCAGGTATTCCTGGATGATGCGGTTGGCGGTGGCGTCGGGGATCACCCCTTCCAGCCCGTAACCGGGATGGATGCGCATGCGCCGGTCCTGCATGGCCACCACCAGCAGCACGCCGTCGTCCACGCCCTTGCGCCCCAGCTTCCACTGGTCGAACACGCGCTGGCTGTAGTCGAAGATGTCCTCGGGCTGCGTCGTCGGCACGATCAGCACCTGCAGCTGGCTGCCCTTGCGCTGCTGCAGGTCCAGCGCCTGCTGTTCCAGCTGCTGCTTCTGCGTGGCATCCAGGGTGCCGGTGGTGTCGACCACCGGCGAGGTCAGCGGCGGGATCGGCGCCAGCTGCTGCGCCCACGCCGTGGCGCAGGCCAGCCACAGGACGAGCAGCAGGCCCGGCAGGCGGGCGATGCGGCGCGCGGCCGTCACTTCGGCAATCCGCGGCGGAAGCGGATCAGTTCGCGGGCGCGGGCTGCGGCGCCGGCGTACCGAAATCCACCGCCGGGGCGTTGGAAATCTGCGCCTCGTTCTCCACGCTGAAATTCGGCTTTTCCTTGTAGCCGAAGATTTTCGCGGTGATCAGCTGCGGGAACGAACGCACGTAGGTGTTGTAGTCCTGCACCGTGGCGATGTAGCGCTGGCGCGCCACGGTGATGCGGTTCTCGGTGCCTTCCAGCTGCGCCTGCAGCGTCAGGAACTGCTGGTCCGCCTTCAGGTCGGGATAGTTCTCGGTGACCATCAGCAGGCGGCCCAGCGCCTGGCTCAATTCGCCCTGCGCGGCCTGGTATTGGGCCAGCGAAGCGGCATCGTCGGCATTGACGTTGATCTGGCTGACCTTGGCGCGCGCCTCGGTCACCGCGGTCAGCACTTGCTGTTCGTGCGACGCATAACCCTTGACCGTCGCGACCAGGTTGGGAATCAGGTCGGCACGGCGCTTGTACTGGTTCAGCACCTCGGACCAGCCGGCTTTCACCGCCTCGTCCTTCTGCTGGATGGTGTTGTAGCCGCAGCCGGTCAACAGGGCGATCAGGCCGGCGATCAGGAGCAGTCGCGAAAACGCGCGCATGGCGGAGTTCCTTCCGGTGGCTGGGACGCCGCCATTGCAGCATCGCCGGGCACGGCGCGCAACTGCCCGGCGCCGAACATTAAAAATGCGTTGCGCGCGCTACCACTTGCCTGCGCCCTTGATGTCCCTGGCCGCGGCGCGCTGGCGCATGACCAGGTTCAGCCACTCCACGCCGACAGAGAAGCCCATGGCGAAATAGATGTACGGCTTGGGCACGTGCACGTCGACGCCATCCAGGACCAGCACCACGCCGATCAGCACGATGAAGGCCAGCGCCAGCATCTTCACCGTCGGATTGGCGTCGATGAAGCGACCCAGCGGATTGGCCGCCAGCAGCATGATCGCCACCGCCAGCAGGATGGCCGCGACCATCACCGGGATATGGTCGGCGATGCCCACCGCGGTGATCACCGAGTCCAGCGAGAACACGATGTCGATGACCATGATCTGCACGATCACCATCCAGAACACGGCCGATGCCTTGGTCGTGGTCGGGTCGTGGTCGTCGCCGCCGGAAATCAGCTCGCGTATCTCGCTGATGCCCTTGTACAGCAGGAACAGGCCGCCGAGGACCAGCACCAAGTCGCGTACCGAAATGCCCATCCCGGCCACGGTGAACAGGTCGTTCTGCATCCGCGCCAGGAAGGCCAGCGAAATCAGCAGCAGGATGCGGGTGATGCAGGCCACCGCGATGCCCAGCTTGCGCGCATACGGGCGCCGTTCCTCGGGCAGGCGGCTGACCGCAATGGAAATGAACACCAGGTTGTCCACGCCCAGCACGATTTCAAGCGCGCTCAGGGTGACGAGGGTCAGCCAGACGTTGGGGTCGGCCAGGAATTCGAAACTCATCGGTAACCTTCTTTGAAATCAGGACAGCCGCGGGCCCAGGATCAGGCCCCAGCACAGCAACACGTTCATCATCAGCACGAACACCGCCGCCGAGCCCATGTCCTTGGCGCGACCGGCCAGTTCGTGGTACTCGGCGCCGTAACGCTCGATCACCGCTTCCACCGCCGAGTTCAGCAGCTCCATGCTCAGCACCAGCAGCATCGAACCGATCAGCAGCGCGCGTTCCACCCCATTGCCGCCCAGCCACCACGCCACCGGCGCCAGCGCCGCGAACAGATAGACCTCCAGCCTGAACGACGATTCATGCAGCCAGGCCGCACGCAGGCCCTGGAACGACCATTGCGCGGCCTTGAAGATGCGCCGCGGCCCGCGCGGCAGGTGTCCGAACTCGTCAGCCATGGGCGTCGGCGGTGCTGTTTGCGGGGAGACAAGACGCCAGACGGCGCCCGGAAACCACGGGCACGGCGGCAGGCGCAGGATGCGTCAGGTCGGAATCGGCCATCGGTGCGACGATTCTGCCACAAACGGGACCGGGGCCCGGGAAAACGCGCCGGCGGCTCGACATTTCCCGGCCCGTGCGCCATCGTCGCGCCATCGCGATCCCGGAGTTCCGCAATGAGGTTTCCCTCGCCGAAAACCTGGCTGCCAGGTCTGTTCGCCTTCGTGCTGCTGGCCGGTTGCGCCACTCAGCCGGCGCCGGAAACCGCGCCGCGCGTGCCGGAACAGGCATCGAACGCGCAATGGGCCAACGACATGGCGCGCTTCGCCGCCGAGGACGCCGCCCATCCGCCGCCGCGCGGCGCGGCGCTGTTCGTCGGCAGTTCGTCGATCCGCATGTGGAACACGCTGGCTGAAGATTTTCCCGGCGTCGCCGTCATCAACCGCGGCTTCGGCGGTTCGGAGATCCGCGACAGCACCTGGTACGCCGGCCGCATCGTGACGCCGTACAAGCCGCGGGTGATCGTGTTCTACGCCGGCGACAACGACATCGCCAGCGGACGCAGCCCGCAACAATTGCACGACGACTTCGTGGCCTTCGTCCGGCGCGTGCGCCAAGACCTGCCAGCCACGCCGATCGTGTTCGTCTCGTGCAAGCCCAGCCCATCGCGCGCGCAGCTGCTGGACGCGCAGCGCGAGGCCAATGCATTGATTCGCGCCGAGGCGGCGAAGCTGAAGCGCGTCGCATTCGTCGATGTATTCACCCCGATGCTCGACGCCGCCGGCCAGCCACGCGCGGAGCTGTTCCTCGGCGACCGCCTGCACATGAACGCCGCCGGCTATGCGATCTGGCGCGACGCGATAGCGCCGTACTTGCAGACAGGCATGTCGCCCTGAACCCCGACCGACACCAATGAGGCCGTCAATGGCATGGAACCGAAAGCTGTTGCCCGTGATCTTGCTGGTTTCGGGAATGGCGAATGTCGCCGCACATGCGCAATCTCCCGCCGCGCAGGTGAAACAGGAAGAAGCGCCACGCGAAATCCGCTGCAATGATGCGACGTTCCCGTTCCTGCCGGGTGAGTTCAATTATTGCGTCGCGGTAAAGATGTGGGCACGCAAGGATTACAAGGATGCCGAGCAAATGCTGCTGCTGGCCGCCGGTTGGGGCAGCAAGCCAGCACAGCAGATGCTCGGGTTGGCCTACCTCAACGGCGCCGGCCTCGCCATGGACCGGCCGCTTGGATTGGCCTGGCTGGACATTGCTTCCGAACGCAAGTCCCCCGAATACCTCGCCATATCGAAGAACGCCAGGGCCCGGGCGACCGCCGAGGAACGCGAAAGGGCCGACATCCTGTTCCAGCAGTTGCGGGAACGCTATCGGGACGATGTGGCGGCGTTGCGGGCAAAGAAGAGGTTCGATCGCGAACTGGCCGAAATCTCCGGCAATCCGGCATACCAGATAAAGCTGTGCATAGTCGGGATCAACTCCGAAACGCCGGATATGGAGGGCACCGATCCCTTGAACAACCAGATGTGCCCGCCCGTGTCGCAATCGGTCAAGATCCTGACCGAACGAGCGGAACCCTATTTCAGGGGCTGGCAAGGCCGTGTCGATGTCGGGCCGCTGGAATCCGTCGAAAAGCCCCTGCCTACCCAGCCAAACGCGCCGATTACTCCCTGAAAATCGCCGTGCCGCGGCTGCCGTCGGCGGCGATCCAGCCGCGGTACATGCCCGAGGTATTGAACGGCAGCGCGATGTTGCCGCGCGCATCGACGGCGATGGCGCCGCCGTCGCCACCCAGCGACGGCACTTCCCGCATGATCACCGCGTCGGCGGCGTCCTGCAGCGAAGCGCCACCGTAGGCGATGCGCGCGGCGACGTCGTGCGCCACCGCGTTGCGGATGAAGTATTCGCCCCAGCCGGTGCCGGACACCGCGCAATGCGCATCGGCCCAGGTGCCGCAGCCGATCAGCGGCGAATCGCCGACCCGGCCCCAGCGCTTGTTGGTCATGCCGCCGGTCGATGTCGCGGCGGCCAGACGACCATGCGCGTCCAGCGCGACCGCGCCGACCGTACCGAAATACTTGCCTTTCAGGTCCGCGGCATCGGCTTCCGCTCGCTCACGGGCCTGCGTTTCGGCCAGCTGGGCACGGCGCACGTCGGTGTCGAACCAGTCGTTGGGCACGCGCTCGATCTCGGTGCGGGTATCGGCGAATCGCTCCGCGCCCTCGCCGATCAGCAGCACGTGCGGCGAATGTTCCATCACCGCGCGCGCCAGCCTGACCGGATTGCGCACGGTGACGACGCCGGCCACCGCACCGGCGCGGCGTGTGTGGCCTTCCATCAGCGAGGCATCGAGTTCGTGCCGTCCCTCGGCGTCGAAGACCGAGCCCTTGCCGGCGTTGAAGCGCGGCGATTCCTCCAGCACGACCACCGCCGCCTGCACCGCATCAAGCGCGCTGCCGCCGTCGCGCAGCACCGCATGGCCGGCGTCGAGCGCACGGCCGAGGTCGGCATGGATGGCCCGCTCTTCTTCCGCGCCCAGCTGGTCGCGCTCGATCACGCCCGCGCCGCCGTGGATGGCGAGGGCGAAAGGGGAAGTCGGAGTCATGCGTGGGGCGCGCCAGGTTTCGGAACGCACAGGATATCGCTTTTGTTCCTTCTCCCGACGGGAGAAGAGAAGGCCCTTCTCCGGTTTGCGCGGACACCCAATCGGGAATGCCCGCGTCGAACGGGTAATGAATCCGGCCCTACGCCCGTAGGAGCGCTCTCGAGCGCGACCGGGAAATGGCGTCATGCGGACGATCACGAGGCGGATGGTTCACGGTCGCGCTCGAGAGCGCTCCTACTGCTGCCTTAGCGCCTCGATCGGGTCGAGCTGCGAGGCCTTCCGCGCCGGGTAGTAGCCGAAGAACAACCCCGTCGCGATCGAGAACGCCGCGGCCAGCATCACCACCTGCCCGTTCAGCGCCACCGGCAGCTGGCTGACCTTGCCGACGATCAACGTGCCGACCGCGCCAATGACGATGCCGATCACGCCGCCGCCGAGCGAAAGCAGCATCGCCTCGGCCAGGAACTGCCGGCGCACGTCGCTCGGCCCCGCGCCGACGGCCATGCGCAGGCCGATCTCGCGGATGCGCTCGGTCACCGACACCAGCATGATGTTCATGATGCCGATGCCGCCCACGATCAGGCAGATGGCCGCCACCGCGCCGAGCATCTTGCTCATCAGGCTGGTGGTCGCGTTGCGGGTGGCGACGATCTCGCTGATGTTGCGCACGTTGAAATCGTCTTCCGCGCCCGGTTCAATCTTGTGACGCTGGCGCAGCAGCGATTCGACTTCGCCCTGGACGTAGTCCAGGTCCTTGGCGTCGCCGACGGTCAGCGCGACCTGCATCACCGCGCCGGCAGGCAGGCCCATCGCGCCCAGCAGCCGGCGACGCCCGGTCTCCAGCGGCACCATCACCACGTCGTCCTGGTCCTGGCCGAAGCCGCCCTGCCCCTTCGGCGCCAGCGTGCCGACCACGGTGAACGGGACCCGGCCCAGGCGGATGGTCTGGCCGACGCCACCATCGTCGCCGAACAGCGTGCGCCGCACCGTCTCGCCGAGGATCACCACCTTGCCGGCGCTGGTGTAGTCCTGCGTATTGAAGCCTTCGCCTGCGGCGATGCTCCAACCGTTGATGTCGAAAAAATCCGGCTGCACGCCCTGCCAACTGGTGGAGGCGTTGTTTTCTGCGTACACCACCTGGGTATTGCCGCGCAGCGCGCCGGCGGCGAACTGCACTTCCGGGATCTGCTCGCGGATCGCCTCCACGTCGCCCTCGTTGAGGGTGAAGAAGCTGCTGGAGCTCTGCCGCGCACCGCCGGCGCCGCGACGCGCGCCGGGGCTGATGTCGAGCCGCTGCGAACCCAGCCCCGACACCATCTTGTCGATCTCGCGCTGCGTGCCCTGGCCCACCGAAACCATCACGATGACGGCGGCGATGCCGATGATCACGCCCAGCGAAGTCAGCGCGCTGCGCATCCAGTTGCCGCGCAGGGCGAAGACGGCGGTGCGGAGGATGTCGAGGAAGTTCATGGGGCGGGATTCGCGACTCGTGGAAAGGTTACGGGACGTCTTCTGCTTTTTTGCCAGTCAGCCGCCATGAATCACGACTGTTCGTGCAGCTCGCCGTCGCGCATCACCATGGTGCGGTCGGCGTGCGCGGCCACGTCGGGGTCGTGGGTGATCAGGATGACCGTATGGCCTTCGTCGCGCAGGCGCTTGAACAGGGCCAGGATCTCCTCGCCCGTCCGGGTGTCCAGCGCGCCGGTCGGCTCGTCGGCGAGGATGATGGGCGGCGTGTTGATCAGCGCGCGGGCGATCGCCACGCGCTGCTGCTGGCCGCCGGACAGTTCGCTGGGACGGTGGCCGGCGCGCTCGGCCAGGCCGACCGCGGCCAGCGCTTCCTGCGCGCGCTGGCTGCGCTCGTGCACCGGCACGTTGGCGTAGCCCAGCGGCATCGCCACGTTGTCCAGCGCGCTCATCCGCGGCAGCAGGTTGAAGCCCTGGAACACGAAGCCGATCTTGTCCAGCCGCAGTCGCGCCAGCTGCTCGGCGTCCATCCGCGAGACGTCCTCGCCATCGCAGAAGTAGCTGCCCGAACTGGGCTTGTCGAGGCAGCCGATCATGTTCATCAGCGTCGACTTGCCGGAACCGGACGGCCCCATGATCGCGACGAAGTCGCCGCGCTCCACGCGCAGGTCCACGCCCTTCAGCGCGACCACCTCGGCCTCGCTGCCGGGCGAGTAGATCTTGCCCAGCGCGCGGATGTCGATGACCGGAACCGCCGTATCGGCGGAGGCTGCCACCGCACTCATTGCGCGGCCCTTGCACGCTCGCCGGTGACCAGGAGGTCGCCGGCCTCGAGGCCGCCGCCGGAAACCTCGGTGTCGGTGCCGTCGCTGGCGCCGACCCGCACCGTCACCGGCTGCGGCTTGCCGTCGACCAGCTTGTAGAGCGTGGTGCGCTTGGCGTTGACCAGCGCGGCCAGCGCGGCGTCCCACTGCCGCTTCTGCGCGTCGTCGAGGGTTTCGCGGAACCCGGCGAAATCCTCCTTGAAGCGATCGGCCATGCGCTGACGGATCTGCGCCTGCAGGTTGGCCGCGTTGCCGCCGCTCATCACCACCATGCCCGGCGGACCGAAGCCGCCGCCGCCGAACTGCTGCGGCGGCTGCGCCTGCTGGCGCTCGCGCACCGCCGCCACCGCGGCGTCGAACGCGGCCTGCTGGGTTGCGTTGACCTTCATCCCG
>JBDHQQ010000113.1:0-8147 GCA_039807145.1 Pseudoxanthomonas sp. | reverse complement strand
ATGGCCCAGCAGCTCGCTCGGCAGCACGCCGGGCACCGCCGGCGTCGCCGCCTGCAGCGTCGCGGGGCGCTGGATCCGCAGCGCGCGGTCGGGGCCCTGGCCCAGCAGCGCGGCGAGCGCGTTGCCGGCGGCTTCGATCTGCTGCCGGGCGGCTTCGATCTGCAGGTTGCCGGTGGCGACCATGCTTTCGGCCTGGCGCTGCTGCAGCAGGTTGTCCAGGCCGGCGGCAACGCGCTGCCGGCTCAGTTCCAGCAATCGGGTGGAGCGCTTCTGTTCGTTCTCCGCGACGTCGTGCATGGCGTACGCCTGGGCCAGGCCGACGTAGGCGCGCGCGACGTTCGTGGACAGGGTCAGGCGCGCCGCCTGCGCATCGACTTCGGCGGCCCTGGCCTGGCCGACGGCGGCCAGCCATTTCGCCTTGTCGCCACCCCACGGATCCAGCTTGTAGCCGAAGTCCAGCATCAGCACGGTGCTGCCGAGATAGTCGCCGCCCAGTTCGGGACCGGCCAGCGTTTCCGGCAACTGCAGGCCCGAATACTGCGCGCTGGCGCCCAGCGTGGGCTTGCGCGCGGCGTCGCTCAGGTTCGCCTGCGCACGCGCCTGGCGCAGGCGGGCGTCGGCGGCATCCAGCGATGGATTGCCCTGCAGGGCCTCGGCGATCAGCGCATCGAGTTGCGGGTCGCCCAGCGCCTTCCACCAGTCGACGGCGGGGAATGACGCGTTTTCCAGCGCGGCCCGGCCGAGGCTTTCGCCGGCGGAAAGCGCGTTGCCATCGAGCGGCTTCGCGCCGGGTTCCAGGCCGCCGGTGCTGGCGCAGCCTGCCAGCGCGGCCACGCAGGCCAGCGCCAGCAGGCCGTGGCGGAATCGGGGGAGAGGGGCGGACATGTTCAGGCTTCCGGGGTGGAAAGGTTGTCGCGCACGCGTTCCAGCATGCGGGTGAACCGCTCGGTTTCCGCTTCGTCGAAACCGCGAAGCGCGGCCTTGCGCACATGCTGGCCGCACTGGTCGATGTCGCGCCAGATGCGCCGGCCTTCTTCGGTCAGGTGGATGTGCAGGGCGCGGCGGTCGGCGGGGTCGGCGACGCGGACCAGCAGGCCGCGGGCTTCCAGCTTGTCCAGCAGGCGGGTCATCGCGCCGGGATTCAGCTCGGCGGCGCGGGCGAGGTCGGTGACGCTGGCCATGCCGGTCGCCAGTTTCTTCAGGGCGATGAACTGGCTGAAGGTCAGCTCGTGGCCGGCGCGGGCCAGCTCGCGTTCCATCCGCGCCCACATGGCGTCGCGGACCTGGCGGAACAGCAGGCCCAGCTGGGAGCCGCTGCAGGCCTGTTCGGGGGTGGCGGGGGTGTTCATGGGGGCGGCATATTGCCGGTCCGCGCAATATTTGTCAATGCAAATATTGCGCCTGCAATTTCCTGCCGTTCAGCGGGTACGGTGCAGGACCAGTTCCAGCACGAACTGGCTGCCGAAGAAGGCCAGCAGCAGCAGGGCCATGGCCGCCAGCGTCCAGCGCACCGCCGTGGCGCCACGCCAGCCGCGACGCCAGCGCCCCAGCAGCAGGGCGCCGAATGCCAGCCAGGACAGCGCGCTCAGCACGGTCTTGTGCACCAGGTGCTGGGCCAGCAGGTTCTCGACGAACAGCACCCCGGTCAGCAGGGTGGCGCTGAGCAGGACGAAGCCCACCGCGATGGTGCGGAACAGCAGGGTTTCCAGCTCGGTCAGCGGCGGCAGCGCGCGCAGCCAAGCGTGGAATTCGCGCCGTCGCAGCGCGCGTTCCTGCACCCACAGCATCACCGCCAGCAGCGCGGCGATGGCCAGCGTGGAATACGCCAGCAGCGCGCACCAGGCGTGCAGCTGCAGGCGCCAGTCGTGCTGTTCCGGCGGACGGTGGCCGTAGAACGCATAGCCGGCCAGCATCGCCGCCGCCAGCGGAAACACCACCACGCCCAGCGCGGCCATGCGCCCGCGCGCGCCGAACAGCGTGGTCAGCGCGGCCATGCCCAGGCCGACCAGCGACAGCGCCGCGAAGAAGTGCATGTCCGCCCCGCCGGTGGCGTGCAGCGCCACCAGCAGGTGGTAGGTGCCATGCAGCACCACCGCGGCGACCGCCGGCCACAGCCAGCCCCGCGCCCGGTCCAGAGAATCGCGCGCCGCCGCGCGCACCAGCAGGGCAGTGGCCAGCAGGTAGGTAACGACGGCAATGAGAACGATTGTCATTGGGGAAGTGTCGCACAGGCCGCAACCCCGGCAAACTGGGCCGCGGCGCGGCGCACGTCCAGCGGACGCGCAGCTAGAGTTTTTCGACCCTGGCGCTGCCCAGCGCGGGCTTCAGCTGGCCCGGCCAGTCGCGGTCGTTGGCGACCTGCGCCTGCGCGCGCGAGGCTTCCAGCGCGGCGAAATCGAGTTCGGCGCAGGCCCAGCGACGGTTTCCGTGCGTCTGCGCCAGCAGGCCATCGGCCGGCAGGTTGCGGTCCATCGGGGCGTAGATCGCCGCTTCGCCGGTGTTCGCATCCAGCGCGGGGCTCCAATCGGCCGTGCCGGCGGTGACCGCCTGGGCGACGAAGCAGCGGTTCTCCAGCGCGCGCGCCAGGCAGCCGACGCGCACGCGGGTCGCGCCGGCGTCGGTGTCGGTGCAACTGGGCACGACGATCAGGCGCGCACCGGCCTCGCACTGCGCGC
Source organism: Pseudoxanthomonas sp. (assembly GCA_039807145.1). Taxonomy (GTDB): domain Bacteria; phylum Pseudomonadota; class Gammaproteobacteria; order Xanthomonadales; family Xanthomonadaceae; genus Pseudoxanthomonas_A. The sequence continues at coordinate 5,472 of JBDHQQ010000113.1, read as the reverse complement.
GCACCGGCAGCGGGAATTCGCTGTCGTAGCAGACCGCAATGCCGATGCGCGTGCCGCCGGCGTCGAACACCTTCAGCGCGCCGCCGCCGTCGATCGTGCCGGCCTGCTTTTCGAAGCCGGTGAGCTGCAGTTTGTCCTGGAAGCCGTGATGGCCTTGCGGCGTGAACCAGTAGGCGCGGTTGCGGTAGCGGCCGTCGCCGACGTCCAGCAGGAACGTGCCTGCCTGCACGTGCAGGCGCAGGCGCGCGGCAAGGTTCGAGAACAATTCCAGCCAGGCCGCATGCAGCGACTGCAATGCCGCCAGCGACGCATTGAAATCGCCGCGCACGTCCGCGGCGAGGGTCGCGCCCAGCTCGAGCGCGAGATATTCGGGCAGCACCGCGACCTGCGCGCCGAGCGACGCGGCTTCCTCCAGCAGGCGCGCCTGTTTCGACGCGAACGCCGCGAAATCGCGCGGGGCCTCGACCGGATACTTCGCCACCGCGACCTTCATGGCGCATCCTCCAGTCGCCGCAGCCAGAAAGTCAGCGGCTTTTCGCTTTCGCGGGTTTCGCCGGTTTCGCGCCAGGCCAGGCGCATGGTCATGCCGGCTTGGCGTGCGTAACCACGGCTTTTCCAGAACAAGTCGTTGTCGCGGTGCGCGGCGGGCCGGCGCGGATCGTCCGCATCGCGGTCCACCGCCGCGAACGTGGTCCAGCGGAACCGTCCCAGCGAACGCGCATGCGCTTCGCGCTCGTCGAAGAAGCGGTGGCCGATGCCGCGTCCGCGATATTGCGGCAGCAGCACCGATTCGCCGAAGTAGAACACTTCGTCCGCGTCCATCCCGCGCCCGGCGAACGGCTTGCGGAACGCATCGCCCTCGTCGGCCAGCGGCAGGCCGGTCGATGCGCCGATCACGTCTTCGCCCTCGAACGCCAGCACGAACAGGCTGTCGGGCGAACGCGCATAGGTGGCCAGGTAGCTTTCCTCGTAGGCCAGGTCGCCTTCGTAGAGATACGGGTAGGCGCGGAACACCGCGATGCGCAGCCGCGCCACCACTGGCAGGTGATCGGCCACTTCCGCGCCGCGGAAGCAGGCGATGGCGAGCGCGGCGGGGCCGGTCATGCGGCGGATATGGAAACCTGCGCGAGCCAGTCCTGCAGGTTGTAGTAGTTGGTGACGCGTGCGATGCGACCGTCGCGCACTTCGAAGAACGCGCCGCCCGGCAGCACGTAGCGCTGGCCGCGCGCGGGCGGCAGGCCTTCGTCGTCCGCCTTGTAGACGCCGTGCACCACGTATTCGGCGGCGGCGCGCGCGCCGTCGGCCGATGCCATCACGGCGATGTCGCGCAGTTGTTCGCCATAGCAGCGGTCCATGCGCGCCAGGAACGCACGGAACGCACCCACGCCGGTCTGGCGTTCGCCCTGGTTGAGGTCGTGGACCACGTCGTCGTCCAGGCAGGCCAGCATGGCTTCCCAGTCGGCGCGGTTGAAGGCGTCGTAATAGCGGCGGATAAGGTCTTCGGTCGCGCCCACGCTCGGCTCCTCTGATAGTGGGGGGGAGTATAGCAGGCCACGGGAGATTTCCCCGGGCCGGCTATACTTCCGCGCCTTTCCTGCCACCGCGACCGTCCATGTTCGAATCCCTGACCCAGCGCCTGTCCGGCACCATCGAGCGCCTGCGCGGCCGTGGCCGGCTGACCGATGCCAACATCGGCGAGGCCGTGCGCGAAGTGCGCATCGCCCTGCTCGAGGCCGACGTGGCGCTGCCGGTGGTGCAGGCGCTGATCGAACGGATCAAGGTGCGCGCGGTCGGCCAGGAAGTGCTGAAGTCGCTGACCCCCGGTCAGGCGTTGATCAAGATCGTCCGCGACGAGCTGACCGCGGTGATGGGATCTCAGGCCAGCGACCTGAACCTCAACGTGCCGGCGCCGGCGGTGATCCTGATGGCCGGCCTGCAGGGTGCGGGCAAGACCACCACGGTCGGCAAGCTGGCCAAGCACCTGAAGGAAAAGCGCAAGAAGAAGGTGATGGTGGTCAGCGCCGACGTGTACCGCCCGGCCGCGATCGAGCAACTGAAGTCGCTGGCGCAGCAGGTCGACGTGCCGTTCTTCCCGTCCGACGCGTCGCAGAAGCCGGAGGCCATCGTCCGCGCCGCGATCGACGACGCGCGCAAGTCGTTCGCCGACGTGCTGATCGTCGACACCGCCGGCCGCCTCGCCGTCGACGAGGCGATGATGGCCGAGATCAAGGCGCTGCACGCCGCGGCGAATCCGGCCGAGACGCTGTTCGTGGTCGACTCGATGACCGGCCAGGACGCGGCCAACACCGCCAAGGCCTTCGCCCAGGCGCTGCCGCTGACCGGCGTGGTGCTGACCAAGACCGACGGCGACGCACGCGGCGGCGCGGCGCTGTCGGTGCGCTACGTGACCGGCAAGCCGATCAAGTTCATCGGCGTCGGCGAAAAGCCCGACGGACTGGACGTATTCCATCCCGAGCGCGTGGCCAACCGCATCCTCGACATGGGCGACGTGCTGTCGCTGGTCGAGCAGGTCCAGCACAACGTCGACCAGGAGAAGGCGGCCAAGCTGGCGGACAAGGTCGCCAAGGGCCGCAAGTTCGACCTCAACGACATGCGCGACCAGCTCGAGCAGATGCAGAACATGGGCGGGCTGTCCGGGCTGATCGACAAGCTGCCGGGCATGGGCCAGATCCCCGAGCACGTCAAGGCGCAGGTGGCGCAGAACAAGGAAGTGCCGCGGATGGTCGCGATCATCAATTCGATGACCAAGAAGGAGCGGCGCAACCCGGCGTTGCTCAACGGCTCGCGCCGCGCCCGCATCGCGCGCGGCTCCGGCACCACGCCGGCCGACGTCAACAAGCTGATGAAGCAGTACCAGCAGATGGAAAAGATGATGGGCAAGATGTCACGCGGCGGCATGAAGGGCATGATGCGCGGCCTGCAGGGCATGATGGGCGGCCGCGGCTTCCCGCCGATGCGCTGACGAAACGCAGGGCGGGCGTGTTCTTACGCTCGCCGGACGAGGCTGCACGACTTCGTAGAGCCGAGTTCACTCGGCTGCTTTTGCCATTCGCCTTGCGCATCGAGGATCAAGAGCGTGCAGACAAGCTCAGTGCCTGAAAAATCGGCTGCAGCCGAGTGAGTCCGGCTCTACAAAGCCGGGGCCAAAGCAGTACATTCGCTGCATGAACCTCGCTCTGCTCAATGGCGAATCGGCCACCGCGGACGATATGCGCGCGCTGGCGCTGTCGAACTATGGCCACTTCACTTCGATGCAGGTGCGTGGCCGTGCGGTGCAGGGGCTGGAATTCCACGTGGCCAGGCTGCAGGCCGGAACGCGCGAGCTGTTCGGCGCCGAACTTCCGCGCGAACGCATCCTCGCCGGACTGCGCGCCGCGCTGGCGGCCGGTGATGCGGACTGTTCGCTGCGCTTCACCGTGTTTGCCCGCGGCTTCGACTATCGCCAGCCATTGCGTGCGGTCGATCCCGACATCCTGGTGACGCTGGCGCCGCCCGCCGCGACGGACAAGCCGCCGATCCGGGCGAAGTCGTATCGTTTCGTGCGTCCGCTGCCGCAGGTCAAGCATGTCGGCACCTTCCCGCTGTTCCACTACCGCCGGCAGGCGCAGCTGGCCGGCTGCGACGATGCGCTGTTCGTCGCCGGGGATGGCAACGTGATCGAGGGTTCGGTCTGGAACCTGGGTTTCGGGGACGGCGACGGCGTGGTCTGGCCGGAAGGTCCGGCGCTGCGCGGTACCTGTGAACGGCTGCTGCAGGACGGGCTGGCCGAGCTCGGGGTGCCCCAGCGGCATGTCCCTGTTGCGCTGGCGGGTGTGGAGCGATTCGGCGCCGCCTTCGCCTGCAACGCCAGCGGCCTGCAGGCGGTGACCGGTATCGATGCCGTGGAATTTCCGGCCGATGCCGGGCTGATGGGCCTGCTGGCCCGCGCCCTGGCCTCCCGGCCATGGGAAAAGCCCTGACCGCGGGTTTCCTTCAGGCGATCAATGGCTTACAATTACCCGCTTACCCTGCCATTCCGGCAGCTGGGCAACACCGCAGAAACCTATGGTCAAGATCCGCCTCACCCGTGGCGGCGCGAAGAAGCGCCCCTTCTACCACATCATCGTCACCGACCACCGCAGCGCCCGCGACGGCCGCAACATCGAGCGCGTCGGTTACTACAACCCGGTCGCCTCCGGCCAGGACAAGCGCATCGAGCTGGACATCGCCCGCGTCGACCACTGGGTCGGGCAGGGCGCGCAGCTGACCGACAAAGTCCGCAACCTGTACAAGGAAGCGGCCAAGGCGCAGGCTTCGGCCTGATCCGCGCAGGCGGCGCTGCGAACGGCGCTGCCATCCCTGCATGAACGATACGCAACGCCGGATCCTGTTGGGCAGGGTGGTCGGCCCCTTTGGCGTGCGCGGCCAGGTGAAGGTCGAATCCTGGACCGAGCCGCGCGAGGCGATCTTCCGCTACCAGCCGTGGACGCTGCGCGACCCGCAGGGCGCGGAGCGCGAGCTGCAGGGCGTGCGCGGCCGCGAAACCGGCAAACACCTCATCGCGACTTTTCCCGGCGTCGAGGATCGCGACGCGGTCGAGGCGCTGCGCGGCACCGAGATCTTCGTGCCGCGTTCGGCGCTGCCGCCGCCGAAGCCGGGCGAGTTCTACTGGGTCGACCTGGAAGGGCTGCGCGTGGTCAACGTCGATGGCGCCGATTACGGCACCGTCTCGCACCTGTTCTCGACCGGCGCCAACGACGTGCTGGTGGCGCGCGGCGAACGCGAGCGGCTGATTCCGTTCGTCGAGCCCGATTTCGTCAAGTCCGTGGATTTCGACGCGGGCACGATCACCGTCGACTGGGACGCGGATTTCTAACCCCCTCCCTTGCGCAGGCAGGGGAGGGTTGGGGAGGGGTTGCGTACTTGCTGTAATGTACCGGCCCCGACTTGCCCCCCTCCCAGCCTCCCCCTGCCTTGCAAGGGGAGGGCCAAATTCCAATGCGCATCGACATCGTCAGCCTGTTTCCCGAATTCGTCGCGCAATGCGCCGGCTTCGGCGTGGTCGGCCGCGCGCAGGAGCGCGCGCTGCTCGCACTGCACGGCTGGAACCCGCGCGACTACGCGCAGGGCAACTACCGCCGCGTGGACGACAAGACCTTCGGCGGCGGGCCCGGCATGGTGATGATGATCGAGCCGCTGCAGGCCTGCCTGGCGGCGGTGCGCGCGGCCGACGCCACGCCCGCGCCGGTAGTGTACCTGACTCCGCAGGGTCGGCCGCTGGACCAGCGCAAGGTGCGCGAACTGGCCGCGCTGCCGCGGCTGGTCCTGCTGTGCGGACGCTACGAAGGCATTGACGAGCGCTTCGTCGAGGCCGAAGTGGACGAGGAAATCTCGATCGGCGACTACGTGCTGTCCGGCGGCGAACTGGCCGCGGCGGTGCTGGTCGATGCGGTGACCCGGCTGCAGGATGGC
>JBDHQQ010000112.1:0-8301 GCA_039807145.1 Pseudoxanthomonas sp. | reverse complement strand
CCTGCTTCACCGCCTCTGCCCGGAACTCATCCGTGTACTGCTTGCTGTTGCCCATAAACACCTCGATGGTTGCCATGAATTATGGCTCCTGGGTGTCTACGAAAGGCTGGCCGGTCCACTGCGCCACCCATTCTCGAACGGACAATCCACTTGTGCGCTTGGTGTTTAGCACTAGAGGCGGAATGAAGTACCAAGACTTCCGGGACTATGTTGGGCTCCTGCGCGGACTAGAGACCAGCATCAATTGGCGCGTCATCTCAAATGATGAGGACTACATCCGCGCCGAGGCGCACAACAAGCTCGCGGGCTTGCAGTTTGCGGACGTTTCCGCAAGAGCCTTTGCAGAGGCCGTCGAGCCGAACATCTACGGCCGCTATGAAAGCTCGTATGCGAAAGCACTCAAGCCGGTTCTCTACGAGCAGAACGGGAACTACATGAGCTACGGCGTAAAGATGCTGGGACGCTACGACCTGTTGGACGACCGCCAGAAGGAGCTGTTCCAGCATTACGGAAAAAGATAAGCGGCCCCCCGGCCCAAGGATCCCACGCCTACTTGGCGCTGCCACCCGGAGGGTGACCTTGGGTTGATCCGGCGCATGACCGCCTCAGAAACAATGGCACATCGGTCAAGTCTTGACAATCAGTTTTTTCTGAATTTGCGGATAAATTATCGCTTCAATATCAGTGACTTGCGACAACTAGTGCAAATGCCGCATAACCAGCGCGCAAGGTAGGCTCATTCTTTCCGCCCATTGGGTGCGTCAAGTACACAATCGCCAAAAGAAAAGGGCCAGAAGGCCCTTTTTTCTTCGTAACAGTTTGATTTAACTGGTGGCCGGGGAGGGAATCGAACCCCCGACACAGGGATTTTCAATCCCTTGCTCTACCAACTGAGCTACCCGGCCGGGCCGCGCATGATACGGGCGCGCTGCGGCCGCGGCAAGCCGCATCAGGGCTGAATGTCCGCTCGGGACGAAGGCTTGCGAGGTGAACGAAGAGTGCATCATGGCGTTGTCTTTGGCGTTCCGGACCGGAGGATTCCCATGAAAACCATCAAGACGGGGTTGCTGCTGCTGGCGACGGTCGCCGCGCTGGGCGGCTGCGCATCGAACCTGAGCCAATCCGAGCAACTGGCGCTGTACGAGGCGCATGCCGGCGAGCCGGTCAAGGATTTCCGCTACTTCAGTACCCTCAACTGGACGCCGCTGGGCGACGAGGCGCTGGCCGTATGGACCAAGCCGAACGAGGCCTGGATGCTGAACCTGTCCGGGCCGTGCAACGACCTGGACTACACGCAGGCGATCAGCATCAGCAACCTGTTCGGTCGCGTGTCGGCGGGCTTCGATTCCGTCCACGTGCTGGGCGGCCCCGGCGCCTCCTTCCACATTCCTTGCCGCATCCAGACGATCCGCCCGCTGGACGTGAAGTCGCTGAAGGCGGCGCAGAAGGAAATGCGCGAGGCGAAGATCGTCGAGCGCGAGCAGAAGGAAGGCTGACGCGCGACCGGCTCAGCCTTCGGGCACGTAGCCGGCGGGGCGGTCGGCGCCGCCGGCGAACAGGAACTTCTGCATTTCCGCTTCCAGGAACGCGCGATGCTTCGGATCGCGCGGCGACAGGCGGTTCTCGTTGATCAGCATGGTCTGGTGCGCCAGCCATGCTGCCCATGCGGCCTTGCCGATGTGCGCGAACACGCGCTGGCCCAGTTCGCCGGGATAGGGGACGAAATCCAGTCCTTCGGCCTGTTTCTTTTCGTATTCGCAGAAAACGGTGCGGGTCATTCGCGGCTTCGCTCCAGGCGGTCCAGCAGCTTGCGGATCGGCGCGGGCAGGCCCAGCGACGCCAGCGCGTCGCGCGCGACCCAGCGCAGGTCGTCATTGTCGCGCACTGCGTCGCTTGCGGCGAGCGCGCGCCAGCGCAGCGGGTGCAGGCGCAGGCGGTAGTGGGTGAAGGCGTGCGGGATTTCGTCCAGCGCCTCGCCGCGGTCGTAGTCGCCGCGCAGATGCGTGTCGAACCAGTGCCGCGCGGCGGCATGGCCTTCGGCCTCGGGCAGCGACCACAGCGAGGCCCAGATGCCGGTCGCTGGACGCCGTTGCAGCAGCACTTCGCCGGCCGCGTTCTCGGCCAGCAACACGATGGCGCTGCGTTCGGGCAAGGGCTTGCCGGGTTTCGGCGTCGGCAGTTCGCCGGTGCGGCCTTCGCGCAGGGCGACGCAATCGTCTTGCAGCGGGCACAGCACGCAGGCCGGATCGTGGCGCGTGCACAGCGTCGCGCCGAAATCCATCTGCGCCTGGGTGTAGTCGGCCATGCGCGAATCGGGCAGGTGCGATCCGGCCAGTTCCCACATGCGTTTTTCGACCGCGGGCAGGCCGGGGAATCCGTCGATGCCGTGGTAGCGCGCCAGCACCCGCTTGACGTTGCCGTCGAGGATCGGGAAGCGATCGCCCCAGGCCTGCGCCAGGATCGCGCCGGCGGTGCTGCGGCCGATGCCGGGCAGGGCTAGCAGGGCGTCGAAATCGCGCGGCAGTCCGCCATCGTGCAGTTCGATGCAGCGCTTCGCCGCGGCGTGCAGGTTGCGCGCGCGGGCGTAGTAGCCCAGGCCGGCCCAGTGCGCCATCACGGCGTCCGTCGATGCCGCAGCCAGCGCCGCGAGGGTCGGGAACGCATCGACGAAGCGCCGGAAATACGGGATGACCGTGGTCACCTGGGTCTGCTGCAGCATCACTTCCGACAACCACACCCGGTATGGCGTGCGCGGATGCTGCCACGGCAGGTCGTGGCGGCCGTTCTGGTCGAACCAGGCGAGTAAAAGAGTGGCGAAGGCATCGGGTGCCGGTTTCATTCAAAGCCACCCGGATTTCGTTTGCGGTGAGTCTGTCGAATCATGCCATTCGCGCATCGCTCGATACGCGATTGCAGGCTGCGAAAAGCGTTGTTCGACAGACTCACCGCGAGCGGGGTCTAGATGCCCCATGGTTTCCAGCGCGGTCAGGCATTGCCCAGCGATTCCGGCAGCAGCGCATCGACGAACGCCTCGGCGTCGAACACGCGCAGGTCTTCCGGCTGTTCGCCGATGCCGGCGTAGCGGATCGGGATGCCGAATTCGCGGGCCAGCGCGAACACCACGCCGCCTTTCGCCGTGCCGTCGAGCTTGGTGACGACCAGGCCGGTGACGCCGGCCGCGGCGTGGAACTGGCGCAGCTGCGACAGCGCGTTCTGCCCGGTGGTGCCGTCGATGACCATCAGCACTTCGTGCGGCGCGGCCGGGTCCAGCTTGCCCAGCACGCGGCGGATCTTGCCCAGCTCGTTCATCAGCCCGGCCTGGGTGTGCAGGCGGCCGGCGGTGTCGGCGATCAGCACGTCGGTGCCGCGCGCCTTCGCCGCCTGCAGCGCGTCGAACGCGACCGAGGCCGCGTCGGCGTCCTGGCCCTGGGCGACGACCGGCACGCCGTTGCGTTCGCCCCAGGCCTGCAGCTGCGCCACGGCGGCGGCGCGGAAGGTGTCGCCGGCGGCGAGCATCAGCGAGCGGCCTTCGTCCTTGTAGCGGCGCGCCAGCTTGCCGATGGTGGTGGTCTTGCCGACGCCGTTGACGCCGACCGTCAGCACGACGAAGGGTTTGGCCGCGGCGTCGATGTGCAGCGGCTTCGCTACCGGCTGCAGCAGCGCGATCAGCTCGGCGCGCAGCGCGGCGAGCAGGGCGTTGGCATCGGCGAACTCGCGCGCCTTCATCCGCTTGCGCAGGCCTTCGACCAGCGCCGTGGTCGCCGGCACGCCGACGTCGGCGGTCAGCAGCGCGGTTTCGATTTCGTCGAGCAGATCGTCGTCGAGCTTCGGGTTGCGCGAGAACAGGCCGCCGAAGCTGCGGGCGAAGATGCTGCCGCCCAGGCGCTCGCGCCAGCCTATCTTCCCTTCGGGCGCGGCAACAACCTCCCTCTCCCCCGCTTGCGGGGGAGAGGGCTGGGGTGAGGGGGAATGCGTTGCCGCGGCTGGATGCGTCGTGGGTGCGGAAGGCATCCCGGCTCCGGCAACCCCCTCATCCGCCTTCGGCACCTTCTCCCCCGCAGGCGGGGGAGAAGGAGAGATGGGCGCGGTCGGCTCGGTGGGCGCGTCGGGCTTCTTGCGTCGGAACCAGCTGACCATACGGAAACAATCGCGGAGAATGGGCGAATGTTAGCACCCGCCCCGACGACGCCTTGAAAGCCGCTCCCGGTTCCATTCGCATTATCGGCGGCCGCTGGCGTGGCACCAGGCTCGCCGTGCCGGCCAGCCCCGGGCTGCGTCCCAGCGGCGACCGCGCGCGCGAAACCCTGTTCAACTGGTTGATGCCGAAACTGGCCGGCGCGCGGGTGCTGGACCTGTTCGCCGGCACTGGTGCGCTGGGGCTGGAAGCGGTATCGCGCGGCGCGGCGCAAGCGGTGCTGGTGGAACGCGAGCCGGCGCTGGTGCGCAGCCTGCACGAAACGGTGGCCCGGCTTTCCGCGCAGTCCGCGGTGGAAGTGGTGCAGGCCGACGCGCTGGCCTGGCTGTCCACGCAGCCGGCGGGCGGCTTCGACATGGCATTCGTCGATCCGCCCTTCGCGGACGGCCTGTGGCCGGCGGTGTTGGCCGCGCTGCCGTCGAAGCTGGCCGACGACGCCTGGCTGTACCTCGAATCGCCGACGGGAATCGAGCCCGTCCCGCCGCCGGACTGGAGGCTGCATCGCGAAGGCCATACTCGCGAAGTGCGCTTCGCACTGTACCGCCGGGCCGCTGCTACACTCGGCCGGCAAACCGCTGGGGGGCTGGAATGACCGTCGCGCGCCAACGCATCGCCGTGTATCCGGGCACCTTCGACCCGATTACCAATGGACACATCGACCTGATCGACCGCGCCGCGCCGCTGTTCGAGAAGGTCGTCATCGGCGTCGCCGAAAGTCCGGCCAAGGGACCGGCGCTGCCGTTGGCCTTGCGCGTGGACCTGGCGCGCAAGGCGCTGGCCCGGCATCCGCACGTCGAGGTGCGCGGCTTCGATTCGCTGCTGGCGCACTTCGTCAAGGAAGTCGGTGCCGGCGTGCTGTTGCGCGGGCTGCGCGCAGTGTCGGACTTCGAATACGAATTCCAGCTGGCCAGCATGAACCGCCATCTCATCCCGGAAGTCGAGACCCTGTTCCTGACCCCGGCCGAGCAATACGGCTTCATTTCCTCGTCGCTGGTGCGGGAAGTCGCGCGCCTGGGCGGCGACGTGTCCGGCTTCGTCCCGGCGGCGGTCGCCGCCGCGCTGCGCGACCAGTGGCGGCGCGGGCCGGAGGAATGAGGCACACTTCCTGCAAGACCACCCAGAAAGACCCTCCGGAGGGGACACCATGAAGACCGTTACCCGACTGTTGCTGGCCGCGTGCCTGGTGCTGCCGTTCGCCGCGTGCAAGAAGCAGGAAGCGCCCAAGGCGGTGGAGGCCGCGCCGTTGACCGCGCCCAAGACCGCGGATGATGCGGAATGGAAGAAGTACGTGCAGGATGCGGTCACCCGCAACATGGGTACCATCACCAACAGCCCGTTCGTGTACTACCTGTCGGCGAAGGCGGAAGGCGAGTCCGACGAGGACTACCAGGGCAAGTACAACCGCCAGCTGGAGCAGGCCAGCAACGCGATGGCGCGCGGCGTCGTCGCCGGCAACATGATCGCGTTCGCCTCGCCCGATTCGGCGAAGATGGCCGACCTGATCGTCGCGTCGTTCAAGGACGTGCCGCCGGATGCGATGAAGGGCGTGCGCATCGTGTTCATCGGCGCGCAGGCCGACGACGAGCGGGTCAAGGCCGCGGTGACGCCGACCGGCGTAGACTACGCGTTCGTCGAGGCGAAATAAGCGCGTCGGGTACCCCCACCCCAACCCTTCCCCGCAAGCGGGGGAGGGAGCAAGACAATGTCGCTGAAGATCAACGAACTCTGCGTCAATTGCGACGTTTGCGAGCCTGCCTGCCCCAACCGTGCCATCACGGCGGGCGAAACCGTCTACGTGATCGATCCGGCCCGCTGCACCGAATGCGTGGGCCATTTCGACGAGCCGCAGTGCGTGGTCGTGTGCCCGGTCGAGTGCATCGATCCCGATCCGGAATTCCCGGAGAGCCACGGCGACCTGCTGGCGAAACTGCGCCGCCTGCAGGCCGAGGACGGCATATCGGGGGCATGATGGGCCATCAGTGCGGACGCGATGAAGGCCACGGCGTTGCATCGTTGATGCCGGACCATGACGCACACCGCCCGTGAGGCTAGACTGACATCCGGTTTCCGGTCCATCGTCGAGTTCACCATGAGAATGAAGATTGCGTTCCTGCTGGCCCTGCTGCTGCCGGTCTCGTCCGCCTGGGCGGAAAAGCCGCAGGCGCAGCCGTCGGCACCAACGCAGGCGATCGCCACGCACCCGCCGGGCGCGGCCATCGCTTCGGGGCACAAGCTGGCCACCGAAGCCGGCTTCGAAATCCTCGCGGCCGGCGGCAACGCCTTCGACGCCGCGGTAGCGGTGTCCTCGACGCTGTCGGTGGTCGAACCGATCAGCTCCGGCCTGGGCGGCGGCGGCTTGTTTCTGCTGCACGACGCGAAGACCGGGCAGGACCTGTTCCTCGATGCGCGCGAAATCGCGCCGGCTTCGGCCACGCCCGATAAATACCTCGACAAGGCCGGCGACCTCGACCGGGATCGCGCGCAGAACGGCCCGTGGTCGGCCGGCATCCCCGGTTTGCCGGCGCTGCTGGTGGAGATGGCCGCCAGACATGGTCGCCTGCCGCTGAAGCAGTCGCTGCAGCCGGCGATCCGCATCGCCAGCGAAGGCTTCCCGGTGTACGGACGCATGGCCCGCGGATACCAGCAGCGCAAGGACGTGATGCGCCGCTATCCGGGCACCCGCGAAGTGTACGAGCGCAACGGCAAGCCCATCGCCGAAGGCGACCTGTTCAAGCAGCCGGAACTGGCGCACACGCTGGAACTGCTGGCGGACAAGGGCTTCGACGGCTTCTACCGCGGCGAGACCGCGAAGAAGCTGATCGCCGGCGTCCACCAGGCCGGCGGCCATTGGACCGCGCAGGAACTGGCGTCGTACCAGGTCAAGCAGCGCACGCCCATCGCCTTCGACTACAAGGGCTGGAAGGTGGTCACTGCGCCGCCGCCGTCCTCGGGCGGCATCGCGCTGGCGACGATGCTGCAGATCCTCGAACCCTACGACCTGCAGAAGCTGGACGAGGCGCATCGCATCCACATGGTGGTCGAGGCGATGCGCCGCGCCTACCGCGACCGCACCTTCTTCCTCGGCGACCCGGATTTCACGGTCATCCCGCAGCAGGTGCTGACCAGCCGCGACTACGCGCAGGGCCTGCGCGCGACCATCCATCCGGACAAGGCGACGCCCAGCGATCTGCTGTCCGGTCAGGAGACGCCGCTGGAAGACGATGAAACCACCCATTTCTCGATCATCGACAGCGAGGGCAACCGCGTCGGCGGCACCCAGACGGTCAACCTGCTGTACGGCTCGGGCCTGATCCCGAAGGGCACCGGGGTGCTGCTGAACGACGAGATGGACGACTTCGCGCTGAAGCCGGGCACGCCCAACGCGTTCGGCGTGATGGGCTACGAGGCCAACGCGCCGAAGCCGGGCAAGCGCATGCTCAGCTCGATGACGCCGACCTTCATGGATTCGGCCGACAGGGCCGTGGTGATCGGCACGCCGGGCGGCACCCGCATCATCACCATGGTGCTGCTGGGCATGCTGGGCTACGACGCCGGCCTGGACGCGCAGGCGGTCGCGGCGCTGCCGCGCTACCACCACCAGTGGCTGCCGGACGTGATCGAAGCCGAAACCAATGCGATTTCGCCGGACGCGGCCAAGGCGCTGCAGGCGATGGGCCACAAGCTCGACCTGCCGGGCGACGAAGCGGCCGGCGGCCGCGGTTCCAGCCACGTCTGGGGCAACCTGCAGACGGTGGAATGGGACAAGCGCGCGAACACGCTTTCGGCCGGCAGCGATCCGCGCAATTCGGTGGGCGAGGGCAAGGTGGAGCTCGCTTCGCCGCCGCCCCGCTGATGGAACGGTGAACGGAAAGCTGTGAGCCGGCCCGAAGCTCACGGCAGGGCTACAATCGCCCCATGAAACTCTGGTCGATCCTCGGCAACTCGCAGAAACTCGACGGCGGCGCGATGTTCGGCAACGCGCCGCGGGCGATGTGGGGGAAGTGGGCGCCGCCCGACGCGGAAAACCGCATCGCGCTGGCTTGCCGCGCGCTGCTGGCCAGCCCGCTGAACGGCAAGACCGTGCTGTTCGAAACCGGCATCGGCAG
>JBDHQQ010000111.1:0-8515 GCA_039807145.1 Pseudoxanthomonas sp. | reverse complement strand
CTGGCAGGTGTTCGACGACCGCGACTATCCGTATGCGGTCAACCCGCAGTTCAAGCACTGGCTGCCGCTGACCAGGCTGCCGTACAGCTGGCTGGCGTACACGCCGGGCAAGCGCCCGCAGATCGTCTATTACCAACCGCACGACTACTGGCACGTGGTGCCGGACGCCCCGAGCGGCTGGTGGGTCGAGCATTTCGACATCCACGTGATCCGCAAGCCCGAGGACGCGCTGGCCCTGCTGCCGAAGCCGGCCGCGCGCTGCGCGATCCTGGGCGAACCGCAGAGCGCACTGGGCGACTACGCCCCCAACAACCCGCAGGCGGTGATCGACTACCTGGAATACCACCGCGCGTACAAGACGCCATACGAAATCGCGCTGATGCGCGAAGCGCAGCGCCTAGCCGTGCGCGGGCACCGCGCCGCCGAGGCGGCGTTCCGCGACGGCGCCAGCGAATTCGGCATCCACATGGCCTACTGCACCGCGGTCGGCCAGGACGCCAACGAACTGCCCTACGGCAACATCATCGCGCTGAACGAGCACGCCGCGGTGCTGCACTACATGGACATGGGCCACGCACCGCCGGCGCAATCGCACAGCTTCCTGATCGATGCCGGCGCCAGCTTCCGCGGCTACGCCAGCGACATCACCCGCACCTACGCGGCCGATCGCGCGGGCGAGTTCCAAGCCCTGATCGACGCGGTCGACGCGGCGCAGCTGAAGTTGGGCGGCGCGGTGCGCGCCGGCGTCGACTACAAGCAGTTGCACATCGACGCGCACCTGCAGCTGATGGCGATCCTGGAGGATTTCGGCGTGATCACCGTGTCGCCGGAAGCGGCGCTGGCCACCGGCGTCAGCGCGGCGTTCTTCCCGCACGGCCTGGGCCATCCGATCGGCCTGCAGGTACACGACGTGGCCGGCTTCGCCGCCAGCGACCGCGGCGGGCGCATCGAGCGCCCCGAGGGCCATCCGTACCTGCGCATGACCCGGGTGCTGGAACCCGGCATGGTGGTGACCATCGAACCGGGCCTCTATTTCATCGACATGCTGCTGGAAGAGGTCAAACGGAAAGGCCTCGCCGGCAGCGTCGACTGGTCGCGGGTGGAACAGTTCCGCCCCTGCGGCGGCATCCGCATCGAGGACGAAGTGCTGTGCACCGACGGCGCGCCGGAAAACCTGACGCGTCCGGCGTTCGCGGTGGTTGCCTGATCGCGGCCTGATTTTGCTCGTCATTCCCGCGAAGGCGGAATGACGAGCAACAACAACAGCCGGCGAGGCGTAGCCCCAACCTGCAACCGCGTGGCGTTACTCCTGCGACGCCATCAATTCCTCGATCTCGTCCGCGCTGCGCGCCAGCGCGTCGGTCAGCACGCGATGCCCGTCGGCGGTGACGACCACGTCGTCCTCGACGCGGATGCCGATGCCTCGCCACTTCGCATCGACCGTGGCATCGTCCGGCGCCACGTACAGGCCCGGTTCGACGGTGAAGACCATGCCCGGCTCCAGCAGGCGCGATTCGCCGTCGATGCGGTAGTCGCCGACATCGTGCACGTCCAGGCCCAGCCAATGCCCGGTCTTGTGCCGGTAGAAGCGTTTGTAATGGCCTTCGGCGAGGTTCTTCTCCAGCCTGCCTTTCAGCAGGCCGAGCTTCAGCAGGCCTTCGGTCAGCGCCTGCACCGCGGCATCGTGCCCCGCTTCGTAGGGCGTTCCCGGTTTCGCCCGCGCCAGCGCCGCGGCCTGCGCCGCGCCGACCAGGTCGTGCAGCGCGCGCTGCTCCCGGGTGAAGCGACCGTTGACCGGGAAGGTGCGGGTGATGTCCGCGGCATAGCCACGGAATTCCGCGCCGGCGTCGACCAGCACCAGGTCGCCCTCCTTCGCCGCGGCGGTGTTGGCGCGGTAATGCAGCACGCAGGCGTTGGCGCCGGCGCCGACGATGCTGTTGTAGGCCGGCCAGGCGTCGCCGGCGCGGAACTCGCGCTCGATGTCGGCCTGCAGTTCGTATTCGCGCACGCCCGGCTTCGCCGCGCGCATCGCCGCGACGTGCGCGCGCACGCTGATGTCGGCGGCGCGCTGCATCAGCTTCAGTTCGTCCTTCGACTTGAACAGGCGCAGTTCGTGCAGCAGGTGGCCGAGTTCGAGGAATTCGTGCGGCGGCTGCGCGCCCTGCCGCGCCTGCGCGCGCACCCGGTTGACCCAGCCGATCAATTTCAGGTCGAACTCGGCGTCGCGGCCGAAGTGGTAATAGACGCGCGAGCGACCCTCCAGTAACCCCGGCAGGATTTCGTCGAGGTCGTCGATCGGGTAGGCGTCGTCCATGCCGAAGGTTTCGACCGCGCCTTCCTGCCCGGCGCGCGGCCCGTCCCAGGCCTCGCGTTCGGCATCGCGTTCGCGGCAGAACAGCAGCGCCTCGCCATGCCTGCGTCCCGGCACCAGCACCAGCACCGCTTCCGGCTCGGGAAAGCCGCTGAGGTACCAGAAGTCGGAATCCTGCCGGTACGGGTAATGCGTGTCGTGGCTGCGCACGCGCTCCGGCGCGGCCGGCAGCACCAGGATCGCGTCCTCGCCGGCCATGCGCATCAGCTGCCGGCGGCGACGCGTGAATTCGGTGGCGGTGATGCCGGTGGTTTGTTTCATGGGAGCCGTGATGGGTGATTCGTGATTCGTGATTCGATCAACGGCCGGGATCTGCTTCGCTTTTGCGAATCACCAATCACGAATCACCAATCACCATCGCGTCAATTCAACTTCTGCCGCCGCCGTGCCGCCAGCACGCAGTCGCCGTGCAGCAGCAGCACCGCGACGCGGACGAATTCTTCGATCTCGGCCAGCGCGTCCTCGTCCTCGGCTTCGTCCTCGCCCTGTTCGGGCATGGCCTGGGCCAACCGGGCCAGGTCGGCCAGGGCCTCTTCGCCTTCTTCGGACAGCGGCGGCTGCGCGCCCGCGGACAGGCCGAACCCGCCCAGGAACCCCCGGCACCAGTCGAACAACGCCGCCGCCCGCTCGGCCAGCGACGCCTCGGCGTCGGGCAACAGCAGTTCGAAGGCGAAATCGCGGTCGTCCAGCTGCCGCGCGCTGGCCTGGCGCAACGTGTCCAGTACGCTCCCGGCAACGGGCGCGGCCTGCTGCGGGTCGGCGACGACCTTGGCCAGCCAGTCCGCATCGTCGGCACCGCCGCCGGCCAGCCAGCCGCCCAGCGAGCCATGCAGCTCGCTTGCGCCCATGCCCAGCGCCCCCTGGCGGGCGGCCCGTTCGACCTCGTCGTAGGCAGGCAATTCGGTCAAGGGACACCCTTCGGCCAACGGAAACCCCGCCAGTCTAGCAATCCCGCCGGTTGGCCGGTCCGCACCCTTGTCGTGACGTCGGGCGCGTGCGTAATATGTCAGGCGTCACACTTGGGGCTCCCTTCTTGCCAGCCAGTCCGCACTCGTTCGCCGCGGCGTTCGTGCCTTTGCGCCTTGGCCCCGGCGACTGGCGATTGGTGGCGTTGGTGCTGGCCCTGCTGATCCTGGCGCTTCTGGCCGGACTGGCGATCCGGCACGTCTGGCGAAGCCGCTACGCCGCCGACAGGCCGTCGTCCCGATGGTCGCGCGACCGCGACGACCACCTCAAACTCGCCCTGTGGGCTTCCGGCGAACAGTTCTGGGACTACGACCTGGCCCACCGGGTCGTGTACCGGCTGCGCGCCCACGAAGGCGAGCAGGCCCAGGGCGACATCACCGTGGTCAGCCGCCACGGCATGCTGCCGAGGATCCACGAACAGGACCTGCCGCTGGTGATGGAACGCCTGCGCCAGCACCTGCAGGGCAGCACGCCGCTGTTCATGTCCGAGCACCGCATGGACCTGCACGAGCGCGGGCAATGGGTGTGGGTGCGGGTGCGCGGGCGCGTGGTGGAGCGCGACGAGGAAGGCAGGCCGACCCGCCTGGCCGGCACCGCGCGCGACATCACCGACAACCGCAACGCCGAATTCGAGCGCCGCATCGCCAGCGAGGTGCTGCACAGCATGAACGAGGCGGTGGCGGTGCTCGATCCGGATTTCCGCTTCGTCGGCTTCAACCCGTCGTTCTCCAGCCTCGTCGGCTACGGCGAGGAAGCCATCGACCAGCCGCTGTCGCTGCTGGACAGCGTGCGCGAACAGCTGCTGCAGCCCGGCCAGATGCAGAACGACCTGACCGAAGACGGCCGCTGGAACGGCGAGATGTGGATGCGCCGCAACGACGGCGAGGAAATCCTGTTCCGCGTCGCCACCACGCCGGTGCACGACGAAAGCGGCCGCTACCGGCTGTACGTGCTGGTGCTCAACGACATCACCGAGCAGAAGCGCGCCGAGGCCGAACTGCGCCGCCTGGCCCATTACGACGCGCTGACCGGATTGCCCAACCGCAGGCTGCTGTTCGAACGGCTGGACGCCGCGATCCACCGCGCGCACCTGACCGACCAGCCGCTGGCGGTGCTGTTCATCGACCTGGACCGCTTCAAGGACGTCAACGATTCGCTGGGCCACGACATCGGCGACCGCATCCTGCGCGAATCCGCGCTGCGCGTGCAGGACGCGGCCGGGCCGAGGCACACCGTGGCCCGGCTCAGCGGCGACGAGTTCACCGTGATCCTGGAAAACAGCGACGCCGCGCAGGCCGAAGCGATGGCCGAACGGATCATCGCCGCCTTCGCGCCCCCGCTGAGCTACGGCGAGCGCCAGGAAGTCCTGCTGACCCCGTCGGTCGGCATCAGCCTGTACCCGGAACACGCGCGCATCGCCGCCGACCTGATCAAGCACGCCGACACCGCGATGTACCAGGCCAAGGCCGCGGGCCGGCGCACCTACGAGGTCTATTCGCGCAGCATGAACGAGAAGACCCGGCAGCGGGTCGCGCTGGCCAACTCGCTGCGCCGGGTGCTGGAGCGCAACGAGCTGTCGATGGCCTACCAGCCCCGGCTGTCGCTGGACCGGCAACGCATCACCGGGGTCGAAGCGCTGCTGCGCTGGGACAGCCCGCAGTTCGGCTCGATCCCGCCGGCGCAGTTCATCCCGCTGGCCGAGGAGACCGGGCTGATCCTCGACATCGGCGCGTGGGCGCTGCGCGAGGCCTGCCTGGCCCTGCAACACTGGCGCCACCTCGGCCGCCAGGACCTGTCCATGGCGGTCAACGTCTCCGCGCTGCAGCTGATGCGCGGCAACCTGCCGCAGATGGTCGCGCGCTGCCTGCGCGACACCTTCCTGCCGGCCGAACTGCTGGAGCTGGAGCTGACCGAAAGCGTGATCATGGCCAACCCGCAGAAGAACGCCGACACCCTGCGCGCCTGCCGCGACCTCGGCGTGAGCCTGGCCATCGACGACTTCGGCACCGGCTATTCGTCGCTGGCCTACCTCAAGCGGCTGCCGATCACCACGCTGAAGATCGACCGCGAGTTCACCGGCGACCTGGGCCGCGACCCGGACGACGAGGCGATCACCGGCACCATCATCACCATGGGCCATTCGCTGGGATTGAAGGTCGTCGCCGAGGGCGTGGAAACGCCCGGCCAGCTGCAGTTCCTGCGCGAGCACGGCTGCGACGAAGTGCAGGGCTTCTGGGTGGCCCCGCCGATGCCCCGCGACGAGTGCTTCGCCTTCATCGACGGCTACCGCTACGGGCCGCAGATGAAGATCGTTTCCTAGGTTCCACCCGCCACTGCGCAGGCCATCCGGACCCTCGCTTGACCGTCGCCCCTGCCCGCGCCTATCGTGGCCCGCATGGATCCGTCCGCCCTCCTCGAGCAGTTGCGCGCCCTCGCCGCACGCGTGGACGAACTGGCCGAACGCAACCGCCGCCTGGCCGACGAGAACCGCAGCCTGCGCGGCCAGCAGGAACAGCTGGTCGGCGAGCGTTCGCAGCTGCTGGCCAAGAACGAGCAGGCGCGCTCGCGGGTCGAGGCGATGATCACCCGGCTCAAGTCGCTGGAGCAGCACACGTGAGCAACGCCAGCGAGCCGGTCAGCGTCCACATCCTCGACCGCGAGTACACGGTCGGCGTCGAGGAAGGCGAACGCGCCAGCCTGATGGCCGCCGCCAAGCTGCTGGACACCAAGATGCGCGAAGTGCGCGGCGGCAACCGCATGGCCGCGGTGGACCGCGTCGCCGTGCTGGCCGCGCTGAACCTGGCCCACGAACTGCAGCAGCTCCGCGACCAGGCCAGCGCGCGCGAACGCGAGATCACCCGCGTCATCGACGACCTGAACCACAAGCTGGATCGCGCGCTGGGAAGCTAGGCGCTGGCGGGTGCTCTGTGGTTCGTGGAACACCGATGCGATCGAATCCACCGATCGCGAACTGCCGATCATCCACGCATCCGACTGCCGACGAACGGCTGTTGCGTTCAGCGGCGCATCGCTATACTTCCCGCACATCCTCTGCCGTGCACGACAGCGCGCGCAACATTTGCCTTGTCCCTTAAGACGACCACGGGGCGGCGACGGAGACCGGGAGTGCATGTCCGCCACGCAGCGGGAAGCCCGATGGCCCCCAAACCGCCCCACTTGAACCCCGGGTTCAAGGTCGTTTCGCGAGCATCGCCACGGCGGAGGATGTATTGATTCGTGCAAGGGCGCCTTCGGGCGCCCTTGTTTTTTGCTCGTCATTCCCACGAAAGCGGGAATGACGAGCCAAATCAAAAGCCGGCCCCTCACCCTCGGCGCTGCGCGCTTCTCCCTCTCCCGCAGGCGGGAGAGGGTCTTGCTTTAGAATTCCCGCATGGTTTCCAGCCCCGCCACCAACGGCGACTCCCGTGCCGCGCTGCGCCGCGAGCTGCGCCAGCGCCGGCGCGAACTGCCGGCCGCGCAGCGCATCGCCGCGGCGGACGGCCTGGCGGCGCAGCTGCTGGCGCTGCCGTTCTTCCCGAAGACCGGCTACGTCGCCGGCTACTGGGCGATGGACGGCGAAATCGCGCTGCACGCTTTCCAGCTGAAACTGCCGAAGGGACTGGTCTACTGCCTGCCGCTGCTGCACGGCGAGGAACTGCGCTTCGCCCCGTGGCGTCCCGGCGACGCGCTGGTCGGCAACCGCTACGGCATTCCCGAACCCGACCTGGAACCCGCCAGCGCGCTGGAGCCCGAGGCGATGGCGCTGGTGGTCATGCCGTTGGTCGGCTTCGACGCGAACGGCGGCCGCCTGGGCATGGGCGGCGGCTGGTACGACCGCAGCTTCGCCTTCCGCAAACTCACTCCGGCGCCGCCGTACCTGGTCGGCGCCGGTTTCGACGCGCAGCGCGTCGAATCGCTGCGCAGCGAGGACTGGGACGTGCACGCCGACGCCGTTTGTACGGAATCCACCACCTACCTGACCGGAGCCGCCGCGTGACCCGCCGCAAGCACTACTGGCTGATGAAGTCCGAACCGGAGGCCTTCTCCATCGACGACCTGAAGCAGGTCGGCGTCGAGCCATGGAACGGCGTGCGCAACTACCAGGCGCGCAACTTCATGCGTGCGATGCAGCCCGGCGATGGCGTGTTGTTCTACCACTCCAACACCGACGTGCCCGGCATCGTCGGCGTCGCCGAGGTCGCCAGCGACGCCTACCCGGACCCGACCCAGTTCGATCCGAAATCCGACTACCACGACCCCAAGGCCACCCGCGAACAACCGCGCTGGGACCTGGTGGACGTCAAGTTCGTCAGGAAACTCAAGCGCACGATCCCGCTGGAGGAAATCAAGGGCCACGCCGATGAACTCGGCGACGGCTTCGCCCTGACCCAGCGCGGCAGCCGCCTGTCGGTGATGCCGGTGAGCGCGGCGCAGTGGAAACTGCTTCTCTCCCTCGAATAACCGGCTCCCGTCATCCCAGCGAAAGCTGGGACCCATTTTGCCCTTGCGCTCGGATCCCGAAGCGAACAAGGCAACGGCAAAATGGATTCCTGCTTGCGCAGGAATGACGAGCAAGCGCATTACGCATTTCCTCATCCACGGAATTCCAGAACCCATGTCCGAAGCGAAACGCCTGGCCGGCGAAAAGGCCATCGAATACGTCGAGGACGGCATGATCGTCGGCGTCGGCACCGGCTCGACGGTCGCGTTCTTCATCGACGCGCTGGGGAAGATCCGCCACCGCATCGCCGGCGCGGTGTCCAGTTCCGAACAGAGCACCGCGCGGCTGAAGCAGCACGGCATCGAGGTGCTCGACCTCAACGACACCGGCCCGCTGTCGCTGTACGTGGACGGCGCCGACGAATGCGACCCGCACAAGCGCCTGATCAAGGGCGGCGGCGCGGCGTTGACCCGCGAGAAGATCATCGCCGAGGCCAGCGACAAGTTCGTCTGCATCGTCGACCCGAGCAAGCAGGTGCCGATCCTCGGCAAGTTCCCGTTGCCGGTGGAAGTCATCCCGATGGCGCGCAGCCTGGTCGCGCGCGAGATCGTCAGGCTGACCGGCGGCCAGCCGGTCTGGCGCGACGGCGTGGTCACCGACAACGGCAACGTGGTGCTGGACGTGCACAACCTGTCGATCGTCGATCCGGTGGCGATGGAGCGCGACCTGAACCAGAT
>JBDHQQ010000110.1:0-8526 GCA_039807145.1 Pseudoxanthomonas sp. | reverse complement strand
GACAGCGAGCACCCCTTCCGCCTGCACCTGGAAGGCCGTGCCGGCGCCACCCGCGCCACCGCCAGCGGCACCCTGACCAATCCGTTCCAGCTGCAGCTGTTCGACCTGCGGCTCCGGCTCAGCGGCGAGGACCTGGAAGACCTGTACCCCCTGCTCGGCATCGCCCTGCCGTCCTCGCCCCCGTACCGCCTCGACGGCCGGCTGCGCCGCGACCACGACACCTGGCGCTACGACGGCTTCAGTGGCCAGGTGGGCGACAGCGATCTGGCCGGCAATGTACGCATCGACGTGGGCGGCGAGCGCCCGCGGCTGACCGCCGAGCTGGTCTCGCGCCGGCTCGACTTCGACGACCTCGCCGGCTTTGTCGGCGCGCCGCCCCGCACCGGTGGCGGCGAAACCGCCAACGCCGGGCAGAAGGCCGCGGCCGCGGCACTGGCGGCCCGGCCCACGGTACTGCCTGACAAGCCGTACGACCTGGGCAAACTGCGGGCGATGGACGCGGACGTGCGCTGGAAGGCGCAGCGCATCAATTCGCCGTCGCTGCCGCTGGACGACATGGACGCGCACCTGCGGCTGGACGATGGCCTGCTGCGCCTGGAGCCGCTGAACTTCGGCGTGGCCGGCGGCGACATCCGCGGCTCGGTGCGCATGGATGCGCGCAGCCCGCGCATCGCCACCACCCTCGACGCCAGCCTGCGCGGGGTGCAGCTGGGCCGCCTGTTTCCCGACGCGCGCCTGGCGCGGCAGGCCGCCGGCGGCATCGGCGGCCGCGTGCGCCTGTCCGGCACCGGCAACTCGGTGGCCGCCATGCTCGGCAGCAGCGACGGCGACGTCGCCATCGGCATGGGCCGCGGCCATGTCGGCAACCTGCTGATGGAACTGGCCGGGCTGGACGTGGCCGAGTCGCTCAAGTTCCTGTTCACCGGCGACCGCCAGATCCCGCTGCGCTGCGCGTTCGCCGATTTCGGGGTGCAGGATGGCCTGATGCAGGCGCGCGCACTGGCGTTCGACACCACCGACACCCTGGTCGTGGGCGAAGGCAGCGTCAGCCTCAAAGGCGAGCAGCTGGACCTGCTGCTGCGGCCGCGGCCCAAGGACAGGAGCATCCTCGCGCTGCGCTCGCCGCTGCGCATTGGCGGCACCTTCAAGGACCCGTCGTTCCGCCCCGACTTCAAGGCCCTGGGGCTGCGCGGCGCCATCGCCCTGACCCTGGGCAGCATCACCCCGCCGGCGGCGCTGCTGGCCACCCTCGAAACCGGGCCGGGCAAGGACGCCGACTGCGGCGGCCACTACGCCAGATAGGGCGCGGGCGCGCGCTCAGCCGCCGACGATGTACTGCTGCAGCTGCCCCAGCTCGCGGCGCTGCTGTTCGATCACCGACTTGACCAGGTCGCCGATGGAGATCACCCCCAGCACCGCGCCGCCCTCGACCACGGGCAGGTGGCGGATGCGGCGGTCGGTCACCAGCTGCAGGCAGTCCTCGACCGTGTCCGCCGGCGTCACCGTGACCACCTCGGCGGTCATGATCGCCGCCACCGGGGTGTCGCGCGAGGAGCGGTCGCGCAGCACGATCTTGCGCGCGTAATCACGCTCGGAAAGGATGCCGGCCAGCCGCGCCCCGTCCATCACCAGCACCGCGCCGATGCCTTTCTCGGCCATCAGCCGGATCGCGTCGATCACCGCGCTGTCCGGCGCTACCGCGTGGATCTCAGGGGACTTGGTCCCGAGCAACTGACGAACGGTCTGCATGGCGTTCTCCCTTGCTGGCGGATGCGCCCGATAGTGCCACGTCGGCCGGCCGCCAGGTGTCAACCAGGTACAACGGCCGCTGCTTGGCCTCCATGTACAGGCGGCCCAGGTACTCGCCGATCAGGCCCAGCGCGATCAGCTGCACCCCGCCCAGGAACAGGATCACCGCCATCATCGTCGGCCAGCCCGCGACGCGGTCGCCGTACAGCGCCGCCTTGCCCACCACCCAGGCAGCGAAACCGAACGAGGACGCGGCGGTCAGCAACCCGAGATAGGTCGCCACCCGCAGCGGCGCGGTGGAAAAGCTGGTGATGCCCTCCAGCGCCAGGTTCCACAGCTTCCAGAAGCCGAACTTGCTGCGCCCGGCCACCCGCGGCGCGCGCCGGTACGGCAACGCCACCCGGCGGAAACCCACCCAGCCGAACAGGCCCTTCATGAAACGCTGGCGCTCGCGCAGCTGCCGCAGCGCCGCCAGCGCGCGCGGCGACAGCAGGCGGAAGTCGCCGGTGTCGGCGGGAATGGGCGTCTTCGACAGCCGCCCCATCACCCGGTAGAACGCGGAGGCGGTGGCGCGCTTCAGCCAGCCTTCGCCCTCGCGCGCCAGGCGCACGCCATACACGTCGTCATGCCCCTGCCGCCACAGTGCGACGAACTGCGCGATCAGCTCCGGCGGGTCCTGGCCGTCGGCGTCGAGGATCAGCGCGGCGCCTTCATCCACCAGGTCCAGCCCGGCGGTGAGCGCGGCCTCCTTGCCGAAGTTGCGCGACAGCCGCAGCGCCGCCACCCGCGGGTCGTCCGTCGCCAGCTGCTGCATCAGCGACCAGGTGGCGTCGGTGCTGCCGTCGTCGACATAGAGCACCCGGCCATCGATGTCGGGCAGGCGTTCCAGCACGGCACCGAGGCGCTCGTGCAGCAACGGCAGGGCGTCCTGCTCGTTGCAGGCGGCAATGACGACGGTCAGCCGGTCGCGGGGGCTCATGCGCGCATTCTACGGAACAGGGCGCGCACGCCCCGGCAGCGGCCGGCACGCGGTGGCATCACTCGCCGTCCACCGCGTAACCGGGCCCACCCAGCTGCCGCGCCTGGCGCTGGATCCAGGCGGCGCGGCGCTGCACGAACGGGCCCGGCCGGGTTGCGCTGTAACGCCGCGGCGACGGCAGCACGGCCGCCAAGCGGGCGCTCTCGGCCGCCGACAGCCGCGCCGCGTCCTTGCCCCAGAACTGCCGCGACGCCGCCTGCACGCCGTAGACGCCATCGCCGAATTCGGCCACGTTGGCGTACATCTCCAGGATCCGCCGCTTCGGCCACAGTGCCTCGATCAGCACCGTGTACCAGGCCTCCAGCCCCTTGCGCAGCCAGCTGCGGCCCTGCCACAGGAACAGGTTCTTGGCGACCTGCTGGCTGATCGTGCTGCCGCCGCGCAGGCGCTTGCCACGGGCGTTGTGGTCCATCGCCTTCTCGATCGCCTGCAGGTCGAAGCCGTTGTGCAGCGGGAACCGCTGGTCCTCGGCCGCCACCAGCGAGATCGGCACGCTGGCCGCCATCGCGTCCAGGTCGCACCACTGGTAATGGATGCGGAATCCCCACTCGCCCTGCCCCCACGCTTCGGCCTGCCGCAGCGCCATCACCGTGGAAAACGGCGGATCGACGAACCGCAGCACCGCCACCTGCACGATGCTGAACAGCGCCAGCGCGCAGGGCGTGATCCACAACCAGCGCCGCCACCTGCGCCGCGGCCGCACCTTGCGCTCGTCCTGCTCCGTCCCCATCTGCTTGGCTGACCCCATGAATCCCGACATCGGTGCATTATCCGGCACCGGCGTCCCCATACGTGCAGATTCCCATGACCGAAACGTCCGACCTCCTTGTCCGCTTCCTCCTGCCCGAGGCCGGCGTGCGCGGCGTCCATGTCCAGCTCTCCGGCAGCTGGCGCGAAATCCTGTCCCATGGCAGCTACCGCCCTTCGGCCATGCGCCTGCTCGGCGAGGCCTGCGTGGCCTCGGCGCTGTTCACCGGCCACATCAAGATCGACGGGCGCCTGTCGGTGCAGCTGCGCAGCGGCTCGGCGCTGCGCACCCTGTTCGCCGAATGCACCTCGGCCGGCACCCTGCGTGGCATCGCCCAGCTCGAGGACGGCCAGGATGCCCCGCCCGACCTGTCGCAGCTCGGCGACGGCGCGCTGCTGGCCATCACCATCGAGAACCCGGGCCTGGACCCGCGCGAGCCGCAGCGCTACCAGAGCCTGGTGGCGCTGCAGGGCAATAGCCTGGACGAGGCGTTCGAGGACTATTTCCGCCATTCCGAGCAGTTGCCCACGCGCCTGCTGCTGGCCGCCGATGGCCAGCGGGCCGCCGGCCTGCTGCTGCAGAAGCTCCCGGGCGACCAGGGCGACGAGGATGGCTGGGTCCGCGCCGGCGCGCTGTTCGACACCCTGGGACGCGACGAACTGCTGGCAGTCGACGGCCCCGCGCTGCTGCACCGCCTGTTCCACGAAGAGCAGGTCGAGACCCTGGGCGACAAGCCGCTGCGCTTCGGCTGCTCCTGTTCGCGCGAGCGGGTGATCGGCATGCTGCAGTCGCTGGGCGAGGACGAAGCCCGCGCCGCCGCCGCCGACAGCGGCCAGGTCGAAGTGCGCTGCGAGTTCTGCGGGCGCGAGTATCACTTCCCTTTGACCGAATTCGGCGTATTGTTTGCAGCCATGCCCACCAGCCAGGCCGCTCCCGAGCGGCTGCAGTAACGGCACCGACGAGCTGCGTTCCGGGGAGGACGGAGTCTTGTTAAGAAAACATAAACAACATACGATCAGAATCTCACGCTCCGGGAACTTCCCGGCCCCTGTCCTGTCTGATTGAGTCGATGAAGACCTTCCTGCGCCTGCCGCTGGCCTTGTTGATCGCCCTTGGGGTGGCAACGGGCGCGCATGCGCAGGCCAAGCCGCGAGCCCCCCAGGACAGCACCGTCCTGCCGGTCTGGAACAAGGGCAGCGGCAAGGTCGAGGCGCTGCTGTACCTGGAGCCCACCGGCGAACAGGTCGCTGGCGCGCGCTGGCACTTCGGCCGCAATTCGCTCGATGCCGCCTTCGGGCTCTCCTCTGGCGACTCGCTCGGCCTGCTGTGCAACAGCAGCCGCGGCAGCAGCATCAGCGGTCTGGCCAGCCATTGCATGCTCGCCAGCCTGGGCGACGACGATGACGGCGTTCCCGGTCGCCACCTGTCGGCGACCACCACCTTCAACCGTCCCGGCGGGCGCGTCGGCCTGAGCGCCGGCACGGGCCGCGACACGCTGCCGGCATGGCTGTCGGGCAATGCCAAGGCACCGGCCGCGCGCGTGGAACAGAACGACCTGACCGTCTTCGGCCAGAAGAACATCGGCAGCGAAGGTTTCGTCTCCATCGGCGGCACCTACGCCAAGGCACGCCTGGTACCACTGAGCGATGCATCGCCCGCGCTCGTCGACCGCTGGGACAGCAAGAGCCTGAGCATCGGCGGGGGCTATGGCCCGTTCAGCGCCAACATCATCGGCCGCGTCGTCGACGCCCCCGGCCGGGCCGGCAAGTGGGAAGGCATCGGTCTGGGCCTGACCTGGCGCACGCCCTGGAGCGGCCAGCTCACCGTCGGCGCCGAGAACGTCATCACCCGCGGCAAGAACCCGTTCTCTCCACGCAATGAGAGCAACGACGAAGGGGCTATTCCCTACGTGCGGTACGAGCAGGATCTCTGAGCTCTCGACCCGTTGAACAGCCTGCGCATTCATCGAAACGCCTCCGCAAGGAGGCGTTTTTGTTGCACCTGCAACATTCACTTTGCCGAATTTCACCAAACCCACGCAATTCATTAACGAAGCTTTAATTTCAGAAGAGACGGAAGTACTATCGGGTCAGCCGCACGGATTTTGGGACCGAATCTTTCGCCCCGCCGCGCAGGCGCTACCACTTGTAACTACCAAGATCACTTGGAGAGAGAGCCCATGTATTGCAAGTCCAACAAGCTGCGTGACGCAGTGGTGCTGGCCCTGGTCGCAGGCGCCGGCACCACCGGCACTGCCTTCGCCCAGGACACCAGCGGTGCCACCAACCTCGACCGCATCGAAGTCACCGGTTCGCGCATCCGTCAGGTCGACGTCGAAACCGCCCAGCCGGTTCTGACCATTTCCCGTGCGGAAATCGAGAACCAGGGCTTCAGCTCCGTCGCCGACATCCTGCAGAACATCTCCGCAGCCGGCAGCCCCACGTTCAGCCGCGCCTCGCCGCTGACCTCCAACCAGGAAGCCGGCGGCCAGTACATCGACCTGCGCAACCTGGGCGCCCAGCGCACCCTCGTGCTGGTCAATGGCAAGCGCCTGGGCATCAGCCCGGCCGGTTACCAGGACATCTCCTCCATCCCGTCCGTCATCGTCGAGCGCATCGAAGTCCTGAAGGACGGCGCCTCCGCGATCTACGGCTCCGACGCGATGGCCGGCGTGATCAACATCATCACCCGCAAGAACTTCGACGGTGCCGAAGCCAATGTCTACACCGGCCAGTACGGCGAAGGCGATGGCCAGAAGCAGACCTACGACTTCATGGTCGGCTTCTCCGGCGAGCGCGGCTCGGTCACCGTCGGTGCCGAATACCACAAGGAAGATCCGGTGTGGGCGCGCGACCGCTGGTACACCGCCGAAGCCGATCCGCGTGATCCGGGTGGCAACAACACCACCGTCGGCCAGTGGGGCAACTGGCGTCCGTCTGGTAGCACCGGCGCCTGGCAGGCTCCGAACCGCGGCAGCAGCGCCATCGGCGCTGGCAATTTCCACCCGCAGAACAGCAATGACACCAGCAACTCCATCGACCAGATGCAGTTGCTGACGCCGCTGGAGCGCCGCTCGCTGTTCGTCAACGCGAGCTACGACATCACCGACAACGTGCGCTTCACCAGCGACATGGGTTACACCAAGCGGTCGTCGGACCGTCAGATCGCGGGCTACCCACTGCAGTCCGCTGCGGTCGGCGCTCCGATGTCGAAGGACAGCTACTTCAACCCGACCGCGGGTGCCAGCGCGGTTGACTGGCGTCGTCGTGGCTGGGAAGTTCCGCGCACCACCAATACCGACCAGACGACCTGGCGTTTCACCGCGGCGCTGGAAGGCTCGTTCGAGATTGGTGACCGGTATTTCGACTGGGACGCCGGCTATATGTTCAATGAGGCCGACACCAGCATCATCAACAACGGCAACTTCTACATCCCGTCGGTCAAGGCTGCCGTGGGTCCGTCGTTCAAGGATCCGACCACGGGCAAGATCGTCTGCGGTACGCCGGGCAACGTGATCGCCGGCTGCGTGCCGTGGAACCCGTTCGCCGGCTTCGGTACCGGTGCCGTCGAGAATTCGCTGGACGACCCGGCTGTGCGCAACTTCCTGTACAAGGAAGAACACGCCGTGGGCAAGACGAAGACGCACGACTACTTCGTCAACCTGGCGGGTTCGATCATCACCCTGCCCGCCGGCGACCTGGGCTTCGCGCTGGGCTACGAGCACCGCAAGGAAGAAGGCGGCTTCACCCCGGACGCCATCGCCCAGTCCGGCAATTCGACCAACCTGGCCTCGGGCCCGACCTACGGCTCGTACAAGGTCGATGAAGGCTACCTGGAACTGAACGTACCGGTCCTGGCCGACCTGCCGGGCGCGAAGGAACTGACCTTCAACGCGGCTACCCGCTACTCGAAGTTCGACACCTTCGGCAACACCACCAACAACAAGTTCGGCATGAAGTGGCGCCCGATGGACGACCTGCTGGTCCGTGCCACCTATGCCGAGGGCTTCCGCGCCCCGACCATCGGCAACCTGTACGGCGGCGGCTCGCAGACCTTCGCCACCGGCTTCCAGGATCCGTGCGACGTCGTTTACGGCAAGGCCGCCAACTCGCCGCGCTGCCTCAAGGACGTCGGTGCGAACTTCCGCCAGCTGAAGCAGGGCTTCGTGCCGATCACCGGCCCGAACGGCAACCAGACCCCGGTCCCGTTCGTGTCCGGTTCCAATCCCAACCTGCAGCCGGAAATGTCCACCTCCAAGACCATCGGCCTGGTCTACAGCCCGAAGTTCGTGCAGGGCCTGACCATGGCGCTGGACTGGTGGAAGGTGCGCATCGACGACACCGTGGTTTCGGACTCGCCGAACGCGATCATGGACGACTGCTACGTCAACCTGATCGAATCGCGTTGCGCCATGTTCAAGCGTGACCCAGCCCAGGGCAACATCGTCAGCGAACTGACCTACGGCACCCGCAACGCCGGTTACTACCTGACCGAAGGTTTCGATTTCGACGCCAACTACGCGCTGGACACCGATTGGGGTCGTTTCAGCGCCAAGTGGGCGACGACCTACGTCAGCAAGTTCGAGATCAAGAGCACCAATGACCCGGGCACGAAGCCGAGCCAGGTCAATGGCTTCGAGGATTACTTCCGCATCCGTTCCAACCTGAGCCTGGGCTGGAACAAGGGTGACTGGTCTGCCAACTACGGCATCCGCTACTACTCCAGCACCAAGGAAGACTGCACCCCGGGGTACGGCTGCAGCGATCCGAACTACTTCAGCCCGACCGCGAACAAGGTCCTCCCGCAGAACCGCCTGGGCGCCACCACGTTCCACGACGTGCAGGTCTCCTGGCAGGCGCCGTGGAATGCCCGCATCGCCATCGGTGCGAACAACGTGTTCAACCGCGTCGGTCCGATCATGTACAGCCAAGCTGCGTCGAACTTCTCGTACTACGGCGGCTTCGATACCGGCCGCTTCCTGTACCTGAAG
>JBDHQQ010000109.1:0-8608 GCA_039807145.1 Pseudoxanthomonas sp. | reverse complement strand
GCCGCCGCCAGCCGCCAGACGCTGGACAGCGTCGTCGTCACCGGCACGCGAATGAAGGCAGCGGCCGAAGCGCGCGCCCTGTACGCACCCCCGCCCCCGCCTGCGCCGCCCGCCCCGATGGCGGTCATGGCGTACCGCAACGCAGCCCCCGCGTCCCTGCCTGCGCCCTATTCCCTGGCGCAACCGGCGAACACCGAAAACTACGCCGAGCGCACCGACAATCCGGTCCATCGCACCAGCGAGCAGCCGGTGTCCACCTTCTCCATCGACGTCGATACCGGCAGTTACAGCAACGTGCGGCGGATGCTGCGCGAGGGGCGTCGCCCGCCGGCCGACTCCGTGCGTGCCGAGGAGTTCATCAACTATTTCCGCTACGGCCATGCCGCGCCGGCGGACCGCGCAACGCCGTTCCGCGTGACCACCGAACTGTCGCCGGCGCCGTGGAACGCGCAGCGCCAGCTGTTGATGGTCGGCATCAAGGGTTACGACGTGCCGAAGGCGCAGCTGCCGCCGGCCAACCTGGTGTTCCTGATCGATACCTCCGGCTCGATGGACGAACCGGACAAGCTGCCGCTGGTGAAGACCGCGCTGCGCCAGCTGGTGCCGCAGATGCGCGCGCAGGACCGCGTGTCCATCGTCGTTTACGCCGGTTCGGCCGGGGTGGTGCTGCCGCCGACGCCGGGCGACCGCCACGGCGAAATCCTGTCCGCGCTCGACCGCCTGCAGGCCGGCGGCAGCACCAACGGCGGCGAAGGCATCCAGCTGGCCTATGCGCTGGCGCAGCAGGCCTTCGCCAAGGACGGCGTGAACCGCGTCATCCTGGCCACCGACGGCGACTTCAACGTCGGCATCGTCGACCGCAAGGCGCTGGAGACCCTGGTCGCCGACCGCCGCAAGTCGGGCATCGCCCTGACCACGCTGGGCTTCGGCGATGGCAACTACAACGACGCGATGGCCGAACGCCTGGCCGACGTCGGCGACGGCAACCACGCCTACATCGACACGGTGCGCGAAGCGCGCAAGGTGCTGGCCGATGAAATGCAGGCGACCCTGCTGACCATCGCCCGCGACGTGAAGATCCAGATCGAGTTCAACCCGGCCGCGGTATCGGAATATCGTCTGATCGGCTACGAGAACCGCGTGCTCAACAACGAGGATTTCGCCAACGACAAGGTCGACGCCGGCGACATCGGCGCGGGCCACGAGGTCACCGCGCTGTACGAGATCACCCCGGCCGGTTCCGGCGCGGATCGCCTGCCGCCGCTGCGCTACGCAGCGAAGCCGCCTGTCGCTTCGACCGACGCCGGCGAAGTCGCCCATCTGCGCCTGCGTTACAAACTGCCCGACGCGCAGGACAGCAAGCTGATCGAAACGCCGATCCTGCGCTCGTCCCTCGCCAGGCCCAGCGAAACCCTGCGCTTCGCCAGCGCGGTCGCCGCCTATGCCGATCTGCTGCGCGGCGGCACGCATGTCGGCGACTGGACCTGGAAAGACGTGGCCACGGCCGCACGCGCCGCGCGGGGCGACGACCGCAACGGCCTGCGCCACGAGTTCGTCGATCTGGTCGAACAGGCGCGCCGCATCGTCGCGGGACCCACCTCCGCGCCGGCCGTCGCCCTCGACGAATGATTCGAACCTTGCGTATTGCGAACAGGCGGCAACTGCATTGGAATCCCCGGCCTGCATGCGGGCCGGGGATTCCGCGCTGACGAGGCCACGATGATCTTCCCGCCGGACGGTCCCGGCTACGCGCCGCCGCGGATGCGCAGTTCCGGCATCCCGAACAGGTAGCCCTGGCCGAAGCGTGCGCCCATCTCGCGCAGGGCCTGGCGCTGGTCCTCGCGCTCCACGCCTTCGCAGATCGCGTCGATGCCCAGCGTGCCGGCCAGGGCCAGGATCGCGCGCACCACCGCTTCGCTCTCCGTGCGCCCCTCGTTGCCCAGGCCGGCGATGAAGCTGCGGTCGATCTTCAGCGTGGAGATCGGGAACCGGTGCAGGTAGGACAGGGCCGAGAACCCGGTGCCGAAGTCGTCCAGCAAGGCCAGGATGCCGTGCTGGCGCAACAGGTGCAGCGTGCGCAGGGTGCGCGGCGCATCCTCGAGCAGCGCGACCTCGGTGATTTCCACGCGCAGCCGCGACGGATCGGCGCCGGCGGCGTCGAACATGCCCAGCAGGCGGTCGGCGAAATCGGGCGAATGGAAATGGCGCGGCGACACGTTGACCGCGATGTAGCCGTCCGTGCCGCGCGCGATCTGTTCCGCCACCTGCGCGTAGATCAGCCAGTCGACTTGCTCGATCAGGCCGGTTTCCTCGCCCAGGGCGATGAAATCCGCCGGCATCAGCAGCCCTCGCCGGTCGTGCTGCCAGCGCAGCAGCGCCTCGTGGCCGATGACCTCGCCGCTGTCGATGTCGACGATCGGCTGGTAATACGGCGAGAAATCGCCGTTGAGGATGGCGCGGCGCAGGTCGGCTTCCAGGTCCAGGCTCTGCATCGCCGCCTCGCGCATCGCCTCGTCGAACAGCGTGCTGCGGTTGCGCCCCTGCGCCTTGGCCCGGTACATCGCCGCGTCGGCGTCGCGCAGCAGTTCCTCGCCGCTGCGGTAGCGCGGGCGCCAGATCGCCACGCCGACGCTGGCCGAGGGAAACAGCTCGCGCCCCGCCAGCCACAGCGGCCGTCCCAGCGACGCCAGCAGGCGGTCGGTCAGTTCGTCGATGCCGTCGTCGTCGCGGTAGGCGGCGAGGATGGCGAATTCGTCGCCGCCCAGCCGCGCGACGATGTCGTCCGAGCGCACCGTGGCGGTGATGCGCCGCGCCACCTCGACCAGCAGTTCGTCGCCGGCGGCATGGCCGATGCTATCGTTGACCAGCTTGAAGCGGTCGAGGTCGAGGAACAGCACGGCGAAGGGCGGCCCGCGGCCCTCGCGCGCCGTCTCCACCGCCGCAGTCAGGCGGTCCAGCAGGTGGGTCCGGTTGGGCAGTCCGGTCAATGCGTCATGGGTGGCCTGGTGGGTCAGGCGCCGCTCGGCGCGCAGGCGCTCGCCGATCTGCGCGACCAGCCGCTGGTTCGCTTCGGCCAGTTCGCGGGTGCGTTCCTCGACGCGCCGCTCCAGTTCCGCATGGGCGTGCTTGCGCTGCTCCTGGCTGCGCTGCCGGACCAGGCCCGCGCCGATGTTGTGGGCGACGAAGCCCAGCAGTTCCTCGTCGCGCGCCGAATAACTCACGTCCGGCCGGTAGCTCTGCACGGCGATCGCGCCGACCACGTCCTGCTCGTGGAAGAGCGGCACGCCCAGCCAGTACGCCGCGGGAACGCCGTGCTCGCGGATTTCGCCCTGCGCCGTCAGCGCCATGATGGCCTCGTGGTCGAGCCGCTGCGGACAGCGCTGGCGGATCACGTATTCGGTCAGGCCCCGGCCGGTCTTCCGGCTGGCCGGCAGCGCGGAACGCTCGTCCACGGCGTAGACGAAATCGAGCCGGCGCCCTTCGTCGGCCAGCAGCGCGATGTAGAAGTTGCGCGCATCGATCAGCCCGCCGACCACGGCGTGCACTTCGGCGTAGAACTGGTCGATGCTCTCGGAGCTGGTCGCCAGCTCGGCGATGCGGTACAGCGCGCGCTGCAGCTCCTCGGCGTGCCGGCGTTCGGCGATTTCCTCCTGCAGCTCGCGGTTGGCGCGTTGCAGTTCGCCGGTGCGCTGGTGCACGCGCCGCTCCAGTTCGGTCTGCGCCTGGCGCCTGTCCAGCGCGGTCAGGATGTGCTGGGCCACGTAGACCAGCAGCGCGCGGTCGCCTTCGTCGTAGACGTCGCTGCGATCGTAGCTCTGCACCACCACCACGCCGGCCACGTCGCCGTCGCGCAGCATCGGCACGCCCAGCCAGTCCAGGCTGTCGGGGCCGTGGAACGGATCGCGCGGCACGCCGAACCGCCGGCGCAGCTCGATCGACGGCCCGTGCACCGGCCGGGCATGCCGCAGCAGCGCGAAGGTCAGGCTGTTGGGCATGTTGCCTTCGGTGAACTCGGCGCCCGGATCGGTGGCCCAGTCGTCCATCTGGTCGGCGAAATAAAGGAAACGCACCGCTTCGCGCGTCGGCTCGTACAAGGCGATGAAGCAATTGGGCGCGTACATCAGCGAAGCGACCACGGCGTGCAGCCGGCGCAGCATCTCGGCCATTTCCAGCTCGGCGCCGGCCAGGTCCGCGATCTCGTACAGCGCCTGCTGCAGGCGCTTGGATTTTTCCAGCGAAACGATGCGCGCCTGCGCGCGGGCGGCTTCCAGGCCGGCGTCCAGCAGCGCGCGCGCGGCCACCTGCAGCGCCTCCACCTGCGCGGCGTCGGCGGCCTGCGGAAGCTGCAGCGCCAGCGCGATCCGGCCGCCGCCTTCGCAATTCCAGGCTTGCACCCGGGTGCGGCCTCCGGTCTTCGCAATGGGGCGCGCCAGCGCCTGCTCGGCCTGGCGCTGCAGGGCCGGCAGCCCGGGGGGTTCGGTGCAGCTGCCGCTGCCCGCGGCCCAGTCGCGCCATGCCGCCGCCAGCTCGACGCCCTCGGGCAACGCCAGGCGCACGGCTTCCAGCATGCGCTGGAAGCTGGAAGGCGGTACCCGGGTTTCGGATGGAGCGATCAAGAAGGAATCCAACGCCTAGATCCTCGCGGGGGCCGGCGGCAGGACTGCGGCGTGGCCGGGCCCGGCTCCGCCAACCCCGCCAATCCGCCCCGGACGTTCTTCTTCCATGATGCACACGTGGCCTGCCCCCATTTCTTTCATGAACGCGCCCCGCGTTCCGTTCAGGTCAGCCCCTCGGCGCTTTGCCCGCACGGGCCGTGCCATTAGGCTGTACGCGATGAACGATGCCGCCGAACCCGCCGACGAGGCGCTGATGCTGGCCTATGCCGCCGGCGACGCCGCGGCCTTCGACCAGCTCTACGCCCGGCATCGCGGGCCACTTTACCGGTTCCTGCTGCGGCAGGTCCGCGACACGGCGCTGGCGGACGAGTTTTTCCAGGACGTGTGGCAGCGCGTCATCGCCGCGCGCAGCCAGTGGAAGCCGGACGCCGCGTTCGGCGCATGGCTGTTCCGCATCGCCCACAACCGGCTGGGCGACCACTGGCGGGCCCAGCGGCACCGCCCGCCGGCGCCGGCCGATGCCGACGAGCGCGCCGCCCGCGTGCCCGACCCGGACACACCCGAGCGGCAATTGAGCGAATTCGAACAGCGCCGCCGCCTGCAGCTGGCGCTGGCCGAGCTGCCGGACGAACAGCGCGTGGTGCTGCAACTGCGGCTGGAACAGGAGCTGACCCTGGAGGAAATCGGCGAGATCACCGGCGCGGGCCGGGAAACGGTGAAGTCGCGGCTGCGCTACGCGATGGACAAGCTGCGCGCGAGGTTGAACGAATGAACGGCAAACCCGTCGAACCGCTGAGCGCCGAAGAGCGCGAGCTGGCCACCCTGCTCGGCCGCACCGGCCCGCACGGCGAGCCATCGCCGGCGCTGGACGCGAAGATCCTCTCCGCCGCGCGCGCCGCGGTGACGCGCGATGCCGCACGCCCCACGGCGCGCAGGCGGCGCTGGCCGGCGCTGGCCGGGCTCGCGGCCTCGGTGCTGGTCGCCACCGGCATCGCGTGGCAACTGCGCCCGCAGCAGGAAGCCACGATGCAGGTCGGCGAGGCGCCTGCTTCCGCGGCTGTCGCCGAGGACGTGCCTGCCGACAGCGCGGCAGCGTCCGTCGCCGCATCGTCCGCACCGGAAGCACCCACCGCGACGGAAGCATCGCCGGCGCTCAAACAACCCGCTCCACCTCCGCCTATCGCCCCCGGACGCCACCGCGCCACGCCGGCAGTTGCGAACAGGCAAGAAGCGCCGCCCGTCGAAGTCGCCGAACCGCGACCGACGGCTATCCCTGCGCCCGCGAAAGCCGTCGCGCTTCCTACCCCATCGCCGCCCGCCTTCGCGTCGCCGGCACCACCCGCGCCGCCCGCACCGGTGGCGTCGCATGCGGACGAATTCGTCCCGGAACCGCCGCCACGCGCCCTCGCACCCGCACCCGCCGTCGCGCGCGAGGAAGCCGAGGCCGCCCGCCAGCAGGCCCAGGCCTCGGCATCGGTCCGCATGGCCGCCAAGGCGAACGCCGAAGCCGAAGCCAGGCAAGCGACTGCCGACAATCGCACGCTGGACTCGATCGTCGTGACCGGCACGGTCCTGACGCTCGCGGATATCCCGGCCGTGGAAGACGCGAAGCTGTCGAGAACCGACTGGCTGCAGCGCATCCGCCAGCGCAAGACGCAAGGCGACGCAGACGGCGCCCGCGAGAGCCTGCGGCTGTTCGTCGGCAAACACCCGCGCGCGCGCCTCCCCTCCGACCTGCGCAGCCTGCTGGAAGAATGAGCGACACCCTGGCAGCCCCGACCACGCTGGAAACCGAGGTCAAGCACAGCCGCTTCACCGCCCACGCCGCGCCGGTCGCCGCGCCGGAGGCGGCGCTGGCCTTCGTGCGGGCCGTCGCCGACCCGGCCGCCACCCACAACTGCTGGGCCTACCGGATCGGCGGCGAATACCGTTCCAGCGACGATGGCGAACCCGCCGGCACCGCCGGCCGGCCGATCCTCGCCGCGATCGACGGCCAGGGCTGCGACCAGGTGGTCGTGATGGTCACCCGCTGGTTCGGCGGCATCAAGCTCGGCGCGGGCGGCCTGGTCCGCGCCTACGGCGGCGCGGCGGCCGAATGCCTGCGTCGGGCCGAGCGCCGCCCACTGGTCGAGATGCGCGAGATCGCACTGATCAGCCCCTTCGACGAACTCGGCAGCGTGCACGCGGCGCTGGCCGCGTTCGACGCCGAGAAACTGTCCGAACGGTTCGACGAAAACGGCGCCCGGCTGGGCCTGCGCCTGCCCGCCGAACGCATCGACGCCTTGAAAATCCACCTGCGCGACGCCACCCGTGACCGGGTGCAGTTCGAACAACCTGAAGCCCCTCTCCCTCCGGGAGAGGGGTTGGGGTGAGGGTTCGGCGAAGAGGCTTTCGCTTGCGCTCGCGCGGATCCACTACAAGCATCGTGCGCTTGTCGAACCACTACCGGCAGACCCGCATCGCCACTCCGCCGAACCCCTCATCCGGCGCTCCGCGCCACCTTCTCCCGGGGGAGAAGGAAACCGCCACCGATCTTTACTGATGCCCGACAGCTCCCCGTCCGCCAAATCCCGCCTCGGCAGCCTGCGCGCGCTATGGCCGTTCGTGCGCCGCCACCTGGGCCTGTTCGTCGGCTGGCTGGCCGCGCTGGCGGTGTCGTCCACCGCGTCGCTGAGCCTGCCGGTCGCGTTCCGGACGATGATCGACGAAGGCTTTCGCAGCGGCAGTGGCGGAAGCATCGACCGCGCCTTCCTGCTGCTGTTCTGCGTGGCCCTCGTACTCGCCGCCGGCACCGCGGCGCGCTTCTTCTTCGTGTCGCTGCTGGGCGAGCGCGTGGTCGCCGACCTGCGCAACCGCCTGTACGCGCACCTGATCGGCCTGGACGCGGGTTTCCACGAGCGCAACCGCAGCGGCGACCTGGTGTCGCGCCTCACCGCCGACGTGGAACTGATCCGCAACGTGGTCGGCAGCGTCATGTCCATCGCCCTGCGCAGCAGCATCACCGCGATCGGCGCGCTGGCCATGCTGTTCGTCACCAGTCCGCGGCTGGCGGCGTGGGCGCTGGTCGGGATTCCGCTCGCCGTGCTGCCGGTGGTGCTGGGCGCGCGGCGCATCCGCGGCATTTCCCGCACCAACCAGGACCGCGTGGCCGACGCCAACGCGCTGGCGACCGAGACCCTGGGCGCGGTGCGCACGGTGCAGGCGCACGCGCGCGAAGCCTACGAGCGCGGCCGCTTCGCCGAGGCGGTATCGAACACGGTGCGCACCGCGCGCCGCCGGATCGGCGCGCAGGCGCTGATGACCGGCACCACCATCACCCTGTTCTTCGGCGCGATCACCCTGGTGCTGTGGACCGGCGCGCACGACGTCATCGCCCAGCGCATGACCGCCGGCACGCTGATCCAGTTCGTGCTGTACGCACTGTTCGGCGGCGGCTCGGTGGCGGCGCTGGCCGAGGTCTGGAACGAACTGCAGAAAGCGGCCGGCGGCATGGGCCGGATCGCCGAGATGATGGACGAAAGCCCCGGCATCGCCGCACCGGCACATCCGGTAGCGCTGCCGCACCCGCTGCGCGGCGAAGTGGGCCTGGAGGGCGTCACCTTCCACTACCCGTCGCGCCCCGACGCGGCCGCGTTGCAGGGCTTCGACCTGCGCGTCTCGCCCGGCGAAACCGTCGCCCTGGTCGGGCCGTCCGGAGCAGGCAAGAGCACCGTGTTCGCGCTGCTGCTGCGCTTCCACGACCCGGAAACCGGCAGGGTCGCGATAGACGGCATCGACGTGCGCACGCTCGACCCCCTCGCCCTGCGCGAATCCATCGCGCTGGTACCGCAGGCGCCGACGATCTTCGCCGCCAGCGCGCGCGACAACATCCGCTACGGCCGGCTGGACGCCACCGACGCCGAGGTCGAAGCCGCCGCGCGCGCCGCGCAGGCGCACGATTTCATCATGGCCCTGCCTGCCGGCTACGACGAACAGCTGGGCGAACGCGGCGC
>JBDHQQ010000108.1:0-8641 GCA_039807145.1 Pseudoxanthomonas sp. | reverse complement strand
GCGCGGCACCGGCAGGCCCAGCGAACCGAGGATCTTGTTGGTCTCTTCCTTGTCGCTGGCCAGTTCCACCGCGATGTGCGGGGTCTTGCCGGTGACCGTGGCCTGGATGCGCTGCTGGTACCTGCCGTGGCCGAACTGCACCAGCGACTGGTTGTTGAGGCGGAACCACGGGATGCCGCGCTCCTCGGCCGCGCGCACCAGCGAGGCGGTGGACGGCCCCAGCGCGCGACGCTGGGCGTAGCGGATGAAGTCGTCGCGCGCGGATTCCCATGCCCAGTCTTCCGGCACGCTGCCCCTGGGCCGCAGTTCCGCCGGCAGCAGCGAGCACAGCAGCTTCAGGGCCAGTTCGCCGGCGGCGATGCCTTCCTCGCGCTGCGCGTATTCGTAGACCACGTTGTAGACGCCGGGCCGGTCGTCGGAGACGCTGCGGGTCTTGCCGAAGGTGACGTCCTCGCCGGCGACGTTCTGCAGTTCGATCGCGACGTGCTCCAGCACGTGGCCCAGCCAGGTGCCTTCGCCCTCGCGCATGCGGCGGATGAAGCCGCCGGGCTCGCGGTAGCTGCAGCCGTGTTCGGCCAGGCCGGGCAGGGCGGCGACCAGCGCGTCGACGTAGGCGTCGCCCAGCTTCGCGGTCGGCCACTGCTCCAGTTCGCCCAGGTCCAGCTCGAGGCGGATGACCGGGAAGTGCGCATACAGCGAGGGGCCGACGTAGACGGAACGTTCGAGGATGCGCATGGAATGCCTCAGGTCTTGGGTTTTGCCAGTTTTCCCGCCGACGCCCTGCGCGTGTGCAGGTTGAACGTCGCGCCGGCGACGAGGATGTGCACCTTCAGGCCGAGCAGGCACACCGGCTCGTCCTCGCGCACGTCGGCCATCGAGGAGAAGGTCAGTTCGTCGGCGTCGACCACGGTGACCGCGCCGCTGCCTTCCACTTCCAGCGTGTTGTCCGGGCCGATGAAGGCGGCGGTGTCCTCGTCCAGGCCGATGCCGATGGCGAACGGGTTGTAGGCCAGCGCCGCGACTAGGCGGCCCAGGCGGTCGCGCTGGCGGAAGTGCTGGTCGATGACGAAGCGGTTGGTCAGGCCCAGGCCGGGCGCCAGGCGCACGCTGTCGGCCTGCGGCGAGCTGCCTTCCTTGCCGAAGCCGATCATGTGTTCGGACAGGATGCTGGCGCCGGCGCTGGTGCCGCCGACCGCGATGCCGGCCGCGTTGCGTTCGCGGATCAGCTTGGCCGCGGGCGTGCCGCCGAGGATCGTCGACAGGCGCAGCTGGTTGCCGCCGGTGAAGAAGATGCCGCTGGCACGGCCGATGCGGTCCAGCCGGTTGCTTTCGTGGCAGTCGCGGCGGGTGTCGAAATCCAGCACGTCGACCCGGCGCGCGCCCAGTTCGCCGAACAGGTGCTGGTAGCGCGGCCCAGTCTCGGTCAGTTGGCTGGCCGTGGGGATGACCAGTATCTCGGCGCTGTCGCCGCCCGATATCTCAAGGAAGCGCCGCAATATCCGCGGACTTTCTCCCTTGTTCTCCGCGCCGCCGATGGGGACGATCCAACCCCGTTCCGTGCCTTCGGCCACCCTGCTGGGACACATTCCAGACGACTCCTCGAAAATCGCGGCCGCGCTCCCCCGGCCGTTCCGGGGGCCAAGGTAACACGGGCCGGGAAGCGGAACAGCGGCGGCGCGCGCGGCGCAGCCGTTACACTATGCCTGCGGGCCCCGTAGCTCAGCTGGATAGAGCGTCCCCCTCCTAAGGGGAAGGTCGCACGTTCGAATCGTGTCGGGGCCGCCACTCCCGCCCGGCGGTGGTTGCAACTGCAACGCTTGCAGCGGGCCCGGCGGGCGTGGCATCTTCGCCGCCCATGCGCGATCACGCCGCCACCATTACGATCATTACCGGCACCGGTACCAGCCCGGTGCGGTCGGTCGTGTACGCGTAGTCTTCCCCTACACGGCCCCGCACCCGGATCAGGATGCGGGGCAACCCACAGCCTGATGCGCGCGGGGCCTTCCACACAGGTCCGTTCCGCCATGTCCGCACAGCCCGTTCCCAGCGATTCCCCGCCCGCCCCGAAAGCCGCGCGCACCGTCGTGCACAAGTTCGGCGGCACGTCCGTCGCCGACGCCGACCGCTACCGCCACGTCGCTTCGCTGCTGCTGGCGCGCGACGAGCAGGTGCAGGCCACCGTGGTTTCCGCGATGAAGGGCGTCACCGACGCGCTGATCGGCCTGTGCAACCTGGCGGCGTCGGGCAGCGGGGAATGGCACGAACGCTGGCACGAACTGCGCGCGCGCCATCGCGGCGCGGCGGTGGCGCTGCTGGGCGAGGGCTCGGGCCAGGTCATCGAATGGCTGGACCAGCGTTTCGACAAGCTGAAGGCGATCCTGGAGGCGCTGGTCGTCATCGGCGGCCTGCCGCACGAGGTGCTGGAACGTGTGCAGGGGCTGGGCGAAGTCTGTTCGGCGCGACTGCTGGGCGAATACCTGAAGGCCCAGGGCGAGGACTGCGCGGTGCTCGATGCGCGCGACGTGCTGGTGGTGGAGCGCAGCGACCTGGGCGTGGCGGTGGACTGGGAATCCAGCGCCGCCCGGCTAGCCGAGTGGCGCGCGCGCAACCCGCAGCCGCGGGTGGTGATCACCGGGTTCGTCGCGCGCGACCGCAGCGGCGGCTTCGCCACGCTCGGCCGCAACGGCAGCGATTATTCGGGCGCGATCTTCGCCGCGCTGTTCGACGCCGACGAACTGCACATCTGGACCGACGTGGACGGCGTGCTGTCGGCCGACCCCCGCGTGGTGCCGGAAGCGGTGCAGCTGGGCGCGCTGAGTTACGACGAAGCCTGCGAGCTGGCCTATTTCGGCGCCAAGGTCGTGCACCCGCAGACGATGACGCCGGCGATCGAGCGGGGCCTGCCGATCATCATCCGCAACACCTTCCATCCCGACCATCCCGGCACGCGCATCACCGCCGAGCGCGACCACAGCGGTCCGGTCAAGGGCCTGACCCTCAGCCCCGACCTGGCCATCGTCAACCTGGAAGGCACCGGCCTGATCGGCGTGCCCGGCACCGCCGAGCGCGTGTTCGCGGCGCTGCGCAACGCGCACGTGTCGGTGGTGATGATCTCGCAGGGCTCGTCCGAGCATTCGATCTGCTGCGTGGTGAAAAGCGGCGAAGCGGCCCGCGCCCGCACCGCGCTGCTCGACGCCTTCGCCCACGAGCTGCACGTCGGCCAGATCCAGCGCGTGCAGCTGACCGACGGGGTCAGCGTGCTGGCCGCGGTCGGCGACGGCATGGCCGGCACGCCGGGCGTGTCGGCGCGACTGTTCGAAGCGCTGGCGCGCGCCCAGGTCAACATCCTCGCCATCGCCCAGGGGTCTTCCGAACGCAACATCTCGGTCGCCATCGACAGCCGCGACGCGACCAAGGCGCTGCGCGCCGCGCACGCCGGCTTCTGGCTGTCGCCGCAGACCTTCGCGGTCGGCGTGATCGGGCCGGGCAACGTCGGCGCGGCCTTCCTCGACCAGTTGCTCGCCGCGCAGCCGAGGCTGCTGGGCAAGGCCAACCTGGACCTGCGACTGTGCGCGATCGCATCGAGCAAGCGGATGCTGCTGGACGATCGCGGGCTGCAGGGCGACTGGCGCGCGGCGTTCACCGCCTCGGACGAGGCCAGCGACCTCGACCGGCTGGCCGAGCGCCTGAAGAACACCCACCTGCCGCATCTGGTCATCGTCGATTGCAGCGCAAGCCCGGAAGTCGCGGAGCGTTACGCCGACTGGCTGGCCGCCGGCATCCACGTGGTCACGCCGAACAAGCAGGCCGGCGCCGGCGTGCTGGCGCAGTACCGCGCAATCCGCGACGCCGCCGCGGTCAGTGGCGCGCGCTTCCGCTACGAGGCCACGGTCGGCGCGGGTCTGCCGGTGATTTCTACGCTGCGCGACCTGCTGGACACCGGCGACGAACTGCTTTCGATCGAAGGCATCTTCTCCGGCACGCTGGCGTGGCTGTTCAACAAGTTCGACGGCAGCGTGCCGTTCTCGCAGCTGGTTGCCGAGGCGCGCGCGCTGGGCTATACCGAACCCGATCCGCGCGACGACCTTTCCGGCGTCGACGTGGGGCGCAAGCTGACCATCCTCGCCCGCGAGGCCGGCCGCGACCTGTCGCTGGAAGACGTGCGGATCGAAAGCCTGGTGCCAGAGTCGCTGCGCACCGCGGGCGTGGACGAATTCCTGGCGCGGCTGCACGAAGTGGATGCCACCTTCGCCGACCGGCTGGCGAAGGCGAAGGCCGCCGGCAAGGTGCTGCGCTACGTCGCGAAACTGGACGAATCCGGCCACGCCAGCGTCGGCCTGGTCGAGGTGCCCGGCGACCACGCATTCGCCAACCTGCGCCTGACCGACAACATCGTCCAGTTCACCACCGCGCGCTATCGCGACAATCCGCTGGTGGTCCAGGGCCCGGGCG
Source organism: Pseudoxanthomonas sp. (assembly GCA_039807145.1). Taxonomy (GTDB): domain Bacteria; phylum Pseudomonadota; class Gammaproteobacteria; order Xanthomonadales; family Xanthomonadaceae; genus Pseudoxanthomonas_A. Next base: position 4,189 of record JBDHQQ010000108.1, on the reverse strand, counting down.
CCGGCAAGGAAGTCACCGCGGCCGGCGTGTTCGCCGACCTGCTGCGCGTCGCCGCGGGGCAGGGGGCGAAGCTGTGAGGTCGTCCGCGCAGGCATTCGCGCCGGCATCGGTCGGCAACGTCGGCGTCGGCTTCGACATCCTCGGCCATGCCATCGAGGGCGTCGGCGATAGCGTGACGGTGCGTCGCATCGATGCGCCGGCAGTGCGCATCGCGGCGATCCGCGGCGCGGCGGTGGATCTGCCGCTGGACGCGCCGTCCAATACGGCCGGTGCGGCGCTGCTCGCATTGCGCGAGGCGCTGGCGCTGCCGTTCGGCTTCGAGGTCGAGATCGACAAGGGCATTCCGCTGGGCTCGGGCATGGGCGGTTCGGCCGCGTCGTGCGTCGCCGCGCTGGTCGCGGCCAACGAACTGCTCAACGCACCGCTGTCGCGCGAAGCGCTGTATCCGTTCGCGCTGGTCGGCGAAGCCGTCGCCAGCGGCGGGCGGCACGGGGACAACCTCGGGCCGATGCTGCTGGGCGGGCTGGTCCTGGCGACCGCCGACCGGCTGGTCAAGATTCCCGTTCCCGCCGCGTGGCACAGCGTGCTGGTGCATCCGGACGCGGTGCTGGAAACCCGGCGCGCCCGCGCCGCGCTGCAAGGGAACTACGAACTGAAGGCATTCGTCGCGCAGAGCGCGAACCTGGCGCTGGTATTGATTGGCTGCCAGTCCGGCGATGCGTCGCTGGTGCGCGCCGGCCTTGACGACGTGCTGGTCGAGCCGCGCCGCGCGCCGCTGATCGCCGGCTTCGATGCGGCGAAACGGGCAATGCTCGACGGCGGCGCGTTTGGTGCGAGCATTTCCGGCGCGGGGCCGAGCGTGTTCGGCTGGTTCGCGACGAAGGCCGAGGCCGAAGCCGCTGCGCCGAAGGTGCAACAGGCTTTTGCCGTCGCCGGTTTCGATTCGCAAGCCTGGGTGTCGCCGATCGAATCGCCCGGCGCTGTAGTGTTGAAATAAACCGGAAAAATCAATCGCCGTCATTCCCGCGAAGGCGGGAATCCATGTCGGGATACTTACAGAAGGCAATACGCCGCGATTTGTCGCTGTATTGGCATGGATTTCCGCCTTCGCGGGAATGACGAGCAAGAACAAAGGCTATGTCATGCAATTCGTTTCCACCCGCAACAACGTCCCTGCCGCCACCCTGAGCCAGGCCATCGCCGCCGGCCTCGCGCCGGATGGCGGCCTGTACGTGCCGGAGAGACTGCCCGAGCCGCGCGAACTCGCGCCCGGTGCAAGCCTGGCCGATACCGCGGCGGACCTGCTGGCGCCGTGCTTCGCCGGCGATGGGCTCGAAGGCGAGCTCGCGTCGATCTGCCGGGCCGCGTTCGATTTCCCCGCGCCGCTGAAGCCGCTGGCCACGCCCGGCGACCACGTGCTGGAACTGTTCCACGGCCCGACTGCCGCGTTCAAGGATTTCGGCGCGCGCTTCCTCGCACAATGCCTGACGCGCCTGCGCCGCGATGCGAGCAGGCCGCTGACCATCCTCGTCGCCACTTCCGGCGACACCGGCGCGGCGGTCGCGGCGGCGTTCCATCGCCAGCCCGGATTGCGGGTGATCGTGCTGTATCCGGATGGGCGGGTGTCGCCGCGGCAGGCGCACCAGTTGGGCTGCTTCGGCGACAACGTCACCGCGCTGCGCGTGGAAGGCGCGTTCGACGATTGCCAGGCGCTGGTCAAGCAGGCGTTGAACGACGCTGCGCTGCAGGCCGAGGCGCCGCTGAACTCAGCCAACAGCATCAGCCTGGGTCGCTTGCTGCCGCAGATGAGCTACTACGCGCATGCGGCCCTGGCGCACCGCGCGACCACCGGCAAGGTGCTGAACCTGGTGGTTCCGACCGGCAACCTCGGCAACGCGCTGGCCGCGATCCTGGCGCGCGCGCTGGGCGTACCGCTGGGCCGGATCGTGCTGGCGACCAACGCCAATCGCGTGCTGCCCGATTACTTCGGCGGCGGCGACTACGCGCCGCAAGGCAGCGTGGCGACGCTGGCGAACGCGATGGACGTGGGCGCGCCGAGCAACTTCGAGCGCCTGCGCTGGCTGTACCGTGGCGACGATGCCGCGCTGCGCGCCGCGTTCGCTTCCGCCAGCGTCGGCGATGCGGCGATCCGCGAAGTCATCGCCCGGCGCTTCCGCGAGCATGGCGAAATCTTCTGCCCGCACACGGCCACCGCGATCAGGGTGCTGGAAGGCCTGCGCGCGGCGGGCGAGGGCGGTGACTGGGCGGTGGCGGCCACCGCGCATCCGGCCAAGTTCGAAAGCGTGGTCGAGCCGCTGATCGGCAGGCCGGTCGAAGTGCCGCCGGCGCTGGACGAACTGTTGCGGCGCCCGGCGCACGCCGAGCCGATGCCGGCGAGCTACGAAGCGCTGAAGCGGTACATCCTGTCGTAGGAGCGCTCTCGAGCGCGACCGAGACAATGGTGTTATGCGGAAAATTCCGCAGGTCGAAAAGTTTCCGGTCGCGCTCGAGAGCGCTCCTACGACAGCAGCGGCGCCAGCAGCGGCTGCAGCTGTTCGCGACGCCAGCCGCCCAATGCGTCGGGCCACTGGCCGTGCGGGTGCGCGTCGATCAGCGCTTCCAGCCAGCGCCGCGATGCGAGCACGCCGTCGGGCAGGCCGAGTTCGCCGCTGCGCTGGCCCACGGCGTCTTGCAGGCGCTTGAGTTTTTTCTTCCCGGCCTCGTCGGTGGCGTGGGCCAGCGGCGCATCGGCTTCGTCGGGCAGGGGCGTGGACAAGGCCTGCCACAGTTTGCCGGCCAGTTTGCGCGGGGATTTCGGGCGCGCATCCAGCCAGGCCTGCAGCGCTGCGGCGTCGGCCGGCGGCTTGCGCGCCAGTTCCACCGCCAGTTCGTTGTCCAGTATCCAGCTGCGCGGTTTGTCGCTGGTGCGCGCCTGCGTCTCGCGCCAACGCAGCAGGCGCAGCAGCGTGCGCTGTTCGTCGGCGTCGAGGAACTGCGCGCTGCGCAGCGACAGGTGCGGCCAGCGTTCTGACTCGTCGTTCGCCACGCCGGCGACCAGCCGCGCGCTGTCGGCGCGCAGCCAGTCCGTGCGGCCCAGCGCGGAGAGCTTCGCTTGCAGCGCACGGTACGCCGCGTCGAGGTGGCGTACGTCGTCGGCGGCGTATTCGAGCTGCGCGGCGCTGAGCGGGCGGCGGATCCAGTCGGAGCGCGTCTCGCCCTTCGCCAGTTCGACGCCTGCGATCGACAGCACCAGCTTCTGGTAGCTGAGCCCGCCGCCGACGCCGGCCAGCGCGGCGGCGATCTGGGTGTCGAACAGCGGCTCGGGCAGCGCGCCGCAGGCGTGCTTGAACGCCACCAGGTCTTCGCTGGCGCTGTGCATGACCTTGAGCAGGCGCGGGTCGGCCAGCATCGACCGCAGGGCTTCGGCCATGCCCGGCGCCAGCGGATCGACCAGCAGGATGTCGTCGCCGGCGGCGACCTGCACCAGCGCCAGCTGTGGCCAGTAGGTGCGTTCGCGGACGAACTCGGTGTCCAGACCGATGCGGTCGATGCCCGCCGCGGGCCAGGCGGCGATGTACTGCCGCAGAACGTCGGATGAATCCAGCCAGGCCGGCACGAAAGCTCCAGGAATGCATCGGGATTGCGATGCGGCGACAATAGCCCATCATCGCCATTCCGCCTAGGCGCGGGAGGAAGCTTGCCGCTGCGTTGCGCCTTGCTGTTGCTGTCCGCCATCGCACTGTGCGCCTGCGAGCGTGCGCCGCGCGCGTCGGCGCAAGCACGGGCGACGGCCGCCGATGCCACGGCCGCCGACGCAGGCCGCGTGACCGTGGGCGGAGAGGATGACGCCGGCGTCGTGCTGAACTGGCAGGCGCCATCGGTGCTGCTGGCGGAAGCGGACATTTCCGACGCGCGCCGCCGCGCTGCGCGCGCGCTCACGCAGGAACGCCTGTACGCCACGGCCGACGACGCCATCCCGCTGTACCTGGCGATCCTGGCGGCGAAGCCGGACGACGCCGTGGCGCGCAGCGGCCTGCAGAAGGCCCGCGCCGCGCTGCTGGACCAGGGCGACGCCGCGCTGCGCATCGTCGATAGCGAGGCGGACGTGCTGGGCGAGTCGCTGCGCGAGGCGCGGCAAGTCGCGGCGGTGGCGCGCAGCGTGTGGCCGGACGACGCGTCGGTGCTGGCA
>JBDHQQ010000107.1:0-8907 GCA_039807145.1 Pseudoxanthomonas sp. | reverse complement strand
GCTGCGGTCGGCAGGCGGCGCTGGCCACCCGGCTGCTGCGCGAACGCGGCGCGAAAACGGTGCAGATCCTCGACCCGCGCATCGACCCCGGGCATTGGGACATCGTCGTCGCGCCCGAGCACGACCGCCTGCGCGGGCCCAACGTCGTCGCCCTGCTCGGCAGCCTCAATCCGGTCGACGACGCCTGGCTGGCGCAGTCGCGCGAACACTTCGCCACGTTCGCCGACCTGCCGCAGCCGCGCACCGCCGTGCTGCTGGGCGGCGACAGCGCGCACGCACGCTTCGACCGCGCCGCCTTCGATGCGCTGGCGGCGCAATTGGACGCCGCGCTGACCCGCGACGGCGGCAGCGTACTGGCCACCGCCTCGCGCCGCACCGATGCGCAGGTCGCCGACGCGCTGCAGCGACGCTACGCGACCGTGCCGGGCGTGGTCTGGCGCAACGAAGCGGATGGCGAGAACCCCTACCCCGGCCTGCTGGCCTGGGCGGACCGCATCGTGTGCACGCCGGACTCGGTCAACATGCTGTCGGAAGCCTGCGCGACGCGCGCATCGGTGTTCGTGTTCGAACCGACTCGCGTGCAGGGGCGGCCGCGCGCCTTCCTCGACGCCCTGCTCGCCCGCGGACGCGTGCGTGCGATGGATGACGTTCTGCAGTCGTTCGACGCGGAGCCGCTGCGGGAAACCGCGCGGGTCGCGGCGACAATCCAGGAACGGCTGGGCCTGTAACGCCCGCGCCCTGTCGTAGAGCGGGGCTTGCCCCGCTGCTCTTTGGCTTTTGCGTTGAAGAAACCGAAAGCAGCGGGGCAAGCCCCGCTCTACGACAGGGCGATGGCCATCGTCATGCCTTTGCCGCGGCCCAGGAGGCGGCGATCATCTTCTCCAGCACCTTGAGATCCACGTCGGCCAGCCTGCGAACGTACAGGCAGCCCTTGCCGACCTTGTGCCTGCCGAGCGTCGGAAGGAATTTCTCGAGCGCGGGCAGTCCGGTCAGGTAGAGACTGATGTCGCCCTTGCGCGACGCGAAGCCGACCGCACAGATGTCGCCTTCGCGCCCGCTCTCGTAGCGGTAGTGGTGGTTGCCGAAGCCGACGATGCCGGTTCCCCACATCGTCGCCGGCTGTTTCGTCGACTCTGCCATCAGCTTCGCCAACGCCTCGCAATCCCTGCGGCGCGTTTCGTCGGTGATGCCGGCCAGGTAGGCCGCGACGCTCGCCCGCGTCGTTTTCGTATTGTTTTCCGCCATCGCCTTGTCCTCCCGAACGAACGCCGCGGTCACTCTCCCCGGAAGTCCAGTCCGGCGCGATGCAGCGCCGTCGCCACCGCTTCGCGCAATGCGTCGAGCGACTCGCTGGCGACGACGATGCGCTTGCGCCGATCCAGGGTGCAGGCCAGCCCTTCGGCCAGGAAACGCGCGTGCGCGCGTGCCAGCGCGTCGCACGATGCCGCGTCCAGCAGTCCGGCGTCGCGCAGCGCCCGGGCCAGGTCTTCGCTGTTGCGGATGCCGATGAGCGCCGGATGCGACGACGATTCGCGCAGCACCAGGTATTGCAGCAGGAACTCGATATCGACCAGCCCGCCCGCGCCCTGCTTCAGGTCGAAGCGCGCCGCGTCGCCGCGGTCGAGCTCCGCGCGCATCCGCGCGCGCATGCTCGTCACGTTCTCGCGCAACTTCGCCGGGTCGCGCGGGCGCGACAGGATTTCGCCGCGGATCGCCTCGAAGTCGGCCAGCAGCGATGCATCGCCGGCCACGCCGCGCGCGCGCACCAGCGCCTGGTGTTCCCAGGTCCACGCGCGTTCGCGCTGGTAGTCGCGATAGCTGGCCAGCGACGACACCAGCATGCTCTTGCTGCCGTCCGGGCGCAGCCGCGTGTCCACTTCGTACAGGCGGCCGCCGCCGGTCTGCGCACCGAGCAGCGCCACCAGTTTCTGCGCCAGCCGCGCATACCAGCGCCCCGCGTCGAGCGGGCGCGCACCATTGGATTCCGCATCGGCCGGCGCGTCGTACAGGAACACCAGGTCGAGGTCGGAACCGAAGCCCAGCTCCTCGCCGCCCAGGCTGCCATAGCCGATCGCGGCGAAGCGCCCGCTTTCGATGCGCCCGTGCGCGGCCACCACCTCGGCCTCGGCCATGCGCAGCACCGCACGCACCACCGCGTCGGCCAGCCAGGCCAGCTGCCGGGTGCTGTCGCGCGCGGGCTGGCGGCCGTCGAGCGCGGCCAGCGCGATGCGGAAGCTGAGCGCCTGGCGACGTTCGTTGATCGTACGCAGTTGCTGTTCGGCATCGCCCTCGTGCAGCGCGGCCTCGACTTCCGCCTGCAGGCCGGCGCGGTCCGGCAGCGGCCCGGCGATGCGCGCGTCCAGCAGTTCGTCCAGCAGCAATGGATACATCGCCAGCCGTTCACCCAGCAGCGCGCTGCGCGCCAGCACGTCGACCAGCCGCGCCAGCGCGCCGGGCTGTTCGTCGAGCAGCGCCAGGTAGCTGGTGCGGCGCAGGACGGCCTGCAGCAGGCCCAGCGCGCGCTTCAGCGCGGCGTCGGGCTGGGCGGAACCGGCGGCGGCTTCCAGCAAGGCGGGCAGCACGCGGTCGAGCCGCTTGCGCGCGGTGTCGGACAGCGCGCGCACGCCGCCGGACTGGGCGAAATCGCGCAGCGAGGCGTCGGCGCCGCCGGCATCGGCGAAACCGGCCGACGCCAGCGTTTCCGCTTCGCCCCCGTTCGGCAAGGCGCGCCAGTACAGGGCCAGCGCGCCGGGCTGCACGTCGCGCCGGCGCGGCGCGAGCAACTGGGCGAATTCGGCGGAAACGCGCGCGCGCACCGCATCCAGTTCGACCCGCAGCGCTTCCCAGTCGGCGTAGCCCAGTCCGGCGGCGATGCGCGCGCGATCCGGCGCGTTCTCCGGCAGCGCGTGGGTCTGCGCGTCGCGCAGCATCTGCAGGCGGTTCTCCAGCCTGCGCAGGTGGCGGTAGGCATCGGCCAGCGCCGCGCCGTTGCCGGCATCGACCTGCCCACCCTGCACCAATGCCCGCAGCGCCGGCAGCAGCCGGCGTTCGCGCAGCGCCGCTTCGCGCCCGCCGCGGATCAGCTGCAGCGACTGGGCGAGGAATTCGATCTCGCGGATGCCGCCCGGCCCGCGCTTGATGTCGTCGGCCAGCTCGCGCCGCGCCACCTCGGCGGCGATGGCCGCCTTCATCTCGCGCAGTCCGTCCAGCGCGGTGTAGTCCAGGTAGCGGCGATAGACGAACGGACGCAGCGTCTGCAGCCAGGCTTCGCCCGCGTCGATATCGCCGGCTACCGCGCGCGCCTTCATCCAGGCGTAGCGCTCCCAGTCGCGGCCTTCGCGCTGGAAATACTGGTCCATGCCGGCGAACGACAGCGCGACGCGACCGGCGTTGCCGAACGGGCGCAGGCGCAGGTCGACGCGGTGGCAGAAACCGTCGGCGGTGGGTTCGTCGAGCAGCCGCGCCAGGCGCTGGCCGAGCCGCGCGAAATATTCCTCGGCCGCCAGCGGGCGCGCGCCATCGGACTCGCCACCCTGCGGGTAGCAATAGACCAGGTCGATGTCGGAGGAGAAATTCAGCTCGCCGCCGCCCAGCTTGCCCAGGCCGAACACCACCAGCCGCTGCGCGCTGCCGTCGCTGGCGCGGATCGTGCCGTGGCGCTGGGCGAACTCGTCCTCCAGCGCGGCCAGCGCGACCTGCAGGCAGCGTTCCGCCAGGCGCGTGCTGCCGTCGAGGATTTCCTCGACCGGCGCGCCTTCGACCACGTCGCGCCAGACCAGCCGCGTGGATTCGGCGGCGCGATGGCGGCGCAGCAATTCCGGCCACGTCGCCGACGCGTCGGCCGGCAGTTCGGGGGGCGACAGCGGCCCGGCGGCGTTCGCGGCCAGCCGATGCAGCAGTTCCGGCTGCCGGCGCAGGGTTTCGATGGCGAAGTCGCTGGCCACCGCCAGCTCGCCGAGGCGTGCGCGCAGCGACGGGTCGTCGGGCGCATCGGGCAGGCGCGCGAGGGCGCGTTCGCGCAGGGCGTCGAGTTCGGAACGGGCAGTGGAGTCCACGCGCCGATTCTGACACGCCGCTTCGCTGCGCCGGCCCGCATCGCGGGCATAAAAAAGCCCGCACTGGCGAAGCCAGATGCGGGCCCTGCTCCCTCCCCCACGTCGGGTAGCGCAGGCATCCTGCGCAGGCGCGCACGATCTTGCACGCTGCACTGCAAAACGAAAGTGGCCCCTGCGTGCCGATCCAGCAAGCTGAACAGGCGACCGATCGATGCTTTCGCGCTTCAGGGCAACAGCGCGGGCTGCGCTTGGTACCACTCGCGCGCGTTGCGCAGGTGCACCTTGCGCTGCTCGCCCTGCACGTCCATGCCGACGCTCAGCTTGCCCCACTGCGCGAACAGCTGGCCGTTGCGGGTCGGCCCCTTCAGGCGCAGGCGACCGAGCAGACTGAAACGGTCGTTACGCGCAGCCAGTCGATCCAGCACCAGGGTGTCGCCGCGCCACTGCACGCGGCCCGACACCTGCGCCGGGCCGACATCGACCAGCTTGTACACCCAGTCCGGAATGTCCTTTTCCCGCGCGAACAGCGCCAGCAGGAAACCCACGTCCTTCACCGCCACCTGCGCATCACCACCGACCGCCAGCGGCTTGCGCCACTCCAGCCGCGCGCGCGGCAGCTTCACCTGCGCCGACCAGCCGCTGCGGGTTTCGCTGCCGCGCAGGGCGAAGCTGACGCCGTCGAGGCGAATGTCGCTGCCGTCCACGGCGAAACTGCGCCTGGCCAGATCGGCGCGGCGCAGCCGCAGGTTGACGCCGACGTTGCCGCGCAGGGCGACGCCGCCCATGCGCAGGCGCGCATCGCGCCCGGCCACGCGCACCCAGCCGCTGCCGACCTCGCCGGCGGCGTCCAGCTGCAGGTCGCCGCCCAGCGTGCCGCTGCCGCCGTCGATGCGCAGCTGTTCGTTGGGCAGGTAGCGGTTGTACACGCGCAGGTCGGGCACCTTCGCGTCGGCGAAGCGCAGCCGCGCGCGCAGCGTGTCGCGCAGCGTGTCCACGCCGCCGGCGTTCAGCGCCAAGCGCAGGTCGTTGCCCTGTACGTAGGGGCGGCCGGGCATGTCGGCGGCGCTGATGCGGAAACGCTGCATCGCAATGTCCAGGCGCGGCGCCAGCGCGCCGTCCGCGCCCGCTTCGAAACGCCCTTCGGCGCGCGCGCGGCCCTCGATGCGGTTGCCCATCACCTCGGCCACCGCGGCGATGTCCGGCACGTCGAAACGGCTGCCGGCGGCGATCCGGCCGTCCTTCAACTGCACGTCGGCGCGGACGTCGCCGGCGCCGTCCAGCGACAGCCACGGCGCATCGGTGAACAGCCGCGCCAGCCAGCGCAGCGAACTGAACCGCCACTGCCCGGCCACGTGGCCGCTGGCGCGCGGCAGCTGGCTGCGGAAATCGCGCAGCGGCAGCTCGGTACCCTTCAGGCGCAGGTCGGCGTCCAGGCCGAAGATGCCGCCGGCCTGTGCCGGCATGTACGCGGACAGCGCCAGGTCCTGGTCGACATCCAGCGCGACCTGCAGGTCGTCGCGATGCGAAACGCCGCTGGCGCCGGTGGTGGCGACCGGCATCTGCCAACGCAGCTTGCCGCCCGGCAGCAGGCGACCGCGCGCGTACGCCAGCCGACCGGTGATGCGCCCCTGGCCCGGCATCGCTTGCATGGCGATGCGGCCTTGCGCGTCCATGGTCGCGGACAGCGCGGCGGTGCTGCCCTGCAGGTCGATCTCGATATCGCTCAGGCGCAGCTTCTGCAATCCGGCGGCTTCGGCGCGGGTATGCCGGGCGATGGCGAACTTCGCCTCCACCGTGGCCTCGCGCAACCACTCGTCGCCGCCGCGAACGACGCGCGCGCGCCGGAATCCGGCCGTCGAAGGCAGCAATTGCATCGGCCCGCCGCGCAATTGCTTGACGAAGCCGACCTGCGCGCGGCCGTCGCCTTCCAGCTTCATGTCGTTGAAATCGCCGCCTTGCACGCTGTCGCTGGCGATGCGGTCGAAGCGCAGCGTCCAGCCGCCGGGCCGCGGCGCGGGCGGCGGCAGGTTTTCATCGACCTGCCGAAAACCGCCGCGCACGTCGTCCGCGCGGACCTCGGGCACATGCAGTTGCTTGCGCCACAGCGGCCACAGTGCGATGCGCCCCTGCGCATGGGCGGCGCTGGCCGACCAGCGCAGGCGGCCGTTGTGGCCTTGCAGTTCCAGCCCGCGCAGGGTCACCCGCCCCGGCCACCAGGTCGTGCCGCCGGACCAGTGCATCCGGAAGCGCTCCGGCTTGCGGTTGATCGCCGATTCGCCCAGCGAGGTGTTCAGGAAAACGTTGCCGGCGACCAGGTACAGCGCATACAGCGCCAGCACGCCCGCCAGCGCCCACTTCAGTCCTTTCAGCGCATTGCGCCGCCACGCGGGGGAATCGTCCATGGCGGCAGGATGCCCCAACCCCTGCAAGCCAGACAATCCGCCATCGACGCGCGTACCGATTCGCTGCCGTTACCTGCCCGTGCCGGCGTACTGGCCGGCCAGGTCCCGCGTTCCCGCGCCAACTCGAACTGCTCGTCGAAGGCGGCCACGGCGGCTGACCCACCCCACGCGCATCATCGGCCATCCGCCTCGTACACGACCCGTCCATCCACCACCGTCAGCAGCGCGCGCGTATCCGGTATCGTCCGGGGATCCACGTCGAAGATGTCCTGCGACCAGACCACGAAGTCGGCCAGCATGCCCGGAACCAGCGCGCCCTTGTCGCGCTCCTGGAACTCGGCGTAGGCCGAGCCCACGGTGTAGGCGCGCACGGCATCGTCGAGGCCGATCTTCTGCTCGGGATACCAGCCGCCGGGATTCATCCCGTCGAGGGTTTCGCGCACCACCGCTGCGTACAGGGTCTGCATCGGATCCAGCGGCGCCACCTCCCAGTCGGTGCCCAGCGCCAGCCGTGCACCGGCATCGAGCAGGCTGCGGAACGCATAAGTGCCGGCCAGGCGCGCCGGATCCAGGCGCTTGTGCGCCCAGCGCCCGTCGTCGATGGCGTGATAGGGCTGCATCGAGGCGATCACGTCCTGGGCGGCGAAGCGGCGGATCAGCCCGGCGTTCAGGTGCTGCGCGTGCTCGATGCGGAAACGGCGGTCGCGCGGCCCGTTGGCGCGCGCCACCTGTTCGTAGACCTTCAACGCCTCTTCGTTGGCGCGATCGCCGATGGCATGGATCGCCACCTGCAGCCCGGCGCCGTCCGCGGCGGCGACATGTGCCGGATGGGAAGCGAATTCCTCCAGCGCCAGCCCGTGGGTATGCGGCTGGTCGAGGTAGGGCGCATCGAACCAGGCGGTGGTCGAACCCAGGCTGCCGTCGACGAAGCCCTTCAGGCCGCCTACCCGCAGCATCGCGCTGCCGAATGCGGCGCGGATGCCCGGCGTGGTCCAGCGCGCATGATCGGCCAGCGGCGAGACCGCGTAGATCCGTGTCTTCAACCGCCCTTGCCGCAGCAGTTCCTGGTACACGCCGGGATCGTTGGGCCCCATGTCCTGCACGCTGGTGACCCCCAGCGACGCCGCATAGTCGGTGGCCGCCTGCGCGAACGCGAGGTTCTCCTCGAAGCTCGGCTGCGGCACCACCGCGAACACCGGGTTCATGGCGTCGTCCTTGAGCACGCCGGTGGGCTCGCCGTCGGCGTCGCGGACGATCTCGCCGCCCGGCGGGGCGACGCTGTCGCGACTGATCCCGGCCAGCCGCAGCGCCAGGCTGTTGGCCACGCCCATGTGCCCGTCCAGGCGCTGCACGAACACCGGGTGGTCGGGCGTGACCGGGTCGATCAGCTGGCGGGTGGGCAGGTCGTTGGGCGACCAGCGTTCGTGGTCCCAGTTGCCCAGCAGGATCCACGCGCCCTTGGGCAGCCGGCTCGCGAACGCGCCGATCCGCGCCGCGAACTCCTGCGGTGAATCGGCGTCGCGCAGGTCCACCGACGAGCGTCCCTGGCCCCCGGACATGAAATGGACGTGGCTGTCGTTGAATCCCGGCAGCACCAGTCGACCGTTGCCCCGGACCACGCGCGTCGAAGCGCACGCCAGCGGCCGCACCTCGGCATCGCTGCCGACGGCGACGATCCGGTTCGCGACGACCGCCAGCGCCGTGGCGCGCGGCTGGTTCGCGTCCAGCGTGCGAATGTCGGCGTCGACCACGACCAGGTTGGCGCAGGCGGGCGCGGCGGTGGCAGGCAGCGGGATGGCACCCGCCAGCACGGCAATCCAGGGCAGGATACGGACCACGTGACCTTCCTCCGTGCGAATGCGCGGACAGGAGCATACGCCACCGCAAAAGAAAAACCCCGCCTCGCGGCGGGGTTTTCGTGTTGCGGCTGCGGCGTCGGGGCGGATCAGAAATCCATGCCGCCCATGCCACCCATGCCGCCCGGCGGCATCGCCGGCTCTTCCTTCTTCGGGGCCTCGGCCACCATCGCTTCGGTGGTGATCATCAGGCCCGCGATCGACGCGGCGTTCTGCAGCGCGGTGCGGGTGACCTTGGTCGGGTCGAGGATGCCGAACTCGACCATGTCGCCGAACTGGCCGTTGGCCGCGTTGTAGCCGAAGTTGCCCGAACCGGCCTTGACCTGGTTGACGATCACCGACGGCTCTTCGCCGGCGTTGGTGACGATCTCGCGCAGCGGCGCTTCCATCGCGCGCAGGGCGATCTGGATGCCGTGGGTCTGGTCTTCGTTGATGCCCTTCAGGCCTTCGATGGCCGCCTTGGCACGGATCAGGGCGACGCCGCCGCCCGGCACCACGCCTTCTTCCACCGCCGCACGGGTCGCGTGCAGGGCGTCTTCGACGCGCGCCTTCTTTTCCTTCATCTCGACTTCGGTCGCGGCGCCGACCTTGATG
>JBDHQQ010000106.1:0-9109 GCA_039807145.1 Pseudoxanthomonas sp. | reverse complement strand
CGCGAGAGCCTGAACCTGGCCGCGCTGCTGGCCGGCCTGGAAATCCCGAAGATCACCGAAGTGCGCGCGAAGCAGCTTGCGGCTGCGTTCCCGTCGGTCGATGCGGTCTGCGATGCGCCGGTGCACCAGTTCGTCGCCGCCGGTTTGCCCGCGGAAGCGGCGAATGCGCTGGCCGGCTGGCTGGAGGAGCGCGGTAACGCCCGGTTGCTGCATGCGGGCGGCGAGATGCTGGCGCGCCTGCTGGAAATCACGCCGCAGGCGCCGGCCAGCCAGACCGGGCCGCTCGACGGCAAGACCGTGGTGCTGACCGGTGGCCTGTCGTCGATGAGCCGCGACGAGGCCGGCGAGAAGCTCGCAGCGCTCGGCGCCAAGGTCGCCGGCAGCGTGTCGAAGAAGACCAGTTTCGTCGTCGCCGGCGAAGCGGCCGGCTCCAAGCTGGCGAAGGCGCAGGAACTGGGCGTCGAGATCTGGGACGAGGACAAGTTGCTTGCGTTCCTGTCAGAGCACAATGATCAATAGGGCTACCACGCCCATACTCCCTCTCCCCGCTTGCGGGGGGAGAGGGTTGGGGTGAGGGGGGAGAAGCGGCAATGGACCACGCCAAACGCCTGCGCAACCAACAAACCGATGCGGAAGCCCTGCTCTGGTCGCGGCTGCGCAATCAGCAACTCGGGTTCAAGTTCCGCCGCCAGCATCTTGTTGGCGAATACATCGTCGATTTCATCTGCCCGGATCGCCGGCTGGTGATCGAACTCGACGGCGGCCAGCATGCGGAGCGCGTGGAGCAGGACGGCAAGCGCACCGCTTGTCTTGAATCGGTCGGGCTCAAGGTGCTGCGGTTCTGGAATGACGAAACGCTGACGAAAACCGATGATGTGCTGGAAGCGATCTGGCAGGCATTGCATGCCGAGCTTCCCCCTCACCCCAGCCCTCTCCCCCGCAGGCGGGGGAGAGGGAGCAGGAATGCCGACGTGTCAGGTATCGCGAATGCTTCCCACCAGACTGCGAAAGCTACCCACTCTCCCCCGCCTGCGGGGGAGAGGGCTGGGGTGAGGGGGGGCGCGTCGGAAGCCTGGCAGGCTACAGCTAGCCTCGACGCCATCCGTCTGCGTGCGCAGCTCAATGCGCTGATCCGCGAATTCTTCCACGCACGCAGCGTGCTGGAAGTCGAAACTCCGGTCATGTCGGTTGCCGGCAATACCGACCCGAACATCGCGTCGTTCCGGGTCGAATTCTCCGGCCGCACCGATGGCGGTCCGCGCACGCGCTGGCTGCGCACGTCGGCGGAATTCCCGCTCAAGCGCCTGTTGGCTGCCGGCATCGGCGACTGCTACGAGTTGGGTCGCGTGTTCCGCGATGGCGAGGCCGGCGGGCGGCACAACCCCGAGTTCACGATGCTGGAGTGGTACCGCGTCGGCTGGGACCACCAACGGCTGATCGACGAGACGGTCGAGCTGGTACAGGTGGCGCTGACACTGGTCGGCCGCAGCGCCATGCTGGGAAAGACCAGCTTCCGCGACCTGTACCACAGGCATCTCGGCATCGATCCGCTGCTGGCCACGCTCGACGAACTGCGCCATGCCGCCGCCGACATCGCCATCGATGGCGAGGGCCTGAGTCGCGACGACTGGCTCGACCTGCTGATGACCCACAGGCTGCAGCCCTCGTTCGCCGAGGACCGGCTGCTGGCGGTGTACGACTATCCGGCGTCGCAGTGCGCGCTGGCCCGCATTCGCGACGGCAACCCGCCGGTGGCCGAGCGTTTCGAGCTCTATCTGGGCCCGCTGGAACTGGCCAACGGCTACCACGAACTCAACGACGCGGATGAGCAGCGTCGTCGCTTCGGGCGCGACCACGCCATGCGCCGCGAACGCGGCGATGTCGTGCCGCCGCTGGACGAGCGATTGCTGGCCGCGTTGCCCGACCTGCCGGACTGCGCCGGCGTCGCGCTGGGCGTCGATCGCCTGCTGATGGCGATGCTGCAGACGCCACGCATCGCGGATGTGCTGGCCTTCGACTTTTCCCGCGCCTGAACGGGTGCTGCAACATTCCCGCGCGTAAACGCTTTCTTCGGTTCATGTTCATCGACACGGTGTGAGGCTGCAGGCAACTCACCGACGGGGGTGTTGCGATGAAAAGTCAGCTGAAGCTGGGCATTGCGGTGCTGGCGCTGGGCTTTGCCGCCGAAGCGGCTGCCGGCGGTTACCAGGCCTACGGTGCGCGCGGCTACGAGGGCCGGCAATTCATCTGCCAATCGGTCAATAACCGCCAGCAGTACTGCCGCGTGGACACGCGCGGCGGCGTGCAGCTGATCCGGCAAATCTCGAAGACGCGCTGCCAGCAAGGCTACAGTTGGGGTTACGACCGTGATGGCGTCTGGGTGTCGCACGGCTGCCGGGCGCAGTTCGTTACTGGGCAGGGCAATTACGGCAACGATGGCTATGGCGGCGGTTACGGCCGGACCATTCGCTGCGATTCCAACGACAACCGCACCAAACGCTGCGCAATGGACACGCGCGGCGGCGTGCAGCTGATCCGGCAGGTATCGAAGACGCAGTGCCGACAGGGCTACAACTGGGGCTACGACCGCAGCGGCGTCTGGGTTTCGCGCGGCTGCCGCGCCGAATTCGCCGGCGGTTACGGCAACGGATATGGCAACGACTACGGGTACGGCCAGACCATCCGTTGCGAATCCAAGGACAATCGTCAGCGGACCTGCAACGTCAACGTCCGTCGCGGCGCGACGCTGGTCAGGCAATTGTCGAAGACGCAATGCCGACAGGGTTACAACTGGGGCTGGAACCGCAGCGGCATCTGGGTCAACGGCGGTTGCCGCGCGGAATTCCGGGTCGATTGAACCGGTCGCTGGTACCGGGCGACGGGTAAACTGTCGCCATGGACGACGCCTTCGATTACGCCCGCTACGACCGCATCCGCCCGATCCGCTGGACGGGCGCGGCATTGGAATTGCTCGACCAGCGCCTGTTGCCGTTCAAGGTCGAATACCTGGGCTGCGCGACCGGCGACGAGGTTGCCGCCGCGATCCACGCGCTGGCCGTGCGCGGCGCGCCGGCCATCGGCATCGCCGCCGCATGGGGTGCGGTGCTGGCGGCGCGCGATGTCGCCGCCGAAAGCGGTCCCGAGGCGGCGCGCAAGCTGGAACCGGCGCTGCAGCGGCTCAACGCCGCGCGCCCGACCGCGGTCAACCTGGCCTGGGCGTTGGCGCGGATGCGTTCGGCGCTGACGGGCGCCGGCGCCGATTGGCGCGATGTGCTGGAGCGCGAAGCGCAGGCCATCGCCGAGGAAGACCTGGCCGCCAACCGGCGCATGGGCGGCCTCGGCGCGGCGCTGATCGCGCCCGGCAGCGGCGTGCTGACCCACTGCAACACCGGTTCGCTGGCCACCGCCGGTTTCGGCACGGCGCTGGGCGTGATCCGCGCCGGCATCGCCCAGGGCCGCATCGCCCGCGTGTTCGCCGGCGAGACCCGGCCGTGGCTGCAGGGCGCGCGGCTGACCGTGTGGGAACTGCAGCAGGACGGCATCGACGCCACCCTGGTGGCCGATTCCGCCGCCGCGCACCTGATGAAGACCGGCGCGGTGCAATGGGTGGTGGTCGGCGCCGACCGCATCTGCGCCAACGGCGACACCGCCAACAAGATCGGCACCTATGCGCTGGCCATCGCCGCGCGCCACCACGGGGTGAAGTTCATGGTCGTCGCGCCGTCGTCCACGGTGGACATGGGCACCGCGTCGGGCGAGCTGATCGAGATCGAGGAACGCGACCCGGCCGAACTGCTGGGGATCGGCGGCGTGCGCACCGTGGCCGAGGGGATCAAGGCGTGGAACCCGGTGTTCGACGTGACTCCGGGCGAACTGATCGACGCCATCGTCACCGAGAAGGGGGTGATCGAACGGCCGGCGGTGGAGAAGATGCGGGCGGCGTTCGGCGGCTGATTTTCCCTTCTCCCGAAGGGGGAGAAGGAAAGCGTCAAAGACCTGATTTTCGGCAGATTGGACGCCTGAAAACGGCCCTCCCGTGATACAATCCGGGCACTGAAATCCCCACCGAATCCCGGCCCGCCGAACCCGCTTCGGCAGCCCCGGCTTTGACCGGATTCGCTGGCTGAAGAAGAACCCGAACCACGGAAGCCGAATGTCCGAGACCGCCAAGGAAATCATCCCCGTCAACCTCGAAGACGAGATGCGCAAGAGCTACCTCGATTACGCCATGAGCGTGATCGTGGGCCGCGCACTCCCGGATGTCCGCGACGGACTCAAGCCCGTGCACCGCCGCGTCCTGTACGCGATGAACGAACTGGGCGCGCACAGCAACAAGCCCTATTACAAGTCGGCGCGCATCGTCGGCGACGTCATCGGCAAATACCACCCGCACGGCGACCAGTCGGTGTACGACACCCTGGTGCGCATGGCGCAGCCGTTCTCGCTGCGCTACCTGCTGGTGGACGGGCAGGGCAACTTCGGCTCGATCGACGGCGACAGCGCCGCGGCGATGCGCTACACCGAGGCGCGCATGTCGCGCCTGACCCACGAGCTGATGGCCGACATCGACAAGGAAACCGTCGATTTCCAGCCCAACTACGACGAGAAGGAGCTGGAGCCGACGGTCATGCCGACCCGGTTCCCGAACCTGCTGGTCAATGGCTCGGCCGGCATCGCGGTCGGCATGGCGACCAACATCCCGCCGCACAACCTGTCGGAAGTGATCGACGGCCTGATCGCGCTGATCGACGACCCGTCGATCGACGTGGACGGCCTGATGCAGTACATCCCCGGCCCGGATTTCCCCACCGCCGGCATCATCAACGGCACTGGCGGCATCCTCGCCGGTTACCGCACCGGCCGCGGCCGCGTGCGCATGCGCGCCAAGGCGGACGTCGAGGTCGACGACCGCACCGGGCGCGAGGCGATCATCGTCACCGAGATCCCGTACCAGGTGAACAAGGCGCGGCTGATCGAGAAGATCGCCGAGCTGGTCAAGGAGAAGAAGCTCGAGGGCATCAGCGAGCTGCGCGACGAGTCCGACAAGGACGGCATGCGCATCTACATCGAGATCAAGCGCGGCGAATCGGCCGAGGTGGTGCTGAACAACCTGTACGCGCAGACGCCGATGGAATCGGTGTTCGGCATCAACATGGTCGCGCTGGTCGACGGCCGCCCGCAGCTGCTCAACCTGAAGCAGATGCTGGAGGCCTTCGTCCGCCACCGCCGCGAGGTGGTGACCCGCCGCACCATCTTCGACCTGCGCAAGGCGCGCAACCGCGCGCACATCCTCGAAGGCCTGACCGTCGCGCTGGCCAACATCGACGAGATGATCGAGCTGATCAAGACCTCGGCGAACCCGCAGGAAGCCAGGGAGCGGATGCTGGCCAAGCGCTGGGCGCCGGGCCTGGTCGGTTCGCTGCTGGCCGCGGCCGGTGCCGAGGCTTCGCGGCCGGAAGACCTGCCGCAGGGCGTCGGCTTCCTCGGCGGCGAATACCAGCTGACCGAAGTGCAGGCCACGCAGATCCTCGAGATGCGCCTGCACCGCCTGACCGGCCTCGAGCAGGAAAAGCTGACCGAGGAATACCGGGAACTGCTGGACACCATCGCCGGGCTGATCCGCATCCTGGAAAACCCGGACGTGCTGCTGCAGGTGATCCGCGACGAGCTGCTGAACGTCAAGGCCGAATTCGGCGACGCGCGCCGCAGCGAGATCCGCCCCAGCGAGGAAGACCTGGACATCCTCGACCTGATCGCGCCGGAAGACGTGGTGGTCACGCTGTCGCACGCCGGCTACGCCAAGCGCCAGCCGGCCAGCGCGTACCGCGCGCAGCGGCGCGGCGGGCGCGGGCGCAACGCGGCGGCGACCAAGGACGAGGATTTCATCGACCAGCTGTGGCTGGTCAACACCCACGACACGCTGCTGACCTTCACCAGCCGCGGCAAGGTGTTCTGGCTGCCGGTGCACCAGTTGCCGGAAGCCGGCTCCAACGCGCGCGGCCGGCCCATCGTCAACTGGATTCCGCTGGAACCGGGCGAGAGGGTGCAGGCGGTGCTGCCGGTGCGCGAGTACGACGAAGGCCAGTACGTGTTCTTCGCCACCCGCGACGGCACGGTCAAGAAGACGCCGCTGCCGGAATACGCCTTCCGCCTGGCGCGCGGCAAGATCGCCATCAACCTGGACGAAGGCGACGCGCTGGTCGGCGTGGCCCTGTCCGACGGTACCCGCGACATCATGCTGTTCGCCAGCAACGGCAAGGCCGTGCGTTTCGCCGGCGACACCGTGCGCCCGATGGGACGCACCGCCACCGGCGTGCGCGGCATGAAGCTGGCCGAGGGCGAGGAGGTGGTGAGCCTGATCGTGGTCGAAGGCGAGGGCGACATCCTGACCGCCAGCGAGCACGGCTACGGCAAGCGCACCCCGGTCGAGGACTATCCGAAGAAGGGGCGCGGCACCCAGGGCGTGATCGCGCTGCAGACGACCGAACGCAACGGCAAGCTGGTCGGCGCGATCCAGCTGTCCGACCACCACGAAGTGCTGCTGATTTCCGATGGCGGCACCCTGGTGCGCACCCGCGCCGCGGAAATCTCCCAGGTCGGCCGCAACACCCAGGGCGTGACCCTGATCCGCCTGGGCGAAGGCGAGGTGCTGCAGGCGCTGGAACGCCTGGACGCGTCGCTGGACGAAGAGGAAGAGTCCGGCGCGGGCGACGCGGCGGGAGAGGCCGAGGTTCGTCCCGAAGCCTGACCGTCGCTTGCGGCATCGCCAAGACGAAAAACGCCCCTTCGGGGGCGTTTTTCGTTTGCCATGCCGGGAAAGTCAGGGCTTGCCGTAGAGGAACCGCACCGCCTTCGGAAACTCCTCGCGCCAGAAGTGCTCGTTGTGCTCGGCGGGGGCGACGATTTCGGCGTGCAGGGCCGGCTGCGGTCCGGACGCCGCGCGCAGCTGCGCGACCATGCGCTCGAACGGACCGGTCATGTCGTCGCCTTCCTTGCCGCCGGCCACGAAGTAGAGCCGGCTGCCGCGTCGCAGGCGGTGCGTTGCGGTCCAGTCGAACACGCCTTCGCCGGCCACCCAGTAGGCGGGCGAGAAGATGCCGGCCTTCGAGAACACCCGAGGGTATTGGTAGATCGCGTAGTGCGACGCCAGTCCGCCCATCGAGCTGCCCATGATGCCGGTGTCCTCGCGGCCCGGACGGGTGCGATAGCGGCGGTCCACCCACGGTTTGAGCGTCTTGACCACGAAGTCGGTATAGGCAGCGTTCTCGGCCGCGCCGAAGCGCGGGTTCGGCCAGGCGTTCAGTTCGTTGGTGCGCTTGTCGCCGCCGTGGTCGATGCCGACCACGATCAGTTCGATGCCTTCGCGGGCCAGCGCGTCCAGCGATTCGTCCACGCCCCATTCGCCCACGTAGGAAGTCGCGTCGTCGAACAGGTTCTGGCCGTCGTGCATGTACAGCACCGGATAACGCTTGCCGCTTCCGTCGTAACCGGGCGGCAGATAGACGCGGATGGTGCGCAGGCGGTCGAGGCCCGCAATGCGCACCGGCGGTTCGATCACGTGGACGCCGGGGCCGGCCGTATGCGGTCGGGCCTGCGGTTCGTCGGCGGCCGGGGCGGGCCCGGCGAAAGCCGAAGCCAGGAGGGCGAGGGCGGGGATCAGGAAACGGGCGATGACTGTCGGCATGGTGCGGGTCTTTGCCATATGCAGAGTGAAAGGATGGTACGACGCATCCGGTCGCAATCGCATCGCGCGGCCTGACCCCGTTGCCTGCGAACGCGCGTTCTATACTGCCGGTACGTCGCGGCGATCGCGCGGCGCGGACAGATACGCAGGAGCGGACATGATCTTGGCGATTCGGCGCCGGCACGGCGCAGGCGGCTTCGGCCGGCGCGCGTTTTTCCTTTCCGGCGCGCTGGCGCTCGGGCTGCTGGCGCTGGCCGGCTGCAAGCGCAACGAAAGCGGGCAGCTGCCCGCGGCGGGCGGCGAGGCGATCCAGGCGAAGAAAGCCCAAGTCGAAGGTTTCGGCCTGGTCGGCACCTATCCGGACAAGCACGACGGCAGCGTCGCCATCGCCGTGGAGTTCAGCCGCGTGCTGGTCGGTACCCAGGATTTCGACGCACTGCTGTCGGTGACCGACGACAAAGGCGCCCTGGTCAAGGGCAGCTGGGTGCTGGACGACGACGGCGAAGGCAAGGGCATGATCCTGCGCTTCCCGTCGGTCGAGGCGGCGAAGGATTACGAGGTGACCATCCGCGCCGGCCTGCTGGCCGCCGACGGCAGCCGCTTGGGCAAGGAACTGAAGGAGAAGGTCCACACCGGGCAACTCGACCCGGCGGTCGGCTTCGCCTCGCAGGGCAGCGTGCTGCCGGCGCGCGAGAGCCGCGGCTTGCCGGTGGTGTCGATCAACGTGAAGGAAGTGGACGTCGAGTTCCTGCGCGTGCCGGAAAAGAACCTGCCGCGCTTCTTCGGCGAATACCAGCGCGGCGGCCGGCGCGGCAGCTGGGACCTGGACAGCGACTACAGCGACAGCACGCCGATCGGCGAACTGGCCGAGCCGGTCTACGTCAACCGCTTCCTGCTGGGCGGCAAGCCCAACGAGCGCCTGCTGACTTACCTGCCGATCCAGGGCATCAAGGAACTGCAGGAACCCGGCCTGTACTTCGCGGTGATGAAGCGCACCGGCAAGTTCAGCGGCGACTACGAAACCGCGTTCTTCACCGTCAGCGACATCGGCCTGCACGCGCGCGCCTACAAGGACAAGCTGTTCGTGCACACGGCATCGCTGGCCAGCGGCGCGGCGGCCGGCGGGGTCGAGCTGCGGGTGCTCGACGCCAAGGGCGAGCCGGCGTTCAAGGGCGAGACCGACGGCAACGGCAACGCGCTGCTGAACTACAAGCTGGACGCCGGCCACGTGCTGGTCGCGCGCAAGGGCAGCGACGTGTCGCTGCTGCCGTTCAACCAGCCGGCGCTGGACCTGTCGGACTTCGCCGTGGCCGGGCGCGAGAACGCCTGGTTCGACGTGTTCGCCTGGTCCGGCCGCGACCTGTACCGGTCCGGCGAGATGGTGCGGTTCAACGCGCTGCTGCGCGACAACGACGGCAAGCCGAC
>JBDHQQ010000005.1:0-39681 GCA_039807145.1 Pseudoxanthomonas sp. | reverse complement strand
TGATGCCGCCCAGCGGGTCGGTCACGCCCTGGTACAGGAAGTAGCCCCACAGCGCGACGCAGCCGGCGGTGGCCAGCAGGTTGGCGCCCCACGATTCGGTCCTGCGCAGCGCCGGCACGAAGTTGCCCAGCAGGTCCTGCAGCATGAAGCGGCCGGCGCGGGTGCCCGCGTCCACCGCGGTGAGGATGAACAGCGCCTCGAACAGGATCGCGAAGTGGTACCAGAACGCCATCATCGCGTTGCTGCTGCTGGGGATGGCCTGGTGCAGGATCTGCGCGATGCCCACCGCCAGGGTCGGCGCACCGCCGGCGCGGTGCAGGATGGTCGGCTCGCCGATCGCCGCCGCGGTGCTTTCCAGGTCGGCGGGCGTGATGGTGAAGCCCCATTGCTGGGTGATGTGCGCGGCGGCGGAAACGGCGTCGGGGCCGATCACCGCGGCGGGGCTGTTCATCGCGAAGTACACGCCGGGGTCGATCACCGCGGCGGCGACCAGCGCCATGATCGCGACGAACGATTCCATCAGCATGCCGCCGTAGCCGATGTAGCGCATGTGGCCCTCGTTGGCCAGCAGCTTGGGCGTGGTGCCCGAACTGATCAGCGCATGGAAGCCCGATACCGCGCCGCAGGCGATGGTGATGAACAGGAACGGGAACATGCCGCCCTTCCACACCGGGCCGGTGCCGTCGGTGAACTGGGTCAGTGCCGGCATGCGCAGTTCGGGCATCACCACGCAGATGCCGATGGCCAGCGCGACGATGGTGCCGATCTTGAGGAAGGTGGACAGGTAGTCGCGCGGCGCCAGCACCAGCCATACCGGCAACACCGCGGCGACGAAGCCGTAGCCGATCAGCATCCAGGTGATCTGGGTGCCGGTGAAGGTGAAGGCCGGGCCCCAGGTCGGCGACGCGGCCACCTTGCCGCCCAGCCAGATCGACAGCAGCAGCAGGGCGACGCCGACGACCGAGATCTCGCCGATCTTCCCGGGGCGGATGTAGCGCATGTACACGCCCATGAATATCGCGATGGGCAGCGTGGCGATCACCGTGAACATGCCCCAGGGGCTTTCGGCCAGCGCCTTCACCACGATCATCGCCAGCACCGCGAGGATGATGATCATGATCAGGAACGCGCCGAACAGGGCGATGGTGCCGGGCACCTGACCCATTTCCTCGCGCACCAGGTCGCCCAGCGAGCGGCCGTTGCGGCGGCTGGAGACGAACAGCACCATGAAGTCCTGCACCGCGCCGGCCAGCACCACGCCGGCCACCAGCCACAGCAGGCCGGGCAGGTAGCCCATCTGCGCGGCCAGCACCGGGCCGACCAGCGGGCCGGCGCCGGCGATGGCGGCGAAGTGATGGCCGAACAGCACGTGCTTGTTGGTCGGCACGAAGTCCAGCCCGTCGTTGTTGATCACCGCCGGCGTGGCCCGGGTCGGGTCCAGTCCCATCACCTTTTCGGCGATGAACAGGCTGTAGTAGCGATAGGCGACCAGGTAGATGCTGACCGCCGCGACCACGATCCACAGCGCGTTGATCTGTTCGCCGCGGCGCAGGGCAATCGTGCCCAGGCAGAACGCGCCCAGCACGGCCAGGGCGGCCCAGGCGATCTTGGAGAAACCCTTCATGTGCACTCCTCGGCGGGAGATTCCGGCCAAGGTTCCTCTCCGTGCGTGCCGGAATCAACCCGCAGTGCGGCAAGGGTGGTTTCGACTTTGGTCGTAGGGCGGGCCCTGGCCCGCCGTGGCTTGCGGGAAAGCATCCGGAACCATTGTTCGCGCGGCCGGAGCGCCGCGATGGTGGGCCGGGGCCCACCCTACAGCCAGCGGACCTTCTTCAGGTAGCGATACAGGCCCAGGCAGATCGCGGCGACCGCGCCGATCAGCACGAAGTAGCTGTACTTGCCGTGCACCTCGGGCATGTTGTGGAAATTCATGCCGTACCAGCTGGCGATCAGGGTGGGCGCGGCCAGCAGCGCGGCCCAGCCGGCCAGGCGCTTGACCACCTCGCCCTGGGCCAGGGTGACCAGCGACTGGTTGACGCTCATCGCCGTGCCCAGCATGTCGCGCAGCGCGTCGATGCTTTCGTTGACCCGCACCGCGTGGTCGTAGACGTCGCGGAAATACAGCCGCACTTCTTCCGGAACCAGCGGGCTGTTGGTGCGCGACAGCTGCGCCAGCACGTCCTGCAGCGGCGCCACCGCCACGCGCATGTAGGTCAGTTCGCGCTTCAGGTCGTACAGGCGCAGCAGGGTCTCGCGCCGGTAGTCGTCGCTGAGCACTTCCTTCTCCAGGCGGCGCAGCGTGTCCTTGAACCCGCTGACCACGGGCAGGTAGTTGTCGACGATGAAATCGAGCACGGCATAGAGGCCGAACGACGGTCCCAGCGCCAACAGCTCCGGTTCGCGTTCGACCCGCGTGCGCGCCTCCGCGTACGAACGCGAGGCATCATGGCGCACGGTGATCAGGTAGCGCGATCCCAGGAAGGCCAGGGTCTCGCCGAAGCCGATGGTGTTGCCTTCCTCGGCCTGCGCCGTGTTGACCGCGATGAACAGCGAATTGCCATAGGCTTCGATCTTCGGGCGCTGGTGCGCTTTGTGCGCATCTTCGACGGCCAGGTCGTGCAGGCCGAATTCCTCCTGCAGCTTGTCCAGCACGGCGTCGTCCGGCTGGTACAGGCCGACCCAGACGAAGCTGCCGTCGTCGCGCGCCAGCACGTCGCTGATCGCGTCCAGACCGATGTCGCTGCGCCGGCCCTCGCGGTCGTAGACCGCGCAGTTGATCACGCAGGCGGGGACATCGGGCTTCGGTGCGTCGGTCATGCGCGAATGGTGCGGCAGCCGTGCCGATGCGGCAAGCATGGCCCCTCCCCCGCGGAGGCAGGGGAGGGTTGGGGAGGGGTTGCGGCTCCCCGAAAATTTTCCGACTCCGACTTCACCCCCTCCGGAACTCCCCCTGCTTTCGCAGGGGGAGGGCGATGGTTCATTGCGCGGCGAAGCGGATCGCCTGGCCGCCGCCGGGCGCCAGCTTCAGCGTCAGCGTGTCGCCTGCCGTGACTTCGCGCCGTTCGACCACGACCGACTTGCGCTTGCCCTTCCAGTCGGCGTCCGGGCCGTCGCGGTAGATCTGCGCGACGTACTTGCGGCCCTTGTCGAGGAACGACAGCGGCACCTTCAGCTCGCGCGGGTTCTCGTCGGTGATCGAGCCGAGGAACCAATCGCTGCCGCCCCGCGCCTTGCGCGCAATCGTCACGTAGTCGCCGACCTCGCCGTTCAGCACCTTCGTGGTCTCCCAGTCCACCGCCACGTCCTTGATGAACTGGAACGGACCGGGGTTGGCTTCGTACACCTCGGGCAGGTCCGGCACCATCTGGATCGGGCTGTAGATGACCACGTACAGCGCCAGTTGCTTGGCCCAGGTGGTCGCCACGCCGTCGGGCGCGCGCGTCTTCATGCCGAACACGCCCGGAGTGAAATCCATCGGTCCGGCCAGCAGGCGGGTGAACACCAGGTTGGCTTCGTGCTCCGGCGGATTGCCGGGCTGGCCCCAGGCGTTGTATTCCATGCCGCGCGAGCCTTCGCGCGAAATCCAGTTGGGGTAAGTGCGGCGCAGGCCGGTATCCTTGATCGGCTCGTGCGCGTTGATCGCGACCTGGCGCTTGTACGCCTCGGTCACCACCTTCAGGTGGTGGCGCGCCATGTCCTGGCCTTCGTGCCAGCCGTAGTGCACCTTGCCGTCGGGACCGATCACCTTGGCCTGGCCGGCATCGGACACGTAGCCGGTCTTGACCGCATGCACGCCCATCTTCCGGTCAAGGTCGAACGCCGCTTCCATCTGCGATTCGTAGTGCGCGGCGTTGGCCGAGGTTTCGTGGTGGCCGATCAGCTCCACGCCCTTCGACTTCGCATAGGCGGCCAGCTTCGGGAAATCGAAGTCCGGATACGACCTGGTGAAATCGAAATCCTCGCCGTTGCCGAACCAGTCGCCGTCCCAGCCGAGGTTCCAGCCTTCGACCAGCACGCCGCCGAAGCCGTTGCGCGCGGCGAAGTCGATGTGCTTGATCACGTTCTCGGTGGTCGCGCCGTGGCGCGCGCCGGACGACCAGGTCTTGGTGTCCATGTGCATTTCCCACCACACGCCGGCGTACTTCATCGGCTTGAACCACGACACGTCGCCCAGCTTGTTCGGCTCGTTGAGGTTGAGGATCAGCGAAGACTCGACCAGCCCGCCGGCGCTGTCGCTGACCTGCAGCGTGCGCCACGGCGTATCGAACGGCGCCGTGCGGATCACCTTGGCGAACTCGCCGCTGCCGGGAGTCAGCGCGGCCCTCAGCCGGTGGCCGTCCACGCGGATCAGGTTCATGCCCGAATAATCGACCAGCGCCGCCTCGTGGATCGACAGGTGCAGGCCGTCGGCGGTGCGCAGCGTCAGCGGCGTCTGCGCCACGCCAACTTCCTGCACCGGTGTGCGACGGTACAGGTATTCCTCGCGGTTCCAGCCGAAGCCGTCGTTCCACCATGCGGTGGCTTCCGGGGCGATGTCGAATTCGGTCAGTTCGTCGCCGATCTTCACCTGCTTCAGGTTCGGCTGCTCGGGGAACTCGTAGCGGAATCCCAGGCCGTCGTCATAGACGCGGAACACCACGTCGAAGCGGCGCTTCAGCTTGCCGCCCTCGGTCAGCGGCACCCGCATCTCGTTGTAGTGGTTGCGGACCAGCCGGCGTTCGCCCCACGGCTGTTCCCAGGTTTCGTCGAACGTCGAGAACTTCGGCTGGCCGATGACGATGGCGCGGTCGATCTTGGGCGCATCGATCAGCATGAAGCCCAGGCACGAGCGCGCGATCACCGGTTTGTCGTCGCGGGCGACGGTGTAGCAGGCGCGGCCGTCGCCGTCATTGACCATTTCCACCGCGATGCGGCCGTCGGGAGAGGCGACCTTCGCCGGTTGCGCGGCGGCGGCGCCGGCAACGCAGAACAGGATCAGTGCGGACAATCGGGTCGGCATGGAGGGCTCCGGCGAATCGGGAGGCCGCATCCTGCTTCAACGCGTGCGGTGCGGCCGGGTGAATACGTATGCGAGCGCCAGGTGCACCGGCAGCAGCAACGCGATCCAAGTCTGGTTGTACTGGTAGCCGAATGCAAAAGGCAGCCATTGCACGAACCACGCCAGCAGCGCGCAGGCCGCGACGGCGAGCAGCACGATGCGGAACGGGTGGCCGGTGTTGCGGCGGCGCAGCACGGCGATTGCGCCGAACGGCAGCAGCAGGCACAGCGGATTCAGCAGCAGCAGGTTGTGGTTGCGCCACGCCGCCCAGTGATCGGTGAAGCCCCACATCCAGGCCAGCAGCAGGCCCAGCGCACCGCACAGCAGCCAGAAGGGCAGTGCGAGCAGCAGGGTTGCGCGCGGATGGCGCGGGCCGAACGCGATCAGCGCCGCCGCGATGGCCAGCCCCGCCAGCAGCCACGGCCACCATTGCCGCACTTTCTCCGGCGGCTCGGGAGCGATGCGGTGCGGCAACAGTTCGGCTTCGGCCTGCACCAGCGGGCGTCCGTCGCTGTTCTTCGCTTCGCGCAGGCTGTCGGCCAGGCGCATCGGCACGAAGGCTTCCTCCCAGCGCGACAGCGGCTGGTCGCCGGCGGGCCCCATGCCCAGGTCGAAGCCCAGCCACATCCACGTCGCCGGCGAGGCCAGGCGCACGCTCTCGCCGCGGTAGGTATTGCCGCGCGAACGCCCCTGCAACTGCGGCTTCAGCGCGCCGCCCAGCGCGTGGTCCAGCGCGTCGCGCACTTCGGTGGCGCAGTTGGCCTTGAAATAGTCGTAGCGGTAGCGCGCGTTCTCGGGCCGCGCGCGCACCGCCAGCGTGTCGGCCAGCCGCTGCGCTTGCTCCGGGCGCAGGTCGAGCCACTGGATGCGCACGCCGCGTCCGGATTCGCGGTATTGGGCCAGGTCTTCGTCGATCGGCAGCGCGACCAGGTAGTACTGCATCACGCCCTTGGCGAAGTTGCCGACGAAGTTCGCCTCGCCGGGATCGAAGTAGCCGAAGTTGTAGCTGGTCGCCGCGCCGGTGGCGTCGTCCTGCACGATGATCGCGTTGTGGCCGAATCGCTCGAAGAAGATTTCGCCCGGCGCCATGGTCATCACGCCGATGCGGGGGGCGGCGGAGGCGAGCGTCGAAAGAAACATGCTGAAGACGACAAGAGTGGATTTGGCGAAGCGCATGCTCTTTTGCTCGTCATTCCCGCGAAGGCGGGAATCCATGGGCTTTGTTTTTGACTTTCGGTTGTCCAAGGTGAAGCAACATCAGAAGCAACGTCCTTGGATTCCCGCGTTCGCGGGAATGACGACTTTTACTATCACATCTGGGTGGGCTTCTAAGGTATATCCGGCACTGAAAGCAAGATCGTTCTTTCAGCTTCTTCAGTGCCGACTTGGACTGCAACCTTGGTTTCTGCTTCTTGCCACGAGGCAGACCGCATAAGGCCAGGGAAAGTCGAAGTTAACGATGTGCTTTTGCTTGTCCGAACATCGAAAAGGTAGATATGTCCTGATGCTGCCTCTTGATACACGGAAAGTCGACCGGATGGCGATGGCGACATTCGGTCGCAGCGTCCGAGATTCCGATCTTTGTAGTAGCAATAACCGAAATGTCCAGTGGCCTCAAAGCCGCCTTCTACATTTTCAGCCACGACAGCAAGCCAGAAACCGTGGCCAAGGGCCCGCGACGATTCGAGGCCTTTTACGTGCGAAGAGTAATTCTTGGTGGCGCAGGCGATGATCGAAAGAGTCAATAGCAAGACGATGGCAATACGCATAAGCACTTAGCTATCCGCCGACACGGTCACATGGAACGCCTGCACCCGCCGCGCGTCGGCCTTGCTGACGCGGAAGTCGAAGCGGCCCAGGGTCAGTTCCTCGCCGGTTTCCGGCAGATGGCCGATCTCCGCGGTGACCAGGCCGCCGATGGTGTCGTATTCGTCGTCGTTGAAATCCGCGCCGAAGCGCTCGTTGAAATCGGCGATGGGCGTCAGCGCATCGACCACGAACTGGCCGTCGGCCTGCGCGGCGATCAATGCGGAGCCATCCTCGGTTTCGTCGTGCTCGTCGTCTATTTCGCCGACGATCTGCTCCAGCACGTCCTCGATGGTGACCAGCCCGGCCACGCCGCCGTATTCGTCCACCACGATCGCCATGTGGTTGCGCGACAGGCGGAACTCCTTCAGCAGCACATTGAGCTTCTTCGATTCGGGAATCAGCACCGCGGGGCGCAGCAGCGAGCGGATGCTGCCGGGGCCGTTGTCGGCGACCACGCCGCGCAGCAGGTCCTTGGCCAGCAGCACGCCGAGGATTTCGTCCTTGTCGTCGCCGTGCACGGGGAAGCGCGAATGGCCGGATTCGACCACCTGGTGCATCAGGTCGAGGAATTTCGCGTCCACCGCCAGAGAAACCATCTGCGCGCGCGGGATCATCACGTCGCCCACGGTCAGGTCGGCGATGCCCAGCGCGCCTTCCATCATGCGCAGGGTATCGGGGGCGATCACGCCATCGCCCTGCGCATCGCGCAGCAGCGCGACCAGGTCGGCGCGCGAGGCAGGTTCGCCGGAGAACGCGGAACTCAGGCGTTCCAGCCAGCTGCGTCGTTTCTCGGGTCTTTCCGCCTCGGGAGCGGAGAGACTACTGTCGTCTTCGGACATCGTGTGCGGGACAGCGCCCGCGTGGCGGGCGACGGGGCAAGTCTAGCAGGCCGGGCCGTGGGCGGTCAGTCGGCTCCGGGCGCGTCGGCATCGGCCGCGTCGGCCGGCGGCTCGGGCTCTTCCAGCAATTCCTGGCTGTAGCTGCAGCCGGCCAGGGTCTTGCCGGGATGCGAGCCGACGTTGGAGACGCTGATCACCGCCGAATCGATGATGGCCTTGCCATCGGCGCGGACGGCGTCGTCGCTGCGCACTTCCTTGCCCGACATGAACTTCTGGGGCGTGTCGTAGGCGGTTTCCAGGTCCAGTTCCTTCGCCAGCGGCCGCGGGTCGGGCAGGTCGAGCACCGCGACGATGCCGGTGCCGGTGAAGGCGATGCGGTCGGCGTCGTGGCCGAATGCGTGGACCGGGCGGGCCAGCCGGAATTCGGTCATGAACATGTTCGCCTGCGGCAGCGGCTGCCAGCCGGCGGCGACGGCCTTCAGCGGATCTTCCAGCAGCGGCGCCAGCGCGACGAAATCGGCGTGGCTGGCGCGGCATTCGATCAGCGCGGGGAGGTCGATGGCATGCGGCGCGTCTTCGGCATGCGCAGCCTGTGTCGCGGTGGCCAGCAAGAGAGCAAGCAAGATGCGTGGCTGCATGTTTCCGGAATCCGTTATCAATTCAATATCGAGATCGTCATTCCCGCGCAGGCGGGAATCCAGTGCCTTTGCTCTTCGGGATGGTCGCCGGATCAAGGATGAAAGTCGCTGGATTCCCGCCTTCGCGGGAATGACGAGCAAAAACATAAAGCGAAATGCATGGCGAGCGTCATTCGTCGTCCGCATACGGATCGGCGATGCCCAGTTCGGCGAGGATCTCGCGTTCCAGTTGTTCCATCGCCTCGGCTTCGCGGTCGTCCTCGTGGTCCCAGCCCAGCAGATGCAGCGCGCCGTGCACGGTCAGGTGCGCGTAGTGCGCGGCCAGCGGCTTCTTCTGTTCCTTCGCTTCGCGCGCGACCACGGGGGCGCAGATCACCAGGTCGCCGAGCAGCGGCATCTTCACGCCCTTCGGCAGCTTGACGCCTTCGGCGATCTCGGCCGGGAAGCTGAGCACGTTGGTGGCGTAATCCTTGCCGCGGTAATGCCGGTTCAGCGCGCGGCCTTCCTTCGCGTCTACGATGCGGATGGCGAGGTCGGCATCGCGGATGCGGCCTTCCAGCGCGGCGGCCACCCATTTGCGGAAACTCACCGCCGAAGGCAGTCCGGCGCGGGGCAGGGCATAGCTGACGGCGACTTCGAGGTGGATGGGGCCCTGGGTCATTGGGACTTCCACTCGTTGGGTTGGTAGGTGATGCTCACGACTTCCGCGTCGGCGGACTTGCGCTGGATTTCCGCGTCTTCCGCGGAGAGGTGGCAGTTGTAGCCCTGGTGCACGGCGGCCTGGGTGACCAGTGCCTTGGCGGCTTCCTCGGGAGGGGCATCCGTCGAGATCGTGATGGTGGAATTGGCGCAATCCCCAACGTTGGCGACTTCGATGGCGGGCACGAGCGTGCGCGCGGCGCGATCGACCAGCGCGGCGAAATCTTCGGCGGAAACGCGCTGCTGCGCTGCGCTGGCGCGGACCTTGAAATAGTAAAGCTGCTTGTAGAAGAGGTGGCCGCTGGAATGCATCGGCCAACCCTGCGGCTGGATGTCGAGCGTCATCGCCAGTTTGCGGCCCTCGATGCGGGACGCGGCGCCGATGGCCTCCAGGATCGCGGCTTCATCGGCTTCCACGGGTGCGCCGGGTTCGTTGCCGGAGGCGGGCGGGTCTCCGCGAAGCGGGAAATCCCGTTCGTCCACGACAACCAGGTTGTCGTAGGCCTTGGCTTCGACCGCCCGGTCCAGGTCGGTCCGGAACGCCTGCATGCCTGCGTCCAGGGCGGCTTCCTGGCTCATCCTTCCCGCCGGATAGACAAAGATGTCCACGCGGATTTCCTGGTGCCCGTCGACCCGATAGCGGAAGCCCGCCCCCGCGTACTTGCGGTCCTTGTCGTATTGGGCGCCTTCGAGGGTGAAGTCGCCGATCCGGCGCGGCGCGATCAGGTAGCTGGTTTCGACGTAAGCCCGTGTCGCGGCCTGTTGCCCGCCTTTGCCGCGCGCCGCCGACGGGCCGGTCGCGACGGCGGCCAGACACAACAGGATCATGCAAGCAGCGAGTCGCAGATGCAGCATCGAGAGCCCTCCCGTGGGCGATGGGTGCAGTCTAAGCCCCCGGCCCGGTTTCCGCGTCCTTGCCGTCGCGCGCTTCGTACGCGCGGACGATCTTCGCGACCAGCGGGTGCCGTACCACGTCCTTCGCGGTGAAGAAGGTGAAGGAAATGCCATCGACGTCGCGCAGCACGTCCAGCGCGTCCTTCAGCCCCGACTTCGCGTTGCGCGGCAGGTCGACCTGGGTCAGGTCGCCGGTGACCACCGCGGTGCTGCCGTAGCCGATGCGGGTCAGGAACATCTTCATCTGCTCGATGGTGGTGTTCTGCGCCTCGTCGAGGATCACGAAGGCGTCGTTGAGCGTGCGCCCGCGCATGTAGGCCAGCGGCGCGATCTCGATGACGTTCTTCTCCAGCAGCTTGACCACCTTGTCCACGCCGAACATCTCGTACAGCGCGTCGTATAGCGGGCGCAGGTACGGATCGACCTTCTGGGTCAGGTCGCCGGGCAGGAAACCCAGCTTCTCGCCGGCTTCCACCGCCGGGCGCACCAGGATCAGGCGCTGCACGCGCGATTCGTTCAGCGCCTCGACCGCGCTGGCCACGGCGAGGAAGGTCTTGCCGGTGCCGGCCGGGCCGATGCCGAAGTTGACGTCGTGGGTGGCGATGGCGTGCAGGTATTTCTGCTGGTTCGCGCCGCGCCCGCGCACGATGCCGCGCTTGACCTTGATGTGCACTTCCTGCGGCTGGTAGCCGCCGTCGGCGACGCGTTCGACGTTGGCCGAATTCAGCCGCAGGTGGATGGCCTGGCTGTCGAAGGTCTCGTCGGCGGCTTCCTCGTACAGCGCGCGCAGCAGTTTTTCCGCCGCGGTGGCGGCCCGGTCGGGACCGGTCACGCGGAACAGGTTGCCGCGGTTGGCGATTTCCACGCCCAGCTTCAGCTCGATCTGGCGCAGGTGCGCGTCGAACGGTCCCGCCAGGTTGGCCAGGCGTTCGGTGTTTTCGGGTTCCAGCGCGAATTCGCGTCTTTCGTCAGGCATGTGGTCTTCGGTCATGGGCTCGGGTGGATGCGTGGTGCCGACGGCATGCGGCCGCCGGCCAGGCCCCCATGTCCATGCGAACGGCGTTTCGCGGAGTGCGTCTTCGCAGGCCAGCGGGGCGGGGGATATTTTGGCGGCGACTTGCGTGGAAATCCGGACGGTCGTGCAAGGGCATGGCGTGGTGCCCGGAAACCGGGGATTCGGCGGATCGGCGTCGGTCGCGTCGGAGGGAAAAGCCGGACGGGCAGGTTAGCGCGCCGGGCCCGTGCCGGCCAGCGTCGCGTCCGGCCGGCGGGACGCAATTCCGCATGCCGGATGTGGCGGGCACGAGCCGCTCGTCGGTTCGCGGTTGCATTTAATTAAATAATAAATTAAATATTACGGCATGCCAGACACGCCCATCCCGAAGCCGCGGAGTCGAAAGTCGGCCGCCGGTCCCGGCCGGTCGCGCAATCGTGCGCCCGGACGTCCCGTGGCCGATTCCCCCGATCTGCGCGAGCGCCTGCTCGACGCCGCGCTGGCCTGCTTCGTCCGCCAGGGCATCGCGGCCACGTCGCTGCGCGACATCGCCCGCGAAGCGGGAGTGACGCCGGCGCTGCTGCACTACTACTTCGGCGACAGGCCGCAGCTGCAGGAGGCGGTCGTGCAGGAGCGCGCCATGCCGGTGTTCCAGCTCGTTCGCGACCGCATGCTGCAAGGCGATGGCATGGCCGACCTGGTGGCCGGTTTCGTCGGCGGCGTGACCGAAGCGGTCAAGCGTTATCCCTGGTGGCCGCAGCTGTGGGTGCGCGAGGTGCTGTGCGAAGGCGGCGCACTGCGCGACCTGCTGGCGTCTCGCCTGGCTCCGGAACTGGCGCGGGCGCTGGCCGGGCGCTTCGCCGAGGCGCAGGCGCAGGGCCGACTCAATGCCGACCTGGACCCGCGCCTGCTGGTGCCGTCGTTGATCGGCCTGACCCTGTTGCCCGCGGCCGGCGCGTCGATCTGGCGCAGCGTGTTCGAAGCACAGGACCTGGGCATGGACGACGTGCGCCGCCACGCGCTGGCCTTGCTCGATCGCGGACTGGAGCTGAAATCATGAGGAAACTGCTTCCACGTGGAGCGGCCGCGCTGCTGCTGCTTTCGTTGGCCGCCTGCCACGAATCGCCGCCGCAGGCACTGGGTACGCTGGAATGGGATCGCATCACCCTGCCGGCGCCGGTGGCGGAAAAAATCGTCCGCATCGACGTGCGCGAAGGCCAGCAGGTCGCCGCCGGCGCGCCGTTGCTGCAGCTGGAACTGACCCGTACCGAGTCGCAGCTGGCCGTCGCCCGGGCGCAGGCGCAACAAAGCCGTGAAGCGTTGGCCGAACTGAAGGCGGGGCCGCGCAGCGAGCAGATCGCACAGGCGCGCGCCAACCTGGCCGCCGCCGAAGCCGGTGCGCGCGACGCGCGCGCCTATTACGCGCGCCTGCAGCCGCTGGGCCAGAAGAAACTGGTCGCCGCCTCAGACGTCGACCGCGCCCGCGCCGCCGCCGGCAGCGCCGACGGGCAGGTGCGCGCCGCGCAGGCGGCGCTGGACGAATTGCTGCACGGCACCCGCGCCGAACAGGTCGCCCAGGGCCAGGCCGCCGCCGAAGCCGCCGAAGCCCAGGCGGCGGTGCAGGGCGTCACCCTGGAGAAACTCAGCATCGTCGCGCCGCGCGCCGGCCGCATCGACAGCCTTCCATACAAGCTGGGCGATCAGGCGCCGGTCGGCGCGGCGCTGGCGATCATGCTGGTCGGCGATGCGCCGTATGCGCGCATCTACGTGCCCGAGCCGATGCGCGCGAACGTGAAGCCGGGGCAGGCGGCGCAAGTATTCGTCGATGGCCGCGAAGGCGCCTTCGCCGGCCATGTGCGCATGGTGCGCAGCGAGCCCGTGTTCACTCCGTACTACGCGTTGTCCGGCGACGACGCCGAGCGCCTGAGCTATCTGGCCGAAGTCGTGCTGGACAAGCCGGCGGACCTGCCGGCGGGCGTGCCGGTGCGGGTGGAATTCGATGGCCACTGAGCCGGCGAACGGCGATGGTGTCGCGATCCGCGCGCGTGGCCTGACCAAGCGCTTCGGCAACCTGGCCGCGGTCGACCAGGTCGACCTCACCGTGCCGAAAAAGCAGGTCTACGGCTTCCTCGGCCCGAACGGTTCTGGCAAGTCCACCACCATCCGCATGTTGTGCGGCCTGCTCACGCCGACCGCCGGCGAGATCGAGGTGCTGGGCCTGCGCATTCCCGAACAGGCCGAGGCATTGCGCCTGCGCATCGGCTACATGACCCAGAAATTCTCGCTGTTCGAGGACCTGACGGTGCGCGAGAACCTGGAATTCCTCGCCGCGGTGCAGGGGCTCGACAAGGTTCGCGTGCGCAAGCGCATCGACGAACTCGTCGACGAATACCATTTCAGCGACCGGCAGAAGCAGCTCGCGGGCACCCTCAGCGGCGGGCAGAAACAGCGCCTCGCCCTGGCCGGTGCGGTGATCCACGAGCCGGAACTGCTGTTCCTCGACGAACCGACCAGCGCGGTCGATCCGGAATCGCGCCGCGATTTCTGGGAAAAACTCTTCGACCTCGCCGACGCCGGCACCACGCTGCTGGTCTCGACGCATTACATGGACGAGGCCGAGCGTTGCCATCGCATCGCCATCCTCGATTCCGGCCGCCTCGTCGCCGACGGTACGCCGGGCGAGCTCGCGGCGGCGCTGGCCGGGCGCACGCTGGAAGTGCGGGCCGCGCAACCGCGGCGCGCGCAGCAGGCGCTGGTGGATTTGCCCGGCGTGCTCAGCGTCGCCCAGATCGGCAACAGCCTGCGCGTGCTGGTCGCGGAAAACGGCGACGCGCGGCCGCACATCGACGAGGCGCTGCGCAAGGCCGGTCTGCAGGCCGAAGTGGCAGCGTCGGAACCGAACCTGGAGGATGTGTTCGTGTCCGCGACGCATGGCCAGCATGCGCAAAGCGAGGCCGCATGAAACTGCAACGCCTGCTCGCGGTGATGGCCAAGGAATTGCGGCAACTGGCCCGCGACCGCATCACCCTGGCGATGATCGTCGGCATCCCGGTGATGCAGCTGGTGCTGTTCGGCTACGCGATCAACATGAACCTGCGCGGGCTCACCGCCGGCATCGCCGACCAGGCCAACACCGCCGGTTCGCGCGCACTGGTGATGGACATGGTCGCGACCGGCGTGATCGCGCCGACGCTGGCGGCGAATACCCCGCAGGAGCTGATGGACGCGCTGCGCCGTGGCCAGATCAGCGTCGGCGTGGTGGTGCCGCCGGATTTCGAACGCCGCCGCATCGACGGTCGCGAGGCGGTGCAGGTGCTGGTCGACGGCAGCGACACCGTGGTGCAGAGCGCGGCGGTGCAGCTGGCGCAGACGCCGCTGGACAACAGTCGCGCGCTGGCCAACGCCACCGGTACGCGCGAAACCACGCCGCAGCAGATCGGCGTGGTCAGCTTCTACAACCCGGAACGGAGATCGGCGGTGAACATCGTGCCGGGCCTGATCGGGATCATCCTGACCATGACCATGGTGCTGTTCACCGGCGTGTCGATCGTGCGCGAGCGCGAGCGCGGCAACATGGAACTGCTGATCGCCACGCCGATCACCAGCGCGGAACTGATGATCGGCAAGGTGCTGCCCTATGTCGTGATCGGCCTGGTGCAGACCACGCTGGTGCTGCTGCTGGGGCTGTGGCTGTTCCAGGTGCCGGTGCGCGGCAGCGTGCTCGACGTCTACCTCGCCTCGGGCCTGCTGATCGTCGCCAACCTCGCGCTCGGGCTGATGATCTCGACATTGGCGAAATCGCAGTTCCAGGCGATGCAGATGACCTTCTTCGCGTTCCTGCCATCGATGCTGCTGTCGGGCTTCATGTTCCCGTTCGCGGGGATGCCGCTCATCGTGCAATGGTTCGCGGAAATACTGCCGCTGACGCATTTCCTGCGCATGATCCGCGGGATCATGCTGCGCGGCGCGGGCATCGCCGACCTGTGGCGCGAATTCGCCGCGCTGGCCGCGTTCGCGGTGGCGATGATGGGAATGGCGATCCTGCGCTTCCGCAAGCGGCTGGATTGAGGCCTTGCGAGGCAGTGCTTGCGTTGGCGCCGGCGTTTGCGCACAGTGGCAAGCTCTTGTGCGGCGGGGGCGACGGGAATGCGGAAGTTCGGCTTGATGCTGTCGGTGGCGGTGCTCGCGCTGCCCATGCAGGCGTGGGCGGCGAAGGTGACGGTGCTCAGTGCGGCGCGGATCCACACGATGGAAGTCGCGCAGCCGCGCGTGCAGGCGATGGCCTATGACGAACAGGGGCGCATCCTCGCGCTCGGCGACACGGCCGGATTGCTCAAGCGATATCCCGGTGCGCGACGCCTCGACGTGGGCGCTGCCACCGTGGTGCCCGGCCTGATCGACGCGCACGCGCACGTCGGCGGGCTCGGTTTCGCGATGATGGGCGCGGACCTGGTCGATACCCGCGACAAGGCGGAGATCTTCGAGCGACTCAAGGCCAAGGCGGCCGGGCTGAAGCCGGGCGAATGGCTGCTGGGCGGCGGCTGGGACCAGAACGACTGGCCGGAGAAGAAGTTCCCGACCGCGGCGGAACTGGATGCGCTGTTTCCGGATCGCCCGGTATGGCTGTCGCGCATCGATGGCCACGCGGGCTGGGCCAACACCGCGGCCATGCGCAGGGTGGCGCGCGACCTTTCGGGCGACTGGCAGGTGGACGGCGGGATGATCCAGCGCGATGCGACCGGCAAGCCGACCGGCATCTTCATCGACAACGCGATGGGACTGGTCGATGAAGCCCAGCCCGCGCCCGATGAAGCCACTTCCGAGCGCGCGCTGGCGCTGGGCATGCAGGCGGCGGTCGAACACGGCCTGACCGGCGTGCACGACGCCGGCGTCAGCCTGGCCGGATTGCATCGCTACCAGCGCCTGGCCGACCGCGGCCAGATGCCGCTGCGCATCTACGCGATGGCCGATGGCAACAACGCCGCGCTGGAATCGTTGTGCGCCAGCGGCCTGTACCGGCACCCGTCCGGTCGCCTGCAGATGCGCACGGTGAAGCTGTACGCCGATGGCGCGCTGGGCAGCCGTGGCGCGGCGATGCTGGAAGACTACAGCGACGATCACGGCAACCGCGGCCTGCTGGTGATGTCGGCCGAGGAACTGGCCGCCGCCAGCGCGAAGGCCAAGCGCTGCGGCGTGCAGGTGGCGACCCACGCCATCGGCGATCGCGGCAACCGGCTCACGCTCGACACCTATGAGAAAGCGCTGGGCGCGGATGCGGCCAGCGACCATCGCTGGCGCGTCGAGCACGCGCAGATCCTGTCGCCCGCCGACTTGCTGCGCTTCGCCAAGCTGCACGTGATCGCCTCGATGCAGCCGACCCACGCGACCAGCGACATGCCGTGGGCGGAGGACCGGGTCGGTCCGCAGCGCAT
Organism: Pseudoxanthomonas sp.; assembly: GCA_039807145.1. GTDB lineage: Bacteria > Pseudomonadota > Gammaproteobacteria > Xanthomonadales > Xanthomonadaceae > Pseudoxanthomonas_A. Next base: position 23,338 of record JBDHQQ010000005.1, on the reverse strand, counting down.
CGTCGGCGCCTATGCCTGGCGGCAGCTGCGCGACAGCGGCGCGCGCCTGGCCTTCGGCTCGGATTTCCCGGTGGAATCGGTCGATCCGCGCCTCGGCCTGTATTCCGCCGTGGCCCGCGCCGACGCCGAAGGCAAACCGGCCGGCGGCTGGATGCCGCAGGAAAAACTGACCGCGTTCGAGGCGCTGCGCGGCTTCACCCTCGATGCCGCGTATGCGGGATTCGCCGAAAACGAACTGGGCAGCCTGGCGCCCGGCAAGCGCGCCGATTTCGTGGTGCTGGCCGAAGACCCGCTGGCGGTGCCGGACGCGCAGCTGCGCACGCTGGACGTGCGCGCGACCTACGTCGACGGCAAGCCGGTGTACGAAGCCCGGTAGGGCGGGTCTCGACCCGCCACCGACGTGTCGCGACCATGCAGGGCGGGTCAAGATCCGCTTTGCACAATGGCTACAGCGTGGTGTTTTCGTTCGTCGCCACCCGGCCACGCAGCGAATTGGTCATCGCTTCGGTGATGACCACATCGACGAATTGCCCGACCAGGCGCGGATGGCCCGGGAAATTGACCGAGCGCATGTTCTCGGTCTTGCCGGTCAGCTCGTTCGGATTCTTCTTCGACGGGCCTTCGACCAGCACGCTCTGCACCGTGCCGACCATCGCCTGCGAGATGGCGGCGGCGAATGCGTTGATGCGCTTCTGCAGGCGGTCCAGCCGCGCATGCTTGACCGGATCGGGTGTGTCGTCCTCTAGGTCGGCCGCCGGCGTGCCGGGGCGGCGCGAATAGATGAAGCTGAAGCTCTGGTCGAAGCCGATGTCCTCGATCAGCTTCATGGTCTTGTCGAAATCGGCGTCGGTTTCGCCGGGGAAGCCGACGATGAAATCCGAGGAAATCGAGATGTCCGGGCGCACCGCGCGCAGCTTGCGGATCTTCTGCTTGAACTCCAGCGTGGTGTAGCCGCGCTTCATCGCGGCGAGGATGCGGTCGCTGCCGGCCTGCACCGGCAGGTGCAGGAAATTCGCCAGCTTGGGCACGTCGCGATAGGCCTCGACCAGCGAGTCGGAGAACTCCAGCGGATGCGAGGTGGTGAAGCGGATGCGGCCGACACCGTCGATCTCGGCGATGGCACGGATCAGCAGGCCCAGGTCCGCCACTTCGCCGTCGCCGTAGGGGCCGCGGTAGGCGTTGACGTTCTGGCCGAGCAGGTTGATCTCGCGCACGCCCTGTGCGGCCAGTTGCGCCACTTCCACCAGCACGTCCTCGAACGGGCGGCTGACCTCGGTGCCGCGGGTGTACGGCACCACGCAGAAGCTGCAGTACTTGCTGCAGCCTTCCATGATCGACACGAACGCCGACGGGCCTTCGGCGCGCGGCTCGGGCAGGCGGTCGAACTTCTCGATCTCGGGGAAGCTGATGTCGACCTGCGGCCGGTTCTGTTCGCGGCGCGCGCGGATCAGTTCGGGCAGGCGGTGCAGGGTCTGCGGGCCGAATACCAGGTCCACGTACGGCGCGCGCTTGACGATGGCTTCGCCTTCCTGGGAAGCGACGCAGCCGCCCACGCCGATGATGACGTCGCGGCCGCCGGCCTTCAGCGCCTTCCAGCGGCCGAGCTGGCTGAACACTTTCTCCTGCGCCTTCTCGCGGATCGAGCAGGTGTTGACCAGTACCACGTCGGCGTCCTCGGGGGTGTCGGTCAGCTCCAGGCCCTCGGCTTCGGCCAGCACGTCGGCCATGCGGGCCGAGTCGTACTCGTTCATCTGGCAACCGTGGGTCTTGATGTAGAGCTTCCCGCGCGTCCGTGCAGGCTTGCGCGGCAGGGCGGAGGGCAGGGGCAGTAGGCCCCGGGAGACGGTGTCGGTCATGGCGGTTCCGGGTGGGCGGCGGTTAGTCCGCGCCGGAGGGCTGTGGAATGGGCCGCTAGTGTAATCGTCCGCTTCCGTGCCGGGTTGGCGTTTGATCGGGAAGCAGGTCGGCCCGCATGCATGCGCATCTGCGCCGACCCTGCATGGAGTTCCTTTTCCGGACAAGGACTTGGCAAGCATGGGCGAATTGGGGACACTGGACCGCATGAGGGGGAGACTGCCGCTGCTGGGGATATTGCTGGCCGCGGTCGCGCTGCCGGCCAGCGCCGGCACCCTGTACAAATGCGTCGGCGCCGACGGCGTGCCGTCCTATGTCAGCAAGCGCCCGGCCGGCGCCGCCTGCACCATCGTCAGCCACTACACGCCCGAGCGGGCGCCGCGCGGCGTTTCCGCACCGGCGACGGTCGGCGGCATCTCGACCGTCGCCACGCCGGTTACCCAGTCCGGCGCGCTGGGTGCGCAATCGTCCGATGCGCCCGCATCGACGCCGGCGGTGCCGGCGACCGCCCAATCGTCGGCCAATAGCAGCGCCGCGCCGCGCCGGGTGGTCAGCGGGCAGGTCTATTCCTACATCCAGGACGGCGTGCGCCACTACACCAGCCTGCGGCCACGCGGCGTGGAGGTGGCCAGCCTGCGCACCATCCGCTACAGCTACGTCGAGACCTGCTACGCCTGCGGCAACCCGGGTCTCGACTTCGGCACGCTGCGGTTGAACACCAGCGCCTACCGGGACGAAATCGCCGCGGCTTCGCGGGAATTCGGCGTCGACGAGGCGGTGATCCGCGCGATCATGCACGCCGAATCCTCGTACAACCCGCTGGCCCTGTCGCGGGTGGGCGCGCAGGGGCTGATGCAGCTGATGCCGGCCACGGCGCGTCGCTTCGGCGTGACCGACGCGTTCAACGCCGGGCAGAACATCCGCGGCGGCGTGCAGTACCTGGCCTGGCTGCTGAAGCGCTACAACGGCGACCTGACCAAGGCCGCGGCCGGCTACAACGCCGGCGAGGGCGCGGTGGACCGCCACGGCGGCGTGCCGCCGTACAACGAGACCCAGCGCTACGTGCAGCGGGTCGGCGTCCTGGCCGAGCGCTACCGCGGGCTGCTTGCGGCCCGCTAGGCGTCTCCGCCAACCCCTTGATTTCATAGGTGAAGTTGTCGGCCGTTCAGGCCTTCCGCTACACTTGGCCGTCAGATTGCGCAACACGGCCCGGGCGGGGGAATTCGCGCGGGCCATGGCAGCCACATTAGCTACCTTTAGACAGTTCCCTGGAGTGCCGGATGGCCAACGATGAGGTCCATGGCCCCGTGAATACGGGCCGACGCCGGATCCTGACCGCGACCACGACCGTGGTCGGCGCGGTCGGCGCCGGATTCGCAGCAGTGCCGTTCATCAAGTCCTGGAACCCCAGCGAGCGCGCCAAGCAGGCCGGCGCGCCGGTTTCGGTCGATATCAGCGCCCTGCAGGAAGGCCAGCAGCTCAGCGGCATCGCCTGGCGCGGGCAGCCCATCTTCATCGCCCGCCGCTCCTCGCAGATGCTGGCGCAGTTGCCGAAGATGGACGCCATCGTCGCCGACCCGAAGTCGGCCAACGCCGACCAGCAGCCGCAGTACGCGCAGAACGAGCACCGCTCGATCAAGCCGGAGATCCTGGTGCTGATCGGCGTGTGCACCCATCTGGGCTGCGCCCCGGACTTCGTGCCGGAGATCAAGCCCGAACCGTTCGATCCGGACTGGAAGGGCGGCTACTTCTGCCCGTGCCACAAGTCGCGCTACGACTTGGCCGGACGGGTGTTCAAGTCGCAGCCGGCGCCTGCCAACCTGCCGGTGCCGCCGTACCGCTTCGCGGACGACAACACCATCGTGATCGGCGAAGATCCGCAGGGGGCCGCGTAAGCCATGAGTACGAACGTGATTGTGCGCACCGCCAACAACGTGTGGGACTGGTTCACCGCGCGCGCGCCGGGCTTCATGCCCTTCTACCGCAAGCACATGACGGAGTACTACGCTCCGAAGAACTTCAACCTCTGGTACATCTTCGGCGTGCTGTCGATGGTGGTGCTGGTCAACCAGATCCTGACCGGCATCTTCCTGACCATGCACTTCAAGCCGAGCGCCGCGGAAGCTTTCGCGTCGGTCGAGTACATCATGCGCGACGTGTCGTGGGGCTGGCTGATCCGCTACATGCACAGCACCGGCGCATCGCTGTTCTTCATCGTGGTGTACCTGCACATGTTCCGCGGCCTGATGTACGGCAGCTACCAGAAGCCGCGCGAGCTGGTGTGGATCCTCGGCATGCTGATCTACCTGGTGCTGATGGCCGAGGCCTTCATGGGCTACGTTCTGCCGTGGGGCCAGATGTCGTTCTGGGGCGCCAAGGTGATCATCTCGCTGTTCGGCGCCATCCCGGTGATCGGCCAGGGCCTGACCGAGTGGATCATGGGCGACTACATCCCGTCCGACGCCACCCTCAACCGCTTCTTCGCCCTGCACGTGATCGCGCTGCCGCTGGTGCTGCTGCTGCTGGTGGTGCTGCACCTGGGCGCGCTGCACGAGGTGGGTTCCAGCAACCCGGACGGCGTGGAGATCAAGAAGGGCCCGAAGGGCAACCGCTGGTCGCCGACCGCGCCGGCCGACGGCGTGCCGTTCCATCCGTACTACACGGTGAAGGACTTCTTCTACGTGTGCATGCTGCTGATCGTGGCGGCCTTCATCATCTTCTTCATCCCCAACGTCGGCGGCGTGTTCCTGGAGCACGACAACTTCACCGAGGCCAACCCGCTGGTGACGCCGTCGCACATCAAGCCGGTGTGGTACTTCACCCCGTACTACGCGATGCTGCGCGTGGTGCCGTCGTTCTTCGGCATCAAGCTGTGGGGCGTGCTGGTGATGTTCGGCGCGATCGTGATGCTGTTCCTAGTGCCATGGCTGGACAGGGCCAAGGTCAAGTCGTACCGCTATCGCGGCAAGCTGTCGTGGGCGATGCTGGCGCTGTTCACGGTGTGCTTCGTCTGGCTGGGCCTGATCGGTTTCGGTCCCGGCACCAACCCGGTGGAGACGATCATCGGCCGCGTGCTGACCGTACTCTACTTCCTCTTCTTCCTGACCATGCCGTGGTGGACCAAGATCGATTCGACCAAGCCGGTGCCGGAACGGGTGACGACGCATGACTAAGAATCTCACTGCCCGCCTGCTGGCACTGGCCGGCGCGCTGCTGCTGTCCGCCGCCGCCGCGGCCAGCGAAGGCGGCGACCTGCAGCAGGCCGGCAACGACCTGGGCGACAAGGCGTCGCTGCAGCGCGGCGCCAGCCTGTACATGGGCTATTGCTCCGGCTGCCATTCGCTGAAGTACCTGCGCTATTCGCGCATGGCCGAGGACCTGGGCCTGACCGAGGAAGAGGTGATGCAGAACCTCAACTTCACCGGCGGCAAGATCGGCGACCAGGTCCACGTCTCGCTGGCGGAGGCCGATGGCAAGAAGTGGTTCGGCAAGATGCCGCCGGACCTGAGCCTGATCTCGCGCGTGCGCGGCAGCGACTGGGTCTACACCTACCTCAAGTCGTTCTACCTGGACGAGGCGCGGCCGCTGGGCTGGAACAACAAGCTGTTCCCCAACGCCTCGATGCCGAACCCGCTGTGGGAGATGCAGGGCCTGCAGCATGCCGAGTACGGCAAGGCCGACTCCACCGGCGAGCGCCCGGTCGAGTCGCTGAAGGTGACCCAGCCGGGCAGCGTCCCGCCGCAGGAGTACGACCGGGCGGTGCGCGACATCACCAACTTCCTCGAATACGCCGGCGAGCCGGCGGCACTCAAGCGCCAGGGCATCGGCGTGTGGGCGATCCTGTTCCTGGCGGTGCTGGCCCTGCTGGCCTATCTGCTGAAGCAGGAATACTGGCGCGACGTGCATTGATGCGACGCTCCCGCAAGGGTGCGCGCATCGGCAGACGCGGCCTCTGGCAAGGGCTTTCGCAATAACGGGTTCCCGAACGGGGACCGGGGAGCGCCTCGCCAGAACCGTGGCGACCGCCGGCAAGGGGCTGGCGGCGTCGATGCGACCGGCGGTTTCCGGTCGTCGGAGGGCCTGATGGCTACGAGTCCACGCATGCGCAACACCCTGACCCTGTTTTCCTCGGTAGACGACGTGTTGTGCCACCGGGTGCGCCTGGTGCTGTCGGCCAAGGGCGTCACCTACGACCTGGTGCCGGTAGACCCGCAGAACCCGCCCGAGGACCTGATCGACCTCAATCCGTACCACTCGGTGCCGACCCTGGTCGAGCGCGACCTGGTGCTGTACGCGGCCTCGGTGGTCAGCGAATACCTGGACGAGCGTTATCCGCATCCGCCGCTGATGCCGGTCGATCCGCTGTCGCGCGCACGGCTGCGCCTGGCGATGCTGCGCATCGAGCACGACTGGGTGCCGCAGGTGCAGGCGATCCAGTTGGGCAGCAAAGCCCAGGCGGAAGCCGCGCGCAAGCGCCTGAAGGAGCTGCTGACCGCTTCGGTGCCGCTGTTCAAGGCCAGCAAGTTCTTCCTGAACCCGGAGATGAGCCTGGCCGATTGCGCGATGGCGCCGATCATCTGGCGTCTGCCGTCGCTGGACATCCCGCTGCCGAAGGACGGCAAGGCCATCGAGGACTACGGCAACCGCATCTTCCGCAACCCCGGCTTCGTCCGCAGCCTGACCGATCAGGAAAAGAAGCTGCGCGACATCCCGGCGTGATGCCTTTTCCTCCTCCCCTCGGGAGAAGAGCCTGCCCCCGAATGCTTTAGTCGGGGGTGGCGCGAAGCGCCGGATGAGGGTTCGGCGAAGTTGTGACGCTGGTTTTCCGGTAGCGATTCAACATGCGCACGACGCTTGTGGCGGGACTTGCGCGGGCGATGGGCGAAAGTCTCTCCGCCGAACCCTCGCCCCAACCCCTCTCCCGGAGGGAGAGGGGCTAAACTTCGCGCATGACCGACGCCCCCCCGCGCATGACCAGCCATCGCCCGTACCTGCTGCGGGCGCTGGCGGAATGGATCGCCGACAACGACATGACGCCGCACCTGCTGGTCGATGCGACGCGGCCGGGCGTGCAGGTGCCGGCCAGCGCGGTGAAGGAAGGCAAGGTGGTGCTGAACATCGCCCAGCGCGCGGTGGCGCACCTGGTGATCGGCAACGACGAGGTCAGCTTCAGCGCGCGCTTCGGCGGGGTGAGCCATGCGGTGCGGGTGCCGGTCTCGGCGGTGCTGGCGATCTATTCGCGCGAGACCGGGCAGGGCATGGCCTTGCCGGAAGACGTCGCCGAGGCGTCCGGTCCCGATGGCGATGACGACGCGCCGCCGCCCGGGACCCCGGCGCCGGACGACGCGCCGACGGGCGGCAAGCGGCCGCCGTTCCTGCGCGTGGTGAAGTAGGGCGCTCAAGGGCGCGCCTGCGCCGATCAACGCGCAACGACCCGGAGCAACAGATGCGCAACCTGGACTTCAGTTCGTGGCAGGGCGTGCTGACGACCCTGCTGGGTTTGGCCATCGTCACCCTGATCGGCGTCGGCATCCGCCTGGTCGTGATGCAGCGCGTGCAGCAGCGCCGCGAGCGCGAGAACCGGCAGATCAACGAGCGCCTGCGTACGCTGATCGCGGCCTACAAGACGCTGGGCGGATCCTTCACCGGCGACCTGGCGGTGGACCCGACGCATCTGCGCGATCTGCGGCGTCGAAGCACGGGTGCGGCGGCGGGCGATCCGTCGGGCAGCGATCGCGCGCGGCGCATGCGCGACGCAGTCGAAGCCGCGCTGTCCGACGTCATCCTGCTGGGCACCGAGCCGCAGGTGCGGCTGGCGACGCAGGCGGCCGCCGAACTCGCGGCGGGCCGCCCGACCCATACCCACGCGCTGGTCGTGTCGTTGCGCGATTTCATCCGCCAGGTGCTGGACCTGGATCCGATCCCGGCGGGCCTGTCGATTCCGTCGCAGGGCCCGGCGCGCGTGGTCGCCGGCAAAAGCGGCAAGGGCGAAGGTGGGAAGGGCGAGGAGAAAGGCGGCGGCAAGGGCAGCGGTGCGGGCGGCAAGGGCGGCGGCATGATGGGCGCCGGCATGGGTGCGGGCATCGAGGGAAGCCTTGCGGCCGGCGATGAACACGAGGAGGGCCGCTGAGCGGCCGCGCGGAAACCGCCCGGTTTCAGTTCAATCGTTCGAACGGCACCACGGTCGGCTTCACCGGCCCGACGAACGACACCAGCTGGTCGCCGCGCAGCACCAGCCTGCCGCTGTGGCGCTCGACGCCGTCGTGGGAATAGTCGAAGCGGAAGGTACGTTCGAAGCCCAGTTTCCCGTCCTCGTTGCGGCGCAGGCGGATGCCGGTCGCGTGCACGCTCTGGTCCAGCCAGATCACCTGCGCCGCTTCGCAGGCGTTGCGCCCCAGCTGCCCGGCGCGTTCGGCGGCGGCCCGCGCCGCGTTCCAGTACGAGAACGCCGCGGCGCCGAGGATCATCAGCAGGATGACGCCCATGGCTACGGTCCGTCGTACTGCGCCGGCACGGGACCCAGCTTCATCGACAGGTCGATGGCCTGCACGTGCTTGGTCAGCGCGCCGATGGAAATGCAGTCGACGCCGTCCTCGGCGATCGCGCGGACCCTGGCCAGGTCCACGCTGCCGGAGACTTCCAGCGGAATCCTGCCGTCGGCGATCTTCACCGCCTCGCGGCGCGCGTCCGCGTCGAAGTCGTCGATCAGGATGCGTTTGCAGCCTGCCTCCAGCGCTTCTTGCAGTTGCACCAGCGTTTCCACCTCGACGATCAGCGGCAGCAACGGCTGCGCGGCGCGCGCGGCGTGGATCGCGGCGGCCACCGAGCCGAACGCGCGGATGTGGTTCTCCTTCAGCATCACCGCGTCGTGCAGGCCGATGCGGTGGTTGACGCCGCCGCCGGCGCGCACCGCGTATTTCTGCGCCAGGCGCAGGCCGGGCAGGGTCTTGCGGGTGTCGAGGATCTTCGCCCGGGTGCCGCGCACCGCATCGACGAAGGCGGCCGTGACGGTGGCCGTGCCGGACAGCGTCTGCAGGAAATTCAGCGCGCTGCGCTCGGCCGAGACCAGCGCGCGGCTGCGGCCGGCCAGCGTGGCCAGCACGGTGCCGGCACGGACGCGCTCGCCTTCATGCACGCGCCAGTCGATGCGCACGCGGGGATCCAGCGCCTGGTGGCAGGCATCGAACCACGGACGCCCGGCGATCACCGCGTCCTGCTTGCACAGCAGGTAGGCGATGTCTTCGGCATCCGGCAGCAGCGCCGCGGTGACGTCGCCGCCGCCGAGGTCTTCCGCCAGCGCGGCGGCGACGTTGGCCTGCACCACCGCGTGCGGTGGCGGCTCGACGGCATCGGCGAAGCCGGGTTCGCTCATGCGCCGGGGAAGCCTTCGACCTGCGCGGTGGCGATGCCTTCCTCGACCAGCAATACCGGAATGCCGTCGTCCACTCGGTACACGGTCTTGCGGTCGCGGGTCACCAGCGCCTCGCGCAGCGCGTCGCCTTGCGGGGCGTCGTCCACGCGCTTCACCGCGCCGGCGGCGATGGCCTGGTTCAGCGCCTCCAGCCCGCGCGGTTCCAGCAGGGCCAGCGGCTGGCGCGAGGCCGGGCAGCAGAGGATGTCGAGCAGTTTGCGGTCCATGACGCTGGGATTCGGGATTGGGGATTCGTCGAAAAGCGTACCACCTCGTCCGTCGTTTCCACTGCTTTTGCCAATCCCGGCTTTCAACGGACAAATGTCCGGTAATCCCCAATCCCGAATCCCGTTTCGCTAAAATGCTTTTTTGGAAGCCGGGGACGGCCATGACCGCCAACCACTCCCTGCCGCTGGTCGGCATCGTGATGGGCTCGCGTTCCGACTGGGACACGATGCAACACGCCGCGCAGAAGCTGGATGCGCTGGGCGTTCCCTACGAAGTGAAGGTGGTTTCCGCGCACCGCACGCCGGACGTGCTGTTCTCGTATGCCGAAGCCGCAGCCTCGCGCGGCCTGCGCGCGATCGTCGCCGGCGCGGGCGGCGCGGCGCACCTGCCGGGCATGCTGGCGGCCAAGACCGCGGTGCCGGTGCTGGGCGTGCCGGTGCAGTCGAAGGCGTTGAGCGGGCTGGATTCGCTGCTGTCCATCGTGCAGATGCCCGCGGGCGTCCCGGTGGCCACCTTCGCCATCGGCAATGCCGGCGCGGCCAATGCGGCGCTGTTCGCCGCGGCGCTGCTGGCGGCGGAACATCCGGCCATCGGCGTGGCGCTGGCCGCCTTCCGCGAGAGGCAGACCGGCGATGTGCTGGCCGCGGACGATCCGCGTTTGCCGGCATGACCATGGTAGGCACTGTCGTGCATGCGGTGCGTGCATTTTTGCCGCCCTCACCCCATCCCTCTCCCGCAAGCGGGAGAGGGGGAGTCGGTGCCGTGCGGGTTCGCCGTGATCGGCGATCCGGTTTCGTGGAGCATTTCCGCGCATGACGACAGTAGGTATTTTGGGGGGCGGGCAGCTGGCCCGCATGCTGGCGCTTTCCGGCGCGCCGCTGGGCCTGCGCTTCCTGGCCATGGACACGGTGGCCGATGCCTGCGCGGGCCAGTTCGCGCCGCTGCTGGTCGGCGACTATCGCGACGAACGCGCGCTGGCCGAATTCGCGTCGAAGATCGACGTGGCCACCTTCGATTTCGAGAACGTGCCGGCCGAAAGCGCGCAGTGGCTCAGCGAACGGGTGCCGGTGTTCCCCAATCCGCGCGCGCTGGCCGTGGCCCAGGACCGGCTGGCGGAAAAGACCCTGTTCCGCGAACTCGACATCCCGGTGCCGGATTTCGCCGCCGTCGCCACGCGCGGGGAATTCGATGCCGCGCTGGCCCGGGTCGGCGTGCCTTGCATCCTGAAGACGCGGCGACTGGGCTATGACGGCAAGGGCCAGTTCCGTATCCGCACGGCGGCCGACGCCGACGCGGCATGGGCCGCACTGGGTCCGCAGGCGGACAAGGTCGGATTGATCGTCGAGGCCTTCGTGCCGTTCGAACGCGAACTCTCGGTGATAGTCGTGCGTGGCCGCGACGGCGAATTCCGCAGCTGGCCGCTGACCGAAAACTGGCACGTCGACGGGGTGCTTTCGGCCAGCCTTGCGCCGGCGCGGGTGGACGACGCGCTGGCCGACAAGGCGGTCGCCCATGCGCGCCGGCTGGCGGAGAAGACCGACTATGTCGGCGTGTTCGCGCTGGAACTGTTCTGCAAGGACGGCGAGCTGCTGGCCAACGAGATGGCCCCGCGCGTGCACAACTCCGGCCACTGGACGCTCGAAGGCGCGGAAACCTCGCAGTTCCAGAACCATCTGCGCGCGGTGCTCGGCCTGCCATTGGGCGCGACGCGGATGCTCGGCCACGCCTGCATGCTGAACTGGATCGGCGCGATGCCCGCGGCCGCCGCCGTGCTGGGCGAGGCCGGCGGCCACTGGCACGACTACGGCAAGTCGCCGCGCGCCGGGCGCAAGGTCGGGCACGCGACGCTGCGGGCCGATTCGAAGGCGGAGCTTGCCGAGGCCTTGCGGCGCGTCGGTGCCGCGCTGGGCCGCGAAGCGCAGGTCGCGCCGGTGGTCGACCGCCTCCGGTAGGAGCGCTCTCGAGCGCGATCCGACAGATGGCGCTACGCGGAGAAATCCGTCAGCCGGCGCGTTTCCGGTCGCGCTCGAGAGCGCTCCTGCACTGACGGATTATGGATACGACGAAGGCCGGGTCGCCCCGGCCTTCGCTGTGGCGGGATGTGCGGGCGATCAGCGCAGGTTCGACGCCACGAAATCCCAGTTGACCAGCGCCCAGAACGACTCGACGTACTTCGGCCGCGCGTTGCGATAGTCGATGTAGTAGGCGTGTTCCCACACGTCGATGGTCAGCAGCGGCTTGTCTTCGCCGGTCAGCGGGGTGGCCGCGTTGGAAGTGCTGACCAGGCCCAGCGAGCCGTCCGGGCGCTGCACCAGCCAGCCCCAGCCCGAGCCGAAGGTGCCGATGGCGGTCTTGGTGAATTCTTCCTTGAACTTGTCGAAGCTGCCGAACGCGGCGTTGATCAGTTCGGCCAGCTTGCCGGTCGGCTCGCCGCCGCCGTCGGGCTTCAGGCCGTTCCAGTAGAAGGTGTGGTTCCAGATCTGCGCGGCGTTGTTGAACATGCCGCCGGACGACTTGCGCACGATCTCCTCCAGCGACAGGTCGGCGAATTCGGTGCCCTCGATCAGCTTGTTGAGGTTGTCGACGTAGGCCTTGTGGTGCTTGCCGTAGTGGAAATCGATGGTTTCGCCGGAAATGTGCGGCTCCAGCGCGGTGCGGTCGTAGGGAAGGGGAGGCAGTTCGATGGCCATGGCGGTTCCTCTGGCTTGGCGGTGGAAATTCATCGGGGGGATTACAATGGCAGTTTACCCCCACCGCTGCTTTGCAGGCCGTCAATGCCGGAGAAAAACACCATGTCGGTGATGGAACGCATCCAGGCCGAAATCGACGGGCATCCGCTCGTGCTGTTCATGAAGGGAACGCCGGAGTTCCCGATGTGCGGCTTTTCCAGTCGCGCCGTGCAGGCGCTGCGCGAGGCCGGCGCGGAGTCGATCCACACGATCAACGTGCTGGAAGAGCCCGAGATCCGCGCCAACCTGCCGCGATTCTCCAACTGGCCGACTTTCCCGCAACTGTTCATCCACGGCGAACTGATCGGCGGCTGCGACATCACCCTCGAGCTGCTCGAGTCGGGCGAACTGTCGCGCATCGTCGCCGAAGCGGCGCTTCAGTGAGCCTGGTTTCGCTTCCCGTCCGCGACGCACGCGCGCTGCAGGGGCGCGCGGTGCTGGTCTGCGGCGCGCACGGTGGCCTGGGCGCCGCCGCGGCGTGCGCCTGCGCCGAAGCCGGCGCCACCGTGGTCCTGCTCGGCCGCAGGCTGCCGAAGTTGAACCGCGTCTATGACGCCTGTGCGCAGGCCGGCGCCGAACCGCTGCTGTATCCGCTGGACCTGGAAGGCGCCGCGCCCGACGACTACGCCGAACTGGCGCAGCGCGTGCAGGACGAGCTGGGGCGCCTGGATGGCCTGCTGCACTGCGCGGCCGAATTCCGTGGCCTGACCCCGCTGGAGCACACCGACCCGGTCGCCTTCGCCCGCGCCGTGCACGTCAACCTGACCGCGCCATGGTGGCTGACCCAGGCCTGCCTGCCGCTGCTGAAGCAGGCGCCGGATGCCGCGGTGGCGTTCGCGGTCAACGATCCGGCGCTGACCGGGCAGGCCTACTGGGGCGGCTACGGCGTCGTCCAGCCGGCGCTGGCGTCGTTGGTCGGCATGCTGCACGCGGAACTGGCTTCGTCGCCGGTGCGGGTTTCCGGGCTGCAGCCGGGGCCGATGCGCACGCCGCTGCGTTCCCGGGCCTATGCCGACGACACCGACGTCGCGCTGCGCGATCCGGACGCCTATGCCGCGGCCTGCGTCGAGCTGCTGTCGCCGGTCGGAGCGAAGCATCGCGGACAAGTGTGGAGGCTTGGCGCATGACCATTCTTTCCGCGGCCTTGCTGCTGTTCCTGATCCTCGACCCGCTGGGCAACATCCCGATCTTCCTCAGCGTGCTGAAGCCGCTGCCGCCCCGGCGCCAGCGCGTGGTGGTGGTGCGCGAACTGTTGATCGCGCTGGCGGTGCTGATGGGTTTCCTGTGGGCCGGGCGGCATTTCCTGGAACTGATGCACTTGCGCCAGGAATCGGTGCAGATCGCCGGCGGCATCGTCCTGTTCGTGATCGGCATCCGCATGATCTTCCCGCGCCCGGAAGGCCTGATGGGCGAACTGCCGGGCGGCGAGCCGTTCATCGTGCCGCTGGCCATTCCGCTGGTCGCTGGGCCCTCGGGCATGGCCGCGGTGATGCTGATGGGCAGCACCGAGCCGGCCCGCTTGGGCGAATGGTCGCTGGCCCTGCTGATCGCCTGGGGGGCGACGGCGGCGATCCTGTTCTCCGCCACCGTGCTGTATCGGCTGCTCGGCCGGCGCGCCCTGACCGCCATCGAGCGCCTGATGGGCATGCTGCTGGTGGCCCTGTCGGTGCAGATGTTCCTAGACGGCATAGGCACTTACCTGAAATTGTCACCGCCCAGCATCTGAATCGTTAAGCATCAACGAGATAGCGCGTTGATGCGATGCCGCACGATGTCACGCGGGCGTCACAAAACCGGCCTACCGTGTTAATCTGTAGTTAACCTTCGAGCCTTCGATTCGAAGGGCAAGGGAACCTTTTTCAGCCGTCATCGTCACGTCGTCGCTCGTGCGCAGGGCAACCGCTGCGCCTTCCGACCCGACCATACCGATTCCAAGCCAATCCCAGAGGTCCATCGTAATGAACCAATCCCGTCATCTTCGGAAATCCAAGCTTGCGTTGGGCCTGGTGGCTGCGCTGGCTGCCGCCCCGGTCTTCGCGCAGAGCACCTCGGCCGGCGTCAGCGGCCTGGTCACCGACGCCAGCGGCGCGCCTGTCGCCGGTGCGGAAGTGGTGATCACCCACGTCGAGTCCGGCACCGTCAGCCGTGCGACCTCGGACGCCAGCGGCCGCTACATCGCGCGCGGTCTGCGCGTCGGCGGCCCCTACACGATCACCGTGACCAAGGCCGGCGCCGGTACCGATACCGAAGAAGGGATCTATCTCGACCTGAACAAGGTCGGCAGCGTCGACGCCCAACTGCATTCGGGCGATGCCACCACCTTGGGCACGGTCGCCGTGGTGGGCACGCGCGAATCGCTGGCGATCTTCAACCCCGACAACAAGGGCGTGGGCACTTCGATCAGCGGCCGCCAATTGGAACTGACCCCGTCAACCAACCGTTCGCTGGATGACGTCGCGCGCCTCGATCCGCGCATCGCCATCACCGATTCGGGCACGGGCCGCATTTCCGTGGCGGGCCTGAACAACCGCTACAACAACATCACCGTGGACGGCCTGGGCCAGAACGATCCGTTCGGCCTGAACAGCAACGGCATGCCCTATACCGGTTCGCCGATCTCGACCGACACCATCGCCGCCTACGACATCAAGGTCAGCGACTACGACGTGGCCCAGGACAGCATCGGCGCCAACATCAACGCCGTGACCAAGTCGGGCACCAACGAATTCCACGGCTCGGTCTACTACGTCTACAAGAACGCCGAAGACATGGTCGGCAAGAACCCGGTCACCGACCAGAAGTACACCAAGTTCGACAAGGACGCGACCAAGGGCGTCACCATCGGCGGCCCCATCATCAAGGACAGGTTGTTCTTCTTCGCATCGTACGAAGAGCAGGAAGTCACCGGCCTGGCCGGTGATGCGACCAGTTCCGCGGCCATCGCCAGCGGCAAGATCTCCAAGGCGGACCTGGATGCGGTCGTGGCCGCCGCCAAGGCCAAGGGCATGGACCCGGGCACCTACGACAGCGCCCTGGGCGTCGAGCTGAGCCTGAAGCGCTACCTGGGCAAGATCGACTGGAACATCAACGATTACCACCGCGCCAGCCTGACCTACCAGCAGACCGAGGAAACCCTGCCGTCGCCGTATGACCTGAGCGGCAACTTCGTGGTCTTCAGCAGCCGCTGGTACACCAAGAACAGCACGACCAAGAACACCAGCCTGCAGTTGTTCAGCGACTGGAGCGACAACTTCAGCACCGAAGTCAAGGTCAGTCAGCAGAAGTTCGAGCAGATCGCCGGCAACGCCTTCAACAATGGCCCGACCGTCAACATCGGCACCATCGGCTCCACCACCAGCCAGAACTACAACAGCAGCCAGGGCGGCATCCGTTTCGGCGAGGACCGCAATCGCCACGAAAACGCCATCGACAGCAAGAAGACCACCGCATCGATCTTCGGCACCTGGTACGCCGGCGACCATGCGGTCAAGTTCGGCTTCGACTGGCTGAAGACCGAGGCGCTGAACCTGTACGGGCGCGACCTGCACGGCGTGTACAGCTACGACAGCGTCCAGGATTTCATCGACGGCAGGTACTACCGCTACGACGTGCGCCAACCGGCCACGTACGATGCCGCCACCAACAGCTTCACTGTGACCGACGACGTGATGAGCACTGCCGCCTCCGTCGGCATGAGCCAGCTCAGTCCGTTCATCCAGGACACCTGGCAGGTCAATAGCAACCTGTCCTTGACCTACGGCGTGCGCGTCAACATCCCGAAAAGCGACGGCCAGCCGCCTGAAAAGCCCGGTTTCGAGGAGACCTTCGGTTTCACCAACAGCTACAAGCTGGGCAGCCGCAACAAGGTGGTGATGCCGCGTTTCGCGTTCAACTACACCTTCGACACCCCTCGCTATTCGCAGTTGCGCGGCGGCGTGGGCCTGTTCCAGAGCGTGCCGCCGTACGTGTGGCTGGCCAATCCGTTCCAGAACAACGGCGTCAATGCGGTGGCGTTCTGTGCCTACCGGACCACGGCGATCACCGGTTGCGTCAATGCCACCGGTAACGCGGCGCTGGATCCCAGCTCCGATCCGCTCAACCAGCCGATTCCGTCCACGATCAGCGTGGCCGGCGGTGCGCGTTCGCAGGTCGATGCCATCGATCCCGATTTCAAGATGCCGACCATGTGGAAGCTCAGCCTGGGTTACGACGCCGAGCTGCCGTGGTGGGGGCTGATCGGCAGCGCCGAAATCCAGCAGTTCCGCGCCAAGGACGCCGCGTTCTACAACGCGCTGAACATCGGCACCCCGAACGGTACGCTGCTGGACGGTCGCGACAGCTACTGGGTCACCAAGGGCGGCACGGCCAAGAACAACGGCCTGATCGCCGGGTACTCCAACCAGTCCACGGTGTTGACCAACACCGACCAGGGCAAGTCCACGGCCCTGACCTTCAGCCTGAGCAAGCCGATGAGCAAGGGCTGGTACGGCAACATCAGCTACACTTGGACGCACGCCACCGAAGTGGGTTCCGACACCTCCTCGCAGGCCTGGTCCAGCTACCAGTTCGTGTCGCGCCTGAATCCGAACGAGAACATCGCCCGGACCGCCACCCAGGAAATCCGCAACCAGCTGAAGGCCTCGCTGGGTTGGGAGCACGCGTTCTTCGGCGACTACAAGACCAGCATCTCGGCGTACTACAACGGCCACAGCGGCCTGCCGTACACCTGGCTGATCAACGGCGACCTGAACGGCGACGGCATCTTCCAGGATCCGGCCTACGTGCCGCTGGTCAACGATTCGAAGGTCAGCTACATCGGCACGCAGGCGCAGATCGACGCGTTCAACGCGTTCATCGACAACGACCCGTACCTGTCGTCGCGTCGCGGCAAGATCGTCGAGCGCAACGGCGCCCGCACGCCGTGGGTCAACCAGCTGGACCTGGGCATCCAGCAGGAACTGCCGGGCTTCTTCAAGAAGCACAAGTCGGTGCTTCGCCTGGACGTCTACAACTTCCTCAATCTGCTGAACAAGGACTGGGGCGAGACCATGATGGTGCCGGGCGGCTTCGACACCCGTTACCTGGCGTCGATGGGCAGTAGCGTCCGTGCCGATGGCGGCTACGTCTACAACCTGGGTACGCCCACCGCCACGGATTTGCTGCCGAACACCCAGAAGCTCGCCGTGTACGAGTCCAACTCGGTGTTCCAGAACCGCACGGTTTCGATGTGGTCGCTGCTGCTGACCCTGCGCTACGAGTTCTGATCTCCGAATCGCAGTGCAACACCGAAACGGCCGGGGCGACCCGGCCGTTTCTTTTTGCCCGCGCCGTGCCGGAGCCCGCGCATCTGCGCTAAAGTCGTGGGTCGAATGAACGAGAAGACAGGAAGCAATCCCATGAAGGAAACGGCATCGAGGGCGCTGCCGGTGCAGAACGCGCGGATCTACCCGAAGGGCGGGCTGGACGTGCTCTCGCGCACCGAGGTCGCGCGGTTGCGCGACGCGTCCGCCGGCGGCATGCACGAACTGCTGCGGCGCTGCGCGCTGGCGGTGCTCACCAGCGGCAGCGCGTCGGACGACCCACGCGCCGCGCGCGACCTGTATCCGGACTTCGACATCCACGTCACCCAGCAGGATCGCGGGGTGCGCATCGACCTGTTCAACGCGCCGGCGATGGCCTTCGTCGACGGCGAGATCATCCGCGGCGTGGCCGAACTGCTGTTCGCGGTGGTGCGCGACCTAGCCTGGACCGCGATCGAGCTGGGCCCGGACTACGCCGAGGACCTGGAGACCTCGACCGGCATCACCGACGCGGTGTTCGGCCTGCTGCGCAACGCGCGCATCCTGCGGCCGTCCGAGCCCAACCTGGTGGTGTGCTGGGGCGGGCATTCGATCAACCGCGAGGAATACCTGTACACCAAGCAGGTCGGCTACGAGCTGGGCCTGCGCGGGCTGGACATCTGCACCGGCTGCGGGCCGGGCGCGATGAAGGGGCCGATGAAGGGCGCCACCATCGCCCATGCCAAGCAGCGCCGCCACGTCACGCGCTACATCGGCATCACCGAGCCGGGGATCATCGCGGCCGAATCGCCCAACCCCATCGTCAACCACCTGGTGATCATGCCGGACATCGAGAAGCGCCTCGAGGCCTTCATCCGCATGGGCCACGGCATCATCGTGTTCCCTGGCGGCGTCGGCACGGCCGAGGAAATCCTGTACCTGCTGGGCATCCTGTTGCGCGAGGAAAACGCCGCACTGCCGTTCCCGCTGATCCTCAGCGGCCCGACCGGCGCGGCGCCGTATTTCGAACAGATCGACAGGTTCATCCGCCTGACCCTGGGCGACGAGGCCGCCTCGCGCTACGAAATCGTCGTCGGCGACCCGGTCGCGGTGGCGAAGAAGATGGCGGTCGGCATCCGCAAGGTCCGCGAGTACCGCATCGCGCAGAAGGACTCGTTCTACTTCAACTGGGCCATCGACATCCCGCTGGAATACCAGCAGCCGTTCGTGCCCGACCACGAGAAGATGGCGGCGCTGGACCTGCACCATGGCCGCCCGGCGTCGGCGCTGGCCGCGGACCTGCGGCGGGCCTTCTCCGGCATCGTCGCCGGCAACGTCAAGGAAGACGGCATGCGCCGGATCGAGGAATTCGGCCCGTTCAGGATCCACGGCGACCCGGCGATGATGCAGGCGCTGGACGCCCTGCTGCGCGCCTTCGTCGAGCAGCGGCGCATGAAGATCGCCGGCGACTACCGGCCGTGCTACCAGGTGGTGGCGTAGCGGAGTCCCTGGCGGGGCGGAAGCCCGCCTGTCCGGTCGATCCGACCGCTGGTGCCGTTGCCCCTTGCCGGGGAAGGGTGGGGTGGGCATCGTGCGACCTTGGGGAAAAGCTGAGGGGTCTGCGGTCCATGGCGAAATCCGTGCGCTCGAAGGGGGTCGTGTCGGGGTTCACCCTGATCGAGCTCATCGTGACCATTGCGGTGGCTGCGTTGCTGCTCACCCTGGCCATTCCCACCTTCGAAGAAGTCATCAACAACAACCGTCTCACCGCGGCGGCCAACGAGATGATGGCTTCGCTGCAGACGACGCGCATGGAGTCGATCCGCCGCAACCGGCGCACGGTGCTGTGCCTGAGCCCGACCCCGGATTCGACTGCCCCGGCGTGCAGCGGGTCGGGTGCGCGGGGCTGGATCGTATTCAAGGACGATGACAGGAACGCCTCCCCGACCAGCGCCGAGGTCGTGCGCGTAACCGGGGTCCAGCAGCAGGTACAGGCTATTGCGAGCCCCGCGTTCGGGACGCTGGTGACATTCCGTTCGGATGGTCTGGCCTACGACAGCGCCAACAACCTGCTGGCCGCATCCATCGCGCTGTGCATCCCGACGGCGCGACCCGCGACCAACATCCGTTACGTGAACATCGGCGCCGGCAGCCGGGTTTCCATCGCCAAGGGCAGCGGCAATGGCGCATGCCCGGGCAGCATCGGGAACAACAACCCATGAAGAACCGGATTTCCCCCGTGAGGCGCGCGCCAAGCCGTTCCGGCAATGCCGGCTTCAGCATGATCGAAGTCCTCGTCGCCATCGTCATCCTGACTTTCGGCATGCTCGGCATCGCCGCGCTGCAGGCGTTGGCCCTGCGTGGCAGCCAGAGTTCCATCGCCCGCAACGAGGCAGTCGCGCAAAGCTACGCCATCCTCGATGCGATGCGCGCCAACCGCTCGCAGGCCCTGCTGGGCGCCTATACCCTCGGCGCCTACGACGCCGGCGACCCCAGCGGCACCAGCTGGACCTGCGGCGTGCCGGCGGACGACGGCACGCTGTCCAGCAGGGATCTCAACGAGTGGATGGGGCGCCTGCAATCGACGCAAGGCCTGGGGCCCAGTGCCTGCGCGATCATCGCCCCGGTTCCCGGGATCCAGGACACTTTCCAGGTGCTTCTGCGCTGGGACGACTCGCGCGGCAATGCGGGCCGCGCCACGCAGCCCGACGACCAGATCATCACCACGACGAGCCGCCTATGAGCCGTTTCTCCTCGCGTCGCAGTGCGGGTGGCTTCACCCTGGTCGAACTGATGATCGCCATCGTGCTGGGCCTGATCGTCAGCGGCGCGGCATTGACCGTGTTCGTAACCAACCGCCAGACCTATGCGGCCACCGAAAGCCTGGGCCGCATCCAGGAGAACGCGCGCACCGGCTTCGAACTGATGGCGCGCGACCTGCGCCAGGCGAGTGGAAGCGTCTGTCGCCGATCATTTGCGCCGATCCCCCAAATCATCCTGCTGGATGATCTCAATGCGAATACCGACTGGTATGCCGGCTGGAACGAGGATTCTTCAACCGGCGCCTACAAAGGCATCTTCGGTTACGACGGAAGCACGGCCATGTCCGGGCTGGCATTCGGAGCAGCGGCGGGTCAGCGCGCCAGCGGTACCGATGGCATCGAGCTGCGTGGCGCCATGGGTGGCGACGATGTCAGCATCGTGCCGCCGACTTCTCTCGATCTCAACAATATCAGGGTACGCGATGCGAGCGGGTTCAACCGCGGCGATCTGGTCGTGGCCTGTGATCCCGAGCAGATAAGGCTCTTCCAATTGACCGGCAAGACCGGGAATGTCGTCAATCGCGCCGTGGTGACGACACCGGCACCGGGAAATAGCAGGCAAGTCCGCGCCTTCGGATGTTTCAGTGGCACATACGACGCCGATTGCGCTTCCGGTGCCAATACGTGGCCGGCTTCGCTGGCCAGGTTCAGCGCCGTCCGCTGGTACGTGGGCGCCAACGACCATGGCAGCCGTTCGCTGTATCGCGTCTCGCTGGTCAACAACTCAGGCAGCCTGGGTACCCGCACCGACGAGATCGCCGAAGGGGTGCAGGACATGCAACTGGAGTACCTGATAGGCGATGCCGTCGATTACGTTCCCGCCGATTCCGTGGCCGTCGCCGATTGGTCAGGCGGCAGGGTCATGGCCGTGCGCCTGCGCATGACCATCAGCGACAGCGAACGCACCGGCACCGACCACAGCCAGATCAGCCGTGTTCTTGAACACACCATCGCCTTGCGGAATCGCACGCCATGATGAGCGCACGCCACAGTCCGTTTCCATTCCCGACTCGCCAGCGAGGCGCCGCCCTGGCCGTAGTGCTGATCCTGCTTGTGGTGATGATCCTGATCGGCCTGGCCAGCCTGCGCGGCACGCTGATGGAAGAGCGCATGACCTCGAACATGCGCGACCGCAGCCTGGCGTTCCAGTCCGCGGAAGCCGCGCTGCGCCAGGGCGAGTCCGTCGCGCAGGGCAAGCCGACCGTGCCGACTACGCCGGGAAGCTGCGCCGCCGGCCTGTGCGGCAGGCCGGACCCGACCGCCGCGCCGGTCTGGCAGAGCGCCACCGTGTGGACCACGGCGCCCAACGCCACGGTTCCCGGCGACATGCCGCCGGCCAAGTACATCGTCGAGTTGCTGGCCGACAACGTTCCGCCCCAGGGTTCGTGCTCTTCTTCCGGCGACGTGTCCGAGACCAGTTGCAGCGGCACCGAAAGCCGCTACCGCATCACCGCGCGCAGCAGCATGAACAATCGCGCTGAAGTCACGCTGCAGTCCACCTACAGCGTTCCCTGAGGAGACGGACCATGACGTTCCGCCAAAAGGTTTCTGCACGCCGCTCGGGCATCTGGCAACGCATCCTGCCGTGCCTTGTCGTCTTCATGGCCACCCTGGCGTCAGCGCCGGGCCATGCGGCCATCGACATTCCGCCAGTGCCGTTGCAATCGGGCTTTGCCTATCCGCCGGCGAACATCCGCTTCATCCTGGACGATTCGGGCTCGATGGCGTTCCACTACATGCCGGATGCAGTGCCGAATATCGGCATAACCAGTGCAGGTACTGGCACTACAAGCTGTGGCTCAAGGGTCAATTCGACAAGTACGGACTATGTGGAATGCAGCGCTTATACGCGCAATACCATCTACTACAATCCGGCCGTTACCTACCAGCCGTGGGTCAATGCGGCGGGTGCACGGTTGACGGGAGGAACCAGCTATACCGCCGTCTATGGCGATTTCAACAAGGCATCAGGGAACACCATCAATCTGGCGAACAGTGGTAGTTGTCGTTACTACAACCAGAACGATAGCTCCAATGACAGTGCGATGAACACGCAGGTATGCGGAGGCGTACAGACGTTTTACGTGCCCAAGGACACTACACGTACCGACAATGCTTATCTGTCCGTTGGTACGAATTACTACCGATACCAGATGGATGGTTCCACTGTTGTTCGTAGCGAGTATGGAAATGGTGGATCATCGTCCAACAATGCGTCTGGATTTCCGCTGTCAAGTCAGTCACAAAGCACGGGCAATTGGCTTAGATACACTGTAGTTGTGCCGACAGGAACAACTAATCTGACGGTTACCACATCGGGTGGTGGCGGCGGCGATGCTGATCTGTATGTTCGCTACAATGCTCAGCCAATGACGAATGCATACGATTGTCGATCGTACTCAAGCGGAAATAGCGAAAGCTGCTCTGTCAATTCTCCCAGTGTGGGGACCTATCACATCGGGATCTATGCATATAGTGGGTTCTCCAATATCAATGTCGGGGTGACATTGGCAAGTACCAACCGCTGTGATGGCGGAAGTGGTACGGGAAACACCTGGATCAACTGCACGGAGGTCACACCAACCGGCCGCAGCGTGGCGGACGAGATGACCAATTACGCGACATGGTTCTCGTACCATCGCACCCGCATCAAGGTCGCAAAAGCGGGCGCCAGCGAAGCGTTCAGCAGCATGGGCTCCAATGTCCGCGTGGGCCTGGATACCATCTGGGGCCGTACCGGCAGCGTGATGGAGATTCCGGTCGGTACCGACAACGGCGAATTCAAGAATACCAACAAGACGACCTGGTATACGCGTCTGCAGGGAGTAATCGGCTACAACGGCACCCCGTTGCATGGAGCGCTGCGGCGTGCCGGTGAATCGTTCAAGAACACTACCGCCAGCGGCCCTTGGGGTCCGGAAACGGGCGCCAACCAACTCAGCTGCCGACAGAATTTCGCCATCCTGACCACGGACGGCTATTGGAATAGTTACGACGGATATGCGGCCGCCCAAA
>JBDHQQ010000105.1:0-9291 GCA_039807145.1 Pseudoxanthomonas sp. | reverse complement strand
CGGTGCCGCCGGCGATCCATGCCGACGGCGTTCCGGCCATTCCCGCGGCGACCGCGGAGGCCAGCGCCCGCTACCTGGAATTCCGTCGCGCCGCCTTCCTGGGCTGGGACCCGCAGAACCGCTCGGTCCTGATCAAGACCCGCTTCGGCGGCACCGACCAGCTGCACAGCGTGCAGTCGCCCGGCGCCGCGCGCACCCAGCTCAGCTTCGAGGCCGAGCCGGTGCCCTTCGCCAGCCACGCCCCCGGCGACAGCGGTCACCTGGTGGTGCAGAAGGACATCGGCGGCAACGAGTTCTTCCAGCTGTACCTGCTGAAGGACGGCCGCCTGGAGCTGTTGACCGATGGTCGTTCGCGCAACTGGTTCGGCAGCTGGAGCCGTGATGGGCGCCTGCTCGGGTATGCGTCCTCGCGGCGCAACGGCGCGGACATGGACCTCTACGTGCTGGACCCGGCACGGCCGGGCAGCGACCGGATGGTCGCGCAGGTCAGCGGCGGCGGCTGGAACATTTCCGACTTCTCGCCCGACGGCGCGCATGCGCTGGCCATCAACCGGCTGTCGATCAACCACGCCGTGCTGGCCGAGGTCGACCTGCGCAGCGGCGCGATGAAGGTGCTGACCCCGGCGCGCGGGCGCGCGTCCTATGCCGATGCGCGCTATGCCCGCGACGGCCGGATCTGGGTGCTGTCCAACCGCGATTCGGATTTCGTCCGGCTGGGCAAGCTGGACCCGCGCAGCGGCGCGTTCACCGCGGTCAGCCGCGAACCGCGCTGGGACGTGACCGACTACGCGGTATCGGACGACGAGCAGGTACTGGTCTATGCGATCAACGACGGCGGCGTGTCGCGGCTGCGCGTGGGCGACGGCGCCGGGGCCAACCTGCGGCAGGTCGACGGCCTGCCCGACGGTGTCCTGGACTGGAGCATCGGCCAGCTGCTGCAGATCGCGCCATGGGGCGAGATCGGCCTGAGCCTGTCCTCGGCCAAGGTGCCCGGCGACGTCTATTCGATCGACGCGCGGACGCTGGCGGTCCGGCGCTGGACCCGGAGCGAGGCCGGTGGACTGGACCTGGAGCGCAACCGCGAGCCGGAGCGGGTGGAGGTCGCCAGTTTCGACGGCGAGAAGGTGTCCGGCTTCCTGTACCGCCCCGATCCCGCCCGCTTCCCGGGCAAGCGCCCGTTGATCATGGACATCCATGGCGGCCCGGAAGGGCAGAGCCGGCCCGGCTTCCTCGGTGCCGACAACTATCTGCTCAATGAGCTCGGCGTGGCTCTGTTCCTGCCCAACGTGCGCGGCTCCTCCGGCTACGGCACCCGCTTCCTGGACCTGGACAACGGCCCGTGGAAGCGCGAGGACTCGGTCAAGGACATCGGGGCGTTCATCGACGCGCTGGCGGCCGATCCGGCATTGGATGCAGCGCGGTTCGCGGTCTACGGCTTCAGCTACGGCGGCTACATGTGCTACGCCTCGGCGGTGCATTACAGCGACCGTCTGCGCGCGGCCAGCTGCGCCGTCGCCATTTCCGATTTCGTCACCTTCCTGGAAAACACCCAGGCGTACCGGCGCGACCTGCGGCGGGTGGAGTACGGCGACGAGCGCGATCCGGCCCAGCGTGCCCGGCTGGCGGAGATATCGCCGTTGCGCAATGTCGGGAAGATCCGCATTCCGCTGATGGTCGCCGCCGGCGGCAACGATCCGCGGGTGCCGGCTTCCGAGGCCGAGCAGATCGTCAAGGCGCTGCGCGCGCAGGGCGGCGACGCCTGGCACGTGCTGGCGCGCAACGAGGGCCACGGCTTCCACAAGCGCGAGAACCGCGATTACATCTTCTGGGCCGGCATCGAGTTCTGGAAGAAGACGCTGCTCGCGCCGGCGCAGTAGGCGCCACGGCAGGCGTCGGCATCGGCCGGCGCCTGCGCCTCAGCGGTCGTCGTGCAGCTGGCCGCCGGGCAGGAATACCCAGGTGCGGGTGACCTGCAGGATGTCGATGTCGTCGCTGGTGCGCGGCAGCGGCGGGAACGGCTGCGCCAGTTCCACCACGCGCAGCGCGGCGGCGTCGAGCAGCGGCGTGCCGCTGCTGCGCAGGATGCGGCTGCTCTCCACGCTGCCGTCGCGGCGCACGCCCACGGTGATCACCACCTGGCCGCCGAGGCGGCGCTGGCGCGCTTCGTCCGGGTAGTTCAGGTTGCCCACGCGCTCGGCGCGGTCGACCCAGGCGCGCAGGTAGTTCGCGTATGCATACTCGCGGGTGCTGGCCGAGACGAACTTGCGGTTCGGGCGCTTGGCGTACTGCTCCGAGCGCAGGTGCACTTCGGCGGCCAGCCGTGCCATCTCCGCGTCGCGCTGCTCGCGTGCGGTCATCGGCGCGTCCGGCTCGGGGCGTTCGGGCAGCGGCCGCGGCTGCGCCTGGGCCACCACCACCTCGCCGTGGGTGCTGCTGACCACGCGCGCCTGCGGCGGTGGCGGCGCGGCGGCGGCCTGGCGTTGCGTCGGGACCGGCGCGATGCCGTCATCGGGGCGTGGCACGATGCCGGCCTGGCTGTCGCGCGGCCGTTGCGGCGTGTCGTGGTCGCCGCCGCCCTGCTGGTTGGCCTGGGCCAGGAAATCGGCCTGTTCCGGCGTCAGCGGCGTGCTGGTCTGGCTGAAGATCACGTCCAGCGTCGGTACCAGCGGCGCGTTGCCGCCGACCGCGAAGCCCACCCCCAGGATCAGCAGCCCGTGCACCAGCAGCGAGAGCGTCAGCGTGGCGCCCAGCCGTTGCTGCTCGGTGATGCGCGCCGGCGGCGGCAGGGCATCCACGGGGACGCTCATCGCCGCAGGCCGGCCTCGAGCGCGTCGAACAGCTGGCCGGCGATGTTCAGGCCGAACTGGGCGTCGAGCTCGCGGGCGCAGGTCGGGCTGGTGACGTTGACCTCGGTGAGGTAGTCGCCGATCACGTCCAGGCCGACGAAGCGCATGCCGCGCCGCTTCATCTCCGGGCCGACCTGGGCGGCGATCCAGCGGTCGCGCTCGCTCAGCGGGCGGCCTTCGCCGCGGCCGCCGGCGGCCAGGTTGCCGCGGAACTCGTCGCCCTGCGGGATCCGCGCCAGGCAGTAGTCGACCGGCTCGCCATCGATCAGCAGGATGCGCTTGTCGCCGGCGCTGATGTCGGGGATGAAGCGCTGCGCCAGCGCCAGCCGGCGGCCACCGTCGGTGAGCGTTTCCAGGATCACGTTGAGGTTGGGGTCGCCGGTGCCGCTGCGGAAGATCGAACGCCCGCCCATGCCGTCCAGCGGCTTGAGCACCACCTGGCCGTGCTCGAGGGCGAACGCCTTGAGCGCGGCGGCGCTGCGGCTGACCAGGGTCGGCGGGCAGCATTGCGGGAACAGCAGCGCGGCCAGCTTCTCGTTGTAGTCGCGCAGCCCCTGCGGGTCGTTGACCACGCAGGCGCCGGCGGCCTGGGCCACCGACAGCACCTGGGTGTCGTACAGGAACTCGCCGTCGAACGGCGGGTCCTTGCGCATCAGCACGATCTGGCCGGGGCCGAACGCGGTGCGGGTGTAGCTGCCCAGGGTGAACCAGCCGGCCGGGTCGTCGCGCACCTGCAGCGGCGCGGTCTCGGCCACGGCGGCGCCGCCCTCCAGCGCCAGCCCGCCGGGGCGCACGTAATGCAGGCGGTGGCCGCGCCGCTGGGCTTCCAGCAGCATGGCGAAGGTGGTGTCCTTGGCGATCTTGATTTGGGCGATGGGGTCCATCACCACGATGACGTCCAGCATGATCCACGGCCGTTCGGGTCAGGCGGCGATGGTAGCGCCCCGGCACGACGGGCGCCCAGCGCCACGCGCGGTCCGGAGCGTTGCGGGGCTGAATGGCCCCGCGCAGCGACTGCGATGGGGTTCACACTGCGGGCGGCGATGGCCCTGCGCTGACGGCGGCCCTTGACAGTTTGCGGCCGGGCTGGGATATAGACCGCTTTCGCAGCAGCTCCACGTTCAGATGGCGCGCTGCGCGCCCGGGGAAATCGCAATGGTTGAAAACATGGCTGCGGGTGGGGAACTCGCAGGGTTGAAGGTGATGGTCATCGACGATTCGAAGACCATCCGCCGTACCGCCGAGACACTGCTCAAGCGCGAGGGCTGCGAGGTCGTGACCGCGACCGACGGTTTCGAGGCATTGGCCAAGATCGCCGACCAGCAGCCGCAGATCATCTTCGTCGACATCATGATGCCGCGGCTGGACGGCTATCAGACCTGCGCGCTGATCAAGGGCAACCAGCTGTTCAAGTCCACGCCGGTGATCATGCTGTCCTCCAAGGACGGCCTGTTCGACAAGGCGCGCGGCCGCATCGTCGGCTCCGAGCAGTACCTGACCAAGCCTTTCACCCGCGAAGAACTGCTGGGCGCCATCCGTACATACGTCAACGCCTGACCAGGGGGTAAGGCACATGGCTCGAATCCTGTTGATCGAGGACTCACCGACCGACCGGGCGGTGTTCACGCAATGGCTGGAGAAGGCCGGGCACGAAGTGCTCGCCACCGACAATGCCGAGGACGGCCTGCAGATGGCGCGCAGCCAGGCGCCGCAGCTGGTGCTGATGGACGTGGTGCTGCCCGGCATGAGCGGGTTCCAGGCCACCCGCGCGCTGTCGCGCGACGAGGCCACGCGCGGCATCCCGGTGCTGATCGTCAGCACCAAGAGCATGGAGACCGACATGGCCTGGGGCATGCGCCAGGGCGCGTCGGATTACGTGGTCAAGCCGCCGCGCGAGGACGACCTGATCGCGCGGATCAACAAACTGGTGGGTTGATGCGATCTCCCTTCGACATCCTCGAGGCCTATGAGCGGCGCAGCCTGGCGCACGCGGTGCAGTTGCCGGAACGGCATTTTTCCGCCGACGTGTGGCGTGGCGTGGGCTACCGCATCGGCAGCCGGCGCCTGGTGTCCGATTTCCGCGAGGTGGTCGAGATCGTGCCGATGCCGCCGGTGACCCCGGTGCCGGGCGCGCAGCCCTGGCTGCTGGGCGTGGGCAACCTGCGCGGCAACCTGTTCCCGGTGGTGGACCTGAAGTACTTCCTGGAGGGTCAGCGCACCGTCCAGCAGGAAGGCCACCGGGTGCTGATCATGCGCCAGACCGGCGGCGACGTCGCCATCAGCATCGACGAGCTCTACGGGCAGCGTAGTTTCGAGCTGTCCACCCGGGTGCCGGCCGGCGACATCGCCCAGGGCCGCTACGCCCATTTCGTCGAGCACGCCTTCAATGACGGCGACCACGACTGGGGGGTGTTCTCGCTTTCCCTGCTGTCGCGCACGCCTGAATTCCGGCAGGCCGCCGCCTGAGTGCGGGCCCGCCTTTCCGTATTGGATACCGAGGTCGAAACATGAGTACTGCTCCGGACGCCGCCAAGACCAGCAAGCTTGGCAACGTGAGTACCAATTTCTGGTTGGGCCTGCTGGTGCTGTCGATGATCGTGTTCGGCGCCAATACCGGCGTCGCGACCTGGCAGGGCAGCCGCCTGGCCGGCGCGGGCACCGGCGCGGCCGACCTGCAGGTGCTGTCGCAGCAGCTGGCCAACCAGGGCCGCGAGGCGGTGGCCGGCAACCGCGCGGCCTACGCCGCGTTCAAGGACACCCGCGCGCGGGTCGACCGCACCGTGGGCGAGCTGCAGGGCCGGTTCGGCCAGGAGGCCGGCGTGGCCACGCCGCTGCGGCAGCTGGTCGAGACCTGGCAGCCGCTGTCCAAGAACGCCGAGCAGATCGTGGCCAGCGAGCCCGCGGTACTGGCGCTGGCCGGCAACGCCGACAATTTCGTCGGCGCGGTGCCGCAGCTGCAGGCGCAGCTGAACGAAGTGGTGCGCGCGATGACCGCCGGCGGCGCCCAGTCCAGCCAGATCTACAACGGCCTGCAGCAGGTCGTGGTGGTCGGCTCGATGGCCCGCCGCGTCACCGAAATCCGCGCCGGCGGCCCCGGCGCCAGCGGCGCCGGCGACGCGCTGGCGCGCGACATGACCGTGTTCACCCAGGTGCTCGAAGGCCTGCGCAACGGCAGCGAGGAGCTGGGCATCGCCGCGGTGCGCAACCCCGCCGCGCAGGTGGCGCTGGAGCAGTCGGCCAGCCAGTGGACCAAGATGAAGAAGGACGCCGACGCGATCCTGGCCAGCTCGCGCAACCTGTTCGCCGCGCAGTCCTCGGCCGCGGCGCTGGCCAGCGGCTCGGACCGCATGCTGGACAACAGCCGCAAGCTGTTCGACGCGTTCTCCGCGTTCGGCTCCACCCGCGACACCCGCATCTTCCCGAACTTCTGGTGGAGCGTGGTGTTCGGCGCGCTGTCGGTGCTGTCGATCATCGGCTTCGTGTGGAGCACGGTGCGCAGCCGCTCGCGCGAGCAGGAACTGCGCTACCAGACCCAGGTGGAGTTCAACAGCCGCAACCAGCAGGCGATCATGCGCCTGCTGGACGAAATCAGCTCGCTGGGTGAAGGCGACCTGACGGTGAAGGCCTCGGTGACCGAGGACATGACCGGCGCCATCGCCGACGCGATCAACTACGCCGTGGACGAGCTGCGGCACCTGGTGACCACCATCAACGACATCTCCAGCAAGGTGGCGGTGTCGGCGCAGGAAACCCAGGCCACCGCCATGCAGCTGGCCGAGGCGGCCGGCCACCAGGCCGACGAGATCACCAGCGCCTCGGACCGCATCGGCGAAATCGCCTCGTCCATCGAACAGGTGTCGCGCAACTCCAGCGAGTCGGCCGAAGTGGCGCAGCGCTCGGTGGTCATCGCCGCCGAGGGTGCCGGCGTGGTGCGCCAGACGATCCAGGGCATGGACCAGATCCGCGACCAGATCCAGGAAACCTCCAAGCGCATCAAGCGCCTGGGCGAGTCGTCGCAGGAGATCGGCTCGATCGTGGAACTGATCAACGACATTTCCGAGCAGACCAACATCCTGGCGTTGAACGCGGCCGTGCAGGCGGCGTCGGCCGGCGAGGCGGGCCGCGGTTTCGCGGTCGTGGCCGACGAAGTGCAGCGACTGGCGGAACGTACCTCCGGTGCGACCCGGCGCATCGAAGGCCTGGTGCAGGCCATTCAGGCCGACACCAACGAAGCGGTGACCTCGATGGAACAGACCACCGCCGAAGTGGTGTCGGGCGCGCGCCTGGCCGAGGACGCGGGTACCGCGCTGACCGAAATCGAACGCGTGTCCAACGCGCTCAACACCCTGATCAAGAACATCTCCATTGCCGCCCACCAGCAGGCCGCCGCCGCTACCGACATCACCCAGACCATGGGCGTGATCCGGCAGATCACCGGCCAGACCTCGCAGGGCGCCGGGCAGACCGCCGATTCGCTGGGCCAGCTCAACCAGCTGGCGGCGGACCTGCGGCGTTCGGTGGCCGACTTCAAGCTTCCGGCCTGAACCGGTTGAACGGGCGGGGATGGAAAGGAACCAGCAGATGAAGTGTCGTCATACCGCACAACAGGGCCGCCCGGACGGCAAGCGAACGATGCTGCACGGGAGAGTGCGATGAGTACCTTGCGCGATGCGATGAGCCACGCGGCGCTGGGCTGGGTCAAGCCGGAGCTGGACGAGACCCTGCGCCAGGCGCGCAGCGAGATCGAGTACTTCGTCGAGGACCCGGCCGATGCCAGCCGCATGCGCTTCTGCGCCGGCTACCTGCACCAGGTGCAGGGCACGCTGCGGATGGTCGAGCTGTATGCCCCGGCGATGGTGGCCGAGGAGCTGGAGCTGCTGGCCGACGCCGTGCGCGAGGGCGCCGTGCCGGACCGCGACGAGGCCTGCGCCACCCTGATGCGCGGCACCGTGCTGCTGCCCGACTACCTGGAGCGCCTGCAGAACGGCCATCGCGACATCCCGATCGTGCTGTTGCCGCTGCTCAACGAGATCCGCGCCGCGCGTGCCGCCGAGGGCATCAACGAAGGCGTGCTGCTGGCATTCGATCCGGAAGCGGGCAAGGCCAGCGAGGCCGAACTGGAACACGCGCGCGGCAGCCTGCAGGGGCGCAACCGCGAGCTGCTGGACACGGTCGGCAACGCGGTCAAGGAAGAACTGCTGCGGATCAAGGACGCACTGGACCTGCACGTGCGCACCGGCGGGGCGACCGCCGACCTGCAGACCCAGGTCAACGAGCTGGGCGCGGTGTCCGACACCCTGGGCGTGATGGGGCTGGGCGTGGCCCGCGGCGTGGTCGCGCAGCAGCGCGACGCGCTGCGCGAGGTGGTGGAAGGCAGCCGTCCCATCGACGACAACCTGCTGCTGGACATCGCCGGGGCGCTGCTCTACGTCGATGCCTCGCTGGACGACCAGGTCGCCTACCTTGGCGCCGCGCTGGAAGGCGACGAGGATCCGGCCGCGGTGGAGACCCGGCGCACGGTCGAAGTGCTGGCGCATGAAGCCATCGCCAATTTCGCCGCCGCGCGCGAGGCGTTCGTCGCCTTCATCGAGACCAACTGGGACCACGCGCGCCTGCAGGACGTGCCGCGCCTGCTCGACGAAGTGTCCGGCGCGCTGCGCATGCTCGACCTGCGGGTGCCGGCGG
The DNA here is from genome assembly GCA_039807145.1 of Pseudoxanthomonas sp. Classification (GTDB taxonomy): domain Bacteria; phylum Pseudomonadota; class Gammaproteobacteria; order Xanthomonadales; family Xanthomonadaceae; genus Pseudoxanthomonas_A. The sequence continues at coordinate 760 of JBDHQQ010000105.1, read as the reverse complement.
ACTACATGAACGGCATCCGCCAGTACATCGGCGTGGAGCTGATCGGGCGCAAGCGCATTCCCGGCGGGCGCCAGCTGGACACGCTGGCCGACGCCATGGCCAGCCTCGAGTACTACCTGGAGGCGCTGCGCGAGCGGCGCCCCGGCCGCGAGGAGATCCTGGACATCACCCGCAGCAGCCTGGAGGCGCTGCGCTACTGGCCGGTACCCGCCGCGGGCCGGCAGGAGGACGCCGCCCCGGCGTTCGCCATCGATTTCCCGGAAGCAGTGGAGGCGGCGCCCGCTGCCGCCGCGCCGGCGCCGGTCGAGGTGCCGCAGGCACCCGTGCAGTCGCCCGCAACGGCCGCCACGCCGCTGGTGTTCGGTGATGCCATCCATGCGCCGCCGCCGTCGACCGCACCGGTCGCGGAACCGCCGCCGCTGCCGTCGTGGGACGCCGGCGACGGCTTCGGGGCGTTCGATCCGGTGGCCGCCGAAGGGCTGCCGGCTGCGGCCGAGGCGGATTTGAGCGTCGCGCCGCTGGATCTTTCTGCCGACACCGGGCTGGCGCTGGAGCCGTTCGCTGCCGATGACGCCAGCGACGCCGCCACCACGGATGCCGCTGCGCCGGGCGTCGCCGCTGGCGAGCTGGGCGATGCCGCCGCGTGGACGGCGGACGAGGCCATGCCGGATCCGTCCGTGGCGACGCTGTCGTTCGACGCGTCGTCGCTCGGGTTCGCCGACGACGAGACGGCCACACCCGCGCCGGCCGCCGGGGACGA
>JBDHQQ010000104.1:0-9368 GCA_039807145.1 Pseudoxanthomonas sp. | reverse complement strand
CAACCGCTGGAAGACGATGTCCCCGGAGCAGCGCCAGCAGGCGCGCAAGGGCATGCATCGCTTCGAGCAGATGAAGCCGGAGCAGCGCCAGCAGGCGCGCGCGCTGTTCTTCAAGATGCGCGAAATGACCCAGGAGCAGCGCGAGCAGCTGCGCAAGGACTGGGGCGCGATGACCCCGGAGCAGCGGCGCGACTGGATGGAGAAGAACGCGCCCAGGCGGGACGAGATGCCGCCGCCGAGGTGATGCGACAAAAAACCGCCGGTCCGCCGGCGGGTTGAAACCCGCCCTACCCACACTTCTGCTCGTCATTCCCGCGAAGGTGGGAATGACGGGCCTTCTGTTTGGCTGCTGCAGGAACCCAAACAGCAGTTTCGGGCTGAAAACAACATCATTTCCCGGTTTATGACGCTTTGCGCCTGCATCCGGACTACGTCAACCTGTTCATGCATGCCACTGAACAGCGCGTATCAGGGCCTGCGCAAGTCGTACGATTCCGCCCTTCAGCGAAGGATCTGCCACGGGCAAGGAATCGAGCTGCGCTCGAACCACATCGCGGATTTCCGTCCATGTAATCCACGCCACGGATTCGGGAATGTCCTCCATCAGATCGGCAGCGATCAGAGAATGGTTCTCCGCGCGCAGCAGAACGGATTCCAGGTGAAGCTCGATGGCGTCGGAAATCGATTGTTTGCCGTGTCCCTGCACTTGAACCGGCGGCTCCTTGCCAAGTATCAACAGCAGCAATGGCACCCGGTTTGACGTCCGCGCATCGCGTGTTACCAGCACCAGTTCACGCGCAAGCTGTTCGCGCTGGAAGGAACTGCTTCGAATCCTTTTAGCCCTCAACCAAGACAAGGCTTCGGGCACCGCTTATCCACGCATCGGGCTGCACGGACAAGCCCTCCGTATGGCCGGCAGCCATACTCGGTATCAAGTAGTAGTTGCCAGGCAGCAAATCCACTTCAACTTGTTCTATCTCATCCAGCACCACACGCCTCGCCGCGTCGGCGCCATGCGCAGCCTTGATCACTTCTTTCAGGAAGAAAGCGCGCGGCAGAAAATCCAACGACTGGAAAACTTCCACCGTAAGGACGTTTTCGTAGCCGCGTCCGCCGTTCCGGTAGTCGCGCACGCTGCTGCCGACCCAGGAAATCTCCTCAAGCAAACGCCCCAACGCGGAGGCATTGCGCTCAACATCCATGTTGCACCCTCAAGCGGAACGCTCCGGCCACACCGTCTTCGCCAGCAATTCGTCGTTCCAGTCGAAGTTCACCGCGCCGTCCTTGACGAACAGCGAGACGAAGTTGAACACGTTGCGGGCGTACATTTCGCTGGCGTGCACCGCGCCCATGCTGGCCAGGTTCAACGGACCGGCCACGGTCACGCCGTTGTGCTCGATGGTGTCGCCCGGTTGGGTGACTTCGCAGTTGCCGCCGGTTTCCGCGGCCAGGTCCACGATCACGCTGCCCGGTTTCATGCCTTCGACCATCGCCCGGGTGATGATCTTCGGCGCGGGACGGCCCGGCACCGCCGCGGTGCAGACCACCACGTCGATGCCTTTCAGGTGGTCGGCCAGCCGCTGCTGCTGCAGTGCGCGCTCCTCTTCGGTCAACTGGCGCGCGTAACCGCCCTCGCCCGCCGCGCTGACGCCCAGGTCGAGGAACTTGCCGCCCAGCGATTCGATCTGCTCGCGGGTTTCCGGGCGCACGTCGAAGCCTTCCACCGCCGCGCCCAGGCGCTTGGTCGTGGCGATGGCCTGCAGGCCGGCGACGCCCGCGCCGACGATCAGCACCTTAGACGGGCGGATGGTGCCGGCTGCGGTGGTGAGCATCGGGAAGAAGCGCGGCGCCAGCTGCGCGGCGATCAGCACCGCCTTGTAGCCGGCCATGCCGGCCTGCGAGCTGAGCACGTCCATCGCCTGCGCGCGGGTGGTGCGCGGCAGCCGTTCCAGCGGGAACGCCGTCAGGCCCTGCGCCTGGATCGCCGCGCCGCGCGCCTCATCGGCCTGCGGATGCAACATGCCGACCAGCGTGGCGCCGGACTTCAGCCGGCCGATTTCCGCCGCGTCCGGCGGCTGCACGCACAGCACCAGGTCGGCGCCGCCGCGATCCTGGCCCTCGGCGATCTTCGCACCCACGTCGGCGTAGGCGGCATCGGTGAAACCGGCCGCAAGCCCTGCGCCCGTCTCGACACGCACCGTGGCGCCGTGGGCGACCAGCTTCTTCACCGTTTCCGGGGTGGCCGCGACGCGGCGCTCGCCCGCGGCGGATTCCTTCAGCACCAGCACTTCGACGGCCATGTTTCCTCACCGGATCGGTCTACTGCCGCCGATGCTAGCAAAGCCGGCCCCGCCGGTGCGCGCGGGCCGGTGCGGGATCAACCGACGGCCGCCGGCTCCAGCCGATCGATCACGCCCTGCATGGCGCTGTCGAAGGCGCTTTCGCTGCGGTGCTTGCGCAGCCGGCCCAGCCGCACCATCACCGCCAGCTCTTCCGGCGAAGCCACGCAGACGTTCACGCCGTTGCGGTTGACGAACAGCAGGCGCGACGAGATCGGGCTGACCCACGACAGCTTGCACGGCTGCACCTTGTTGTCCTGGCCGATGAAGTCCAGCCATGCGCCGATGGGCAGGTTGCGGAAATAACGCGCGTCGCCCGCGTCGAAGTCCAGCGTGTCGGTGCCGGCCACCACCTGCAGCGGCGCGGCGGCGGGCCGCGCCGGCTTCGGCGGTTCGACCGGCGGCAGTTCCGGCAATGCCTTTTCCAGCTCCGGCCGCTGCTCGGCCACCGATTGCAGGGTGTCGCACAGCGCGTCCACCGCATGATCGGCCGCGTCCGGGGTCATGCCGATGCCGGCGAACACCGTGCGCAGCGCGGGACGCGCCTGCTGCAGCCATGGCTTGCCGACGACGTTGCGCCTGGCCTCGGCCATCTCGTCGAGCAGCGCGTCGGCGGCCGCCAGGGCATCGCGCAGGCCGTCGCCCTGCTCGCCCTCGCGCAGCACGGTCAGGGTGACGTGGTGCGCCCACGGCTGGTACAGGAAGTCCTTGATGGCCTGCGGCAGCGGCGCGCCGGAAACCCGCTGCTGCAGTTCGGCGCGGGTGCGGGCGCGCGCGGCTTCCAGCCGTTCCTGGCCGCGCTGCGCTTCGGCCGCACGGCGCTCGGCGATCTCGATGCCGCGGCGGTACTGCTCCAGGTAGGCGCGGAATTCCTCTTCCAGGGTCAGGAAGATCGACAGGCTTTCGTTGAACTCGGCCAGCAGCCGCTCCACCACTTCCTCGACCTTGGCCAGCAGTTGGCGCGCGGCCGGACGTTCGCCGTCGTTGCCTTCGCAGGCTTCGGCCAGCGCGTTGAGCAGGCGGCGCGCGGGGTGGGCCTTCTGCACGAACAAGCGGCGGTCCAGCATCGCCGCCTTGACGAAGGGCACCAGCAGGCGGCCGATCAGCTCGCGCGAGCGGCCGGCGATGTTGCGCTCGTCCAGCATCACGTCGAACAGCATGCCGACCAGGTCGATCACATCCTCGTCGCCCGGGGACAGGCGCACGGTGCCGGGTTCCACGCCCAGCTGCTGCGCGCGGTCGAACACTTCGTTCTTCAATCGCTGCGCCAGCGATCCACCGGTATCGTCCGCGGCGGTCGACAGCGAAGCGGCCGGCGCGGTCTGCAGCAGCGACAGCACCGACAGCATCTCGTGCTGGGACAGGTCGCGCCGATGCGGGGCGTCCACTCCGGCCGCGGCAACGGATTCGCCTGCGCCGACATTCGCCTGGCGGGATTGCCGCAGCAGGTAGTGCAGGGCTTCCAGCAGCACGCCCTGCACGCTGGGCGCATCGCCCTGGTCCTGAAGCGGCACGACAGCGGCAGCACCGGCATGCGCCGCTGCGCCGGACGCCGGCGGCAAGCCGACGATGCGATCGAGGAACCGGCTGGCCCAGCGCGGCGCGCCTGCGACCTCGTCGTCCAGTTCCGCCACGTCGTGCGCAGGCGCATCGGCTGCCGTCTTCGGCGCGGACGAGGGGCGCGCGGGCATCCGCGGCTCCACGCCGGCCTGGGCCAGCCACTCGTTCAAGGCCGCATACGCGCGCGCCATGCCGGGCACCAGCCTGGCTTCGCACAGCTGGATCAGCTCCAGCCGCGCTTCCGGCGCGAAATCGCAGATGGCGAAGCTGCGGTACACCGCCATACCGACCTGCTCGGGGCCGACAGGATTGCGCCAGCCTTCCGGCACGGGATCGCCGGCGACGCAAATCATGCGCGCGTCCAGCTCGGCCAGCGCGTCCTTGCATTCGCGCCGTATCGTTTCGGCCAGGCTGCGGGTCGCCAGCCGCAGTTCCAGTTCCTGGTCGGTGACCAGGCTCAGCGGATCGCGCAGCGAACCGGCGAAGGCGTCTTCGACCTGCTGCGGGTGGCCTTCCTGCAGCGCGTCCCACGACTGCTGCAGCCGTTCGTGGAATTGCATGAAGATTTCCTGGCGCCGCCGGCGCAATTCGCCCGCGGCATCGAGGAATGCGTCCTTCCGGGAACCCGCGTTCATCGCGCAATCGAACAGCAGCTCCTCGAACGGATCCGGCAGCTCCGCGAACAATTCCGCCAGCAGCACGACGGCGCGTTCGCGCACCTGTCCCGGCAGGGACACGTGCCGCGCGCGGCGGTCGGCGATGTTCGTCGAAGTGGGCATGCGCAAGGTTCCCCACCTTGGCGGGTATCGGGTCCGGGGGGACGGGGCCTGAAGCGACATCGTAGGAAATCCGCGCGGCGGGCAATGTGATGGTCTTGGCAATTCGTCCGCTGCGGCGGCGCACGGCGGGCTAAACTGGCCGCATGTCATCTTCCGATCCACTGAAATTCCTCGACGCCCGCCGCTCGGTGCCCTCCCGGCAGCTGGGCGAACCCGGCCCCGACCACGCCACGCTGCTGCGCATGCTGCAGGCGGCGGCGCGGGTGCCCGACCACGGCAAGCTGGTGCCGTTCCGCTTCCTGCGCATCGCCGGCGATGCGCGCCACGCGCTGGGCGAACGGCTGGCGCAGCGCGCGCTGCAACGCGACCCTGATGCCTCCGTCGCCGCACTGGACAAGGATCGCGGGCGCTTCAGTCATGCACCGCTGATCGTCGCGGTGATCGCGCGGCTGACGCCCGGGCACAAGGTGCCGGAACAGGAACAGCTGCTCAGCGCGGGCAGCGCGTGCTTCGCCCTGCTGCAGGCGGCGCAGGCCTTGGGCTACGGCGCGCAGTGGCTGACCGGCTGGGCGGCGTACGACGACGTCATCGCACGGACGCTGGGCCTGGGCGAGCACGAGAAGATCGTCGGCTTCGTCCATGTCGGCACGCCGAAACTGGACGCGCCGGAGCGCGAGCGCCCCGACGCCGCCGCGCTGCTGAGCGACTTCGTGCCGTGAGCGCCACCGCGGTGGCGCCGATGCCGACGCTGCACCTGGTCGATGCCAGCCTGTACGTGTTCCGCGCCTGGCACTCGATGCCGGACGAATTCCACGACCCCGAAGGCTGGCCGACCAATGCGGTGCACGGCTTCGCCCGCTTCCTGCTGGAACTGCTGGAGCGGGAACGCCCGCGCCACATCGCCATCGCCTTCGACGAAGCGCTGGACAGCTGCTTCCGCAACCGCCTGTACCCGGCCTACAAGGCCAACCGCGAAGCCGCGCCGGAGGAACTGAAGCGCCAGTTCCGCCACTGCAAGGCGCTGTGCGCGGCGCTGGGCCTCAACGTGCTGGCGCACCACGATTACGAAGCCGACGACCTGATCGGCAGCGCCCTGCACGCGCTGCGCCCGCGCGGTTTCCGCGGCGTGATCGTATCCGCCGACAAGGACCTGTCGCAGTTGCTGCACGAACACGACGAACAATGGGACTACGCCCGCAACCAGCGCTGGGGCGCGAACGGGGTCAAGGCGCGCCACGGCGTCGAGGCGCGGCAGATCGCCGACTACCTGGCGCTGACCGGCGACGCGGTCGACAACATCCCCGGCGTCAGCGGCATCGGCAGCAAGTCGGCGGCGGTACTGCTGGCGCATTTCGACGACCTCGACACGCTGCTGGCGCGGGTCGACGAAGTGCCGTTCCTGCGCCTGCGCGGGGCCACGCAGATGGCCGCGCGCCTGCGCGATCAGCGCGAACAGGCGCTGCTGTGGCGCCAGCTCACCACCATCGCGCTGGACGCGCCGCTGGACGAAACCGAAGCCGATTTCCGCCGCGGCATCGCCGATGCGACGATGATCGACGCGCTGTGCGAAGCCTTGCGCTTCGGCCCGATGACCCGGCGGCGGCTGCAGGAAGCGTCAGGTTGACCGTCCCCGCATGTCGGCAATCCGGCTTAGCATGGTGCCATGAACCCGAAATCCGCACCCGCAGACACCGTGTACGAGGGCCGCTACCTGCGCATGCAGGTGCGTGGCAACTGGGAATACGCCGAGCGCACCCATGCCGGCGGCCTGGCCGCGATCATCATCGCGGTGACGCCCGATGACCGGGTCGTGTTCGTCGAGCAGTTCCGCGTGCCGCTGCAGGCGCCGACGATAGAGATGCCGGCCGGGCTGGTCGGCGACATCCATGCCGGCGAAAGCATCGAAGCGTCGGCGATCCGCGAACTGGAAGAGGAAACCGGCTGGACTGCCGAGCGCGCCGAAGTGCTGATGACCGGTCCGACTTCTTCCGGCATGAGCACCGAGCGCATCGCCTTCGTCCGCGCCACCGGCCTGCGCAAGGTCGGTCCGGGCGGCGGCGATGGCAGCGAAGACATCACCGTGCACGAGATCCCGCGCGCGGAAGCCGCAGCGTGGCTGGTGCGCAAGATGGCCGAGGGCTACGAGCTCGACCCGAAGCTGTGGGCCGGGCTGTGGATGATCGAGCACAACCTGGATGGCACGCCACGCGGCTGATCGGCGCCTTCGCTTGAACGCCGGCTGAGCGAAGCGTGCGATCGCATCATCCGAACGCATGTCCCGGCGTTACGCGCAGACACCCCAGCCCACGGAGTCCTGCGTGCGTCCCCTGCGAGCCCTTGTTTTTCCCCTGCTGCTGGGTGGATTTTCCGCCCATGGCCAGCAACCCGCGACGCCCGGTACTTCCGGCCAGTGGCAGCCAGACGTGCAGGCCAACGAGCAACTGCTGAAGGAGGCCGAGCAGGTCGATGCCCGGCCGCCCATGCCCCCGGGCGGCAAGCCTCCCGGCAACGGGAAACCCGATGGCGATGGCCCGCGGGGCGGCGGAGGCATGGGTGGGCCACCTCCGGGCGGCATGGACGGTGGCATGGGTGGTCCGCCCGCCGGCGGAGGAAAAGGAGGTCCGCCGCGCGATGGAGGTCGCCCTGCACACATCAACCTGACCGGCCTGTTGCCCTACGAAGCGGCATTCGCCGCACCGGCCGAAGACAGCCTGGTCCTGCAGCGCATGCGCGACGCGATGGCGTTCGGACTGGTCGGGCACGACGACGTGGTGATCATCCCCTTCCAGGACAAGACCGACCTGGGCAACGGCGTGATGGCATCGATGCTGGAGACCAACGGTGCCCCGGCGCTGCGCATCGACATGCCGGACGGACGTCGGGCTACTTATCGCTATACCAATCCGCAGGGCGCCAACGGCAGCCTGCAGGTCGACATCGGGATCAGCGGCGATCGCATTCCGGGAGGCACTGCCAGGCTGCGGCGCGTCTACCGTCGCGTGAACGTCGAGGTGCGCGCACCGCAACCCGCCGCCGGTTGAGCGCTGGCGCGCTCGCCCGGCCTCCCGGTCAGACGGCAAAGCCGTCGGTGGCGCGCACCAGCGCATCGGTGTTCTCGGCCTCGAACGCCGAGTGGCCCGCCGCCGGGCTGATCTGCAACCGCGCCTTCGGCCAGGCCTTGTGCAGGTCCCATGCGTTCTGGATCGGGCAGACCACGTCGTAGCGGCCGTGCACGATGACGCCGGGAATGTCGGCGATGCGATGCGCGTCGCGCAGCAGCTGGTCTTCGACTTCGAAGAATCCGCCGTTGACGAAGTAGTGGTTCTCGATGCGGGCGAAGGCCAGCGCGAAGCGCGCGTCTTCGTGGCCGCTGACGAAATCCTGGTCCACGTGCAGGAACGAGGTCGCCCCTTCCCACACGCTCCACGCGCGCGCCGCGGCCAGCCGCGTGGCTTCGTCGCCGGAGGTCAGGCGGCGGTTGAACGCGGAGATCAGGTCGTGGCGTTCGACCGGCGGGATCGCCGCGATGTAGTGCTCCCAGGCATCGGGGAACAGGCGGCTGGCGCCTTCCTGGTAGAACCATTCCAGTTCCCAGCGGCGCAGCAGGAAGATGCCGCGCAGCACCAGCTCGGCCACGCGCTGCGGATGGGTTTCGGCATAGGCCAGCGCCAGCGTCGAACCCCACGAGCCGCCGAATACCTGCCAGCGATCGATGCCCAGCTTTTCGCGCAATTTCTCGATGTCGGCGACCAGGTCCCAGGTGGTGTTGCCGACCAGGTCGGCATGCGGCGTGGAACGCCCGCTGCCACGCTGGTCGAACAGCACGATGCGGTACTTCGCCGGGTCGTGGAAGCAGCGCATCTTCGCGCTGCAGCCGCCGCCGGGGCCGCCGTGCAACAGCACGACCGGTTTGCCGTTCGGATTGCCGCACTGTTCGTAGTACAGCGTGTGGCGGTCGTCGACCTGCAGCGTGCCGGTGTCGTAGGGTTCGATGGCGGGATATAGCGTGCGCATGGACTGTCCCAGGTTCTGCGAATCGCCATTGTAACTTCTGCCTCTGTTCGTCATCCCGGCGAAAGCCGGAATCCATTTTGACCTTGCCGCTGCCTGTGTTCCCGATGGAAAGGCAAAAGCAGATGGATCCCGGCTTTCGCCGGGATGACGACGGAATTACAAGGCTCGGCCCGAAGTGACCCGATCGCGACCTTCAAGATCGCTTTCCGTGGCGATGTCGACGAAGCCGGCTGCCAACAGCAATTCGCGCACCACCGCGCCCTGGCCCAGCCCGTGCTCCAGCAGCAGCCAGCCGCCGGCGCTCAAATGCGCGGGCGCGTTCGCGACGATCTCACGGATCGCATCCAGGCCATCGCGCCCCGACGACAGCGCCGCCGCCGGTTCGTGCGGCAGGCTGCCTTCGACCAGATGGGGATCGCCCTCGACGATGTACGGCGGGTTGCTGGCGATCAGGTCGAAAACCTCGCCGGCCAGCGGCGCGAACCACGAACCGTGGCGGAACCCGACATGGGCCAGGCCGTTTTCGACGGCATTGATCCCCGCGACGGCCAGGGCGTCGGCGCTGGCGTCGGTGGCGACGACCCGCGCCCGCGGCCGTTCGCTGGCAATGGCCAGGGCGATCGCCCCGCTGCCGGTGCCGAGGTCGGCGACCCGCGCCGGCGCATCCATGGGCAAC
>JBDHQQ010000103.1:0-9466 GCA_039807145.1 Pseudoxanthomonas sp. | reverse complement strand
GGCGGTGCAGCGGCCGGCGAGTCCGCCGCCGACGCCTCCGACGACAGCGCCTTCGACGGTGGCCCGGAAGACGAGGACGCCCAGGAAGATGCCGCACCGGTGGTGGTACAGCGCGGCAGCCAGCCGGAGTTCGATTTCGACGACGTGCCCCTGCCCGCCTCAACGACGGCCGTCGAATCCAGGCCCGCTGCCGAAGGCAAGGACGCGACGCCCGTGCAGGCCGCTGCCGACAGCGTGTCCGTCGAAGAAGCACGGATGTGGGAAGAACACCACGCGCAACCGGTCGCCGAACCGACTCCGACAGAACCCGTTGCCGCCGTCTCGACCGAAACGCCTGCCGCCGCCCCGTATGGCGGCGAACAGATCTCGCTGATCGAATCCGCTACCGAAGAACCGCCGACTGCGCCCGTGGAAGCGGCGCCGGAAGCGGCCGTCGCATCCGCGCCCGAACCCGAACCCATCGCCATCGAACCGCTGCAGCCGGAAATCCCCAAGCCGGCAGCATCGCGCCCGTCCGCCGTGAATTCCGGTTCGCTGTTCTTCGCGATGGACGCGGACACGCCGCCGTCGGTGATCCGCCAGTTGCTCACGCCGGTGACGCCGCCCCACGCGCAAGGCGGCGAGGACGAAGCCGACGAGAGCGAATCGGCAGGAACACCGCTCGCCGCTGCGCCGCAGGCCGAAGGCGAACAAACGCGCCACGACGCCTGACGCGCCGGCTCGCGCGCACGTCACAACGTGCGCGCGGGTTCCACCAGGCCGTACTGCGCGGCGAGCCGCGCCAGCGCAATGCTGTCCTGCACGCCGGCTTTCTCGAACAGCCGGCTCTTGTGGGTGTTCACGGTCTTGGCGCTGAGGCTGAGGCGCCGGGCGATTTCCTCCTGGCGTAGGCCCTGGATCAGCAGCATCGCCACCTCCAGTTCGCGCGGCGACAGGCCGTCGAACGGCGACGATCCGCCGTCCATGCTGGACAGCGCCAGGTTCTGCGCGACGCTGCTGCCCAGGTAGCGCTTGCCGCGGGCCACATCGCGCACCGCGCGCAGCAGTTCGGCCGCATCGCCGGCCTTGCCGACGTAACCTGAGGCACCGGCTTCCAGCAGCCGCTTCGGCAGCGGGCCGTCTTCCAGTACCGAGACGATGATCACCCGCGTGCCCTGCTCGCTCCGCACGATGCGCTCGGTGATCTCCAGGCCGCTCAACCCCGGCAGATGCAGGTCGCACAGCACGATGTCGGGCTTCAGCCTGCGCACCAGCGGCAGGCCCGCATCGCCGCTGTCCGCTTCGCCCACCACTTCGATATCGGTTTCGCCAGCCAGGATCATCCGCATCCCGGTGCGGATCAACGCATGATCGTCGATCAGGAATATCCGGATCGTCATCCTTAACTCCCCCATGCCACCTGTTCCCGGATCAAGGCTATTCCGATTGCCAATGGCCCGCAACTCCGACGACGGTCGCATGGGTTCCAGTAATATCCGGGCTTCCGTCAGCCACCCATGGGAACATCCATGCCGCCATCGCCGCAACGCCATCTCAGCATCGTCGGCGCCGGCCTGGCCGGGGCTTTGCTGGCGACGCTGCTGGCGCGCAGGGGCTGGCGCGTCGAGGTGTACGAGAAACGCGGCGATCCACGCGTGCGCGGCTACGAAGGCGGGCGTTCGATCAACCTTGCCTTGGCCGAACGCGGACGCCATGCGCTGCAGCAGGCCGGCGCCGACGACGCCGTGATGCGGCAGGCGGTGATGATGCGCGGACGCATGGTGCATCCGCTCGGCGCTCCTCCGCAGCTGCAGCGCTACGGACGCGACGACAGCGAGGTGATCTGGTCGATCCATCGCGGCGATCTCAACATCGTCCTGCTGGACCTGGCCGAAACCGCGGGCGCGCGCCTGCATTTCAACCGCCGGCTGGACGCCGTGGATTTCGACGCCGGCCTCGCCCATTTCCGTGATGACCGCGAAGGCCTGAGCTTCGCCCATGCGTTCCAGGCGCTGATCGGCGCGGACGGCGCCGGTTCGGCGCTGCGTGCGGCAATGGGGAAACGCGAGGATCTGGGCGAACGCAGCGAGTTCCTCGACCATGCGTACAAGGAACTGGAAATCCCGCCCGCCGCCGATGGCGCTTTCCGCATCGAGCCGAACGCCCTGCACATCTGGCCGCGCGGCCATTACATGTGCATCGCCCTGCCCAACGACGAGAAGACCTTCACCGTCACCCTGTTCCTGCCGAACGAGGGCGACCCCAGCTTCGCCAGCGTGCGCAGCGGCGCCGACGCACGCGCGCTGTTCGAGCGCGATTTCCCTGATGCCCTGCCGTTGATACCGGAGCTGGAGGAAGACTGGGAACGCAATCCCTCGGGCCTGCTGGCGACGCTGTACCTGGATCGCTGGCATGTCGGCGGTCGCGCGGTGCTGATCGGCGACGCCGCGCACGCGATGGTGCCGTTCCACGGCCAGGGCATGAACTGCGCGTTCGAGGATTGCGTGGCGCTGGCCCGGCAGCTGGACGCACACGCCGACATGGCGGCGGCGTTTGCTGCGTTCGAGGCGGAACGCAAGCCGAACGCACTGGCGATCCAGCAGATGGCGCTGGAGAACTACATCGAGATGCGCGACCGGGTCGATGATCCCGACTTCCTGCTGCAGCGCGAACTCGAGCGCGCGCTGCAGGCGCGCCACCCCGGCCGCTTCGTGCCGCACTACACGATGGTCACCTTCATGCGCATCCCGTATGCGCTCGCGCTGGCGCGCAGCGAGATACAGCGCGGCATCCTGATCGAAGCGACGCGCGGGCGGCGCACGCTCGACGAAGTGGATCTGGCTGCGGCCGACGAACGGGTGACGGCGCTGCTGGAACCGTTGCAGGACACGGACTGATGCCGGCGAGCTTCCTGTTCTACGACCTGGAAACCTTCGGCGCGGACTGGCGCAGGAGCCGCGTCGCCCAGTTCGCCGCCGTGCGCACCGACGATGCGCTGAACCAGGTCGACGAGCCGGTCAGTTTCTTCGTGCGGCCGGCGAACGACCTGCTGCCCTCGCCCCTTGCCACCCTGATCACCGGCATCGCGCCGCAGCGCGCGCTGCGCGAAGGCGTCAACGAGGCCGAGGCCTTCGCCCGCGTCCAGGACCTGATGGCGCAGCCGGAAACCTGCACGCTGGGCTGGAACACGCTGCGCTTCGACGACGAATTCGTCCGCCACGGGCTGTTCCGCAACTTCCACGATGCCTACGAGCGCGAATGGCGCGGTGGCAATTCGCGCTGGGACCTGCTGGACGTGGCGCGGCTGTTCCATGCGCTGCGCCCGGAAGGCCTGGCGTGGCCGCAGCGCGAGGACGGCAAGGGCGCATCGTTCAAGCTGGAACACCTGGCCACGGCCAACGATGTGCGCGAAGGCGACGCGCACGAAGCGCTGTCCGACGTGTTCGCCACCCTCGGCATCGCGCGCAAGCTGCGCGCGGCGCAACCGCGACTGTGGGACTACGCGCTGCAACTGCGCGACAAGCGCTTCGCCACGCGCCTGCTCGATGCGACGGCGATGCAGCCGTTGTTGCACGTATCGCAGCGCTACCCGGCCAGCCGCCTGTGCGCCGCGCCGGTGCTGCCGCTGGCACGGCACCCGCACATCGACAGCCGCACCATCGTGTTCGACCTGGAAGGCGATGCCGATGCGCTGCTCGAACTCGACGCCGATGCCATCGCCGACCGCCTGTACACGCCCGCGGCCGACCTGCCAGAAGGCGTGCAGCGGATCGGCCTGAAGGAAGTGCACGCGAACAAGTGTCCCGCGCTGGTCGAGTGGCGGCACCTGCGCGAACCGGACTTCGCCCACCTGCAAATCGACCGCGCAGCCGTGGAAGACACCGCCGCGCGATTGCGCACGCACGCGGCGGCGCTGGCCGAAAAGATCCGCCAGGTGTTCGCTACGCCACGCGAATTCGCCAAGCCGGACGTCGATGCCGCGCTGTACGACGGCTTCATCGGCGATGGCGACAAGCGCCGCTTCGCCGACGTGCGCGGCACCCCGCCCGAACTGCTCGGCCAGCGCGACTTCGGCTTCCGCGATTCGCGCCTGCCCGAGCTGCTGTTCCGCTACCGCGCGCGCAACTGGCCGGACATGCTCACGCCGCCGGAGCGGAACCGCTGGGACGAATATCGCCGCCACCGGCTCTGCGAGGACAGCGGGCTCTCCGAAAACACTTTCGATACGTTCTTTGCGGAAATCTCGGGTTTGCGCGTCCGGCACGTGGACGACGGCGCCAAGCTGGCGCTGCTCGACCAGCTCGAAGCCTGGGGAAGGGATTTGCAAGCGACGCTCTAACGCTTTTGCTCATCATTCCCGCGAAGGCGGGAATGATGAGCCGATAGATTCACGGGTGTCTTGCAGACTTCGTTCACATCGACCATCCAGAAGTAGAATCCATACATGGCCACCTACTTCTCCGACGCCACCTTCAAGTTCCTGCGCGGCCTGGCCCGCCACAACGACAAGGCCTGGTTCGCCGCGCACAAGGCGCAGTACGAGGAACACGTACGCCGGCCGTTCCAGCGCCTGCTGCTCGACCTGCAGCCCGACCTGGCCGCTGTCAGCCCGCACTTCCGCGCCGACCCGAAACCGGTCGGCGGCTCGCTGTTCCGCATCCATCGCGACACGCGTTTCTCCGGCGACAAGGCGCCGTACAAGCCATGGCAAGGCGCGCGACTGTTCCACGAGCGCAGCCGGCAGGTGGCGGCGCCGTCGTTCTACCTGCACCTGCAGCCTGGCGAATGCTTCGTCGGCGCGGGCCTGTGGCACCCGGAACCGGATACGCGGCGGCGGCTGCGCCAGTTCATCTTCGACAATCCCGGTGCGTGGAAGGCGGCGGCGCACGACCCTAAGTTCCGCAGGCGTTTCGACTTCGAGGAAAGCGAGAAACTGGTGCGCCCGCCGCGCGGTTTCCCGGCCGACTTCGAATTCATCGACGACCTCAAGCACAAGAACTTCGTGTTCTGGCGCGGCCTCGGCGACGCGACGATCACCGGGCCGAAACTGCGCCAGACTGTCGCCGCCGATCTCGCCACCCTGGCTCCGTTCGTCGATTACCTGTGCGCCGCGCTGGATCTGGAATTCTGACCCGCCGCACTCACCATGAAGCACCGGACGACCGGCAAAAGGCCGGGAGGAAACGCATGAAAAAGTGGATTGCCCTGTTTCTCGTCGTGGCACTCGTCCTGTTCGGCTACGTCGCCGTCGGCCCGTACCTGGCGATACGCGGCATCCACGCCGCGATCGAGGCCCGCGACTTCGACAGGCTGGAACGCCACGTCGATTTCCCGACGCTGCGCGCACGGATGCGGGAGCAGTTGACCCGGCGGCTCGCCGCCGCGGCCACCGACGCGACGGGCGGCATCGTGGGAGGCGACACGGGTCGCGCGCTCGTGGACCAGGTCAGCGGGCACGCGGTCGATGCGATGGTGTCGCCGCTGGGCATCTCGGTGCTGCTGCAGGGACGTGCGCTCGCCCATCGCGCCACCGGCGAAGACGGTAAAACCGCCGGCAACGCCGCCGACCCGCTGCAGCAGGCGCAGACCCGCTTCGAATCGGCTTCGCGCTTCACCGCCACGGCCGCAGGCGCGGAAGGCGAGCCGGTGGTGTTCGTGTTCGAACGCCGCGGGCTGCGCTGGAAGCTGGCCGATATCCGGTTGCCCGAGTAAAGCCGGAGCGGCCATGGCCGCCCTAATATCCGGCTGATGATCGTCAGGACTCGTTGGCCACGCCGTGCGGCACGTGCCCGGCGGCGACGTGCCGGCTGGCGCTGTCGATGTTGTGGCGGGAATCGTCGAAGAAGATGTCCGCGCCGAAGGCTTCGAGGAACGGTCCCTTGTGGCGGCCGCCGAGGAACAGCGCCTCGTCCAGGCGCACGCCCCATTCGCGCAGGGTGCGGATCACCCGCTCGTGCGCGGGCGCGGAGCGCGCGGTGACCAGCGCGGTGCGGATCGGCGCATTGTCGCCCGCCGGAAACGCCGCCTGCAGGTCGTGCAGCGCCGACAGGAAGCCGCGGAACGGCCCGCCCGACAACGGTTCGTGCGCACGCTCGCGCTCGTGCCGGCCGAACGCCTCGACGCCCTGCTCGCGGGAAACGCGTTCGCTTTCGTCGCCGAAGATCACCGCATCGCCGTCGAAGGCGATGCGCAACTGGTCGTGGCGCGGCTGCGGCGTCTTCGCCTCGGGCAGGATGGTCGCCGCGGCGATGCCCTGCTCCAGCGCGCGGCGCACCGATTCCGGGTTGGCCGACAGGAACAGGTTGGCCGCGAACGGCTTGATGTAGGGCCAGGTCGGCTCGCCGGAAGTGAACACCGCGCGCACGATGCCCAGGCCGTGGTGCTGGATGGAATTGAAGATGCGCAGGCCGGTATCGGCAGAATTGCGCGACAGCAGGATCACCTCGACCCGTGGCGCATCGGCCGGCGCGCCGGCGTTCAGCGCCAACAGCTTGCGCACCACCGGGAAGGCGACGCCCGGCGCCAGTACCTCGTCCTCGCGGCGACGCTGGTAGTCGCTGAAAGCGCCGACGCCTTCGCGCTCGAACAGCGCGTGGCTCTCCTCCAGGTCGAACAGTGCGCGCGAAGTGACCGCGACGGTGAGCAGGCGGGGCGTGTTGTCGGCCATGCCGGCATTATCCCCGTCCGCGTCGCAGGCGGCGAGACCGCAGGCTACAGGTCGCGCGAATCGATGGTCAGCATCGCCGGCGGCCCGCGCAGGTTGCCGCGGGTCACCGCGCGCACTTCCACCTGCAGGTACAACGGCTTCTGGCTTGCGGGCGGATCGTCGCGCCAGAAGAACAGCAGTTCGCTGCGGCGCTCGCCGGTGGTGACCGCGACCGGCTCGGCCGGGAACACCTCGTACGTCGCCCGGGGCGATACCGTGCGGAATTCGAAGCCGATCTGGTCGATCTTGTATTCGCCGCGCGGCCAGTCCAATCGCAGGGTCAGGATGCCGGAACCGTCGCAGGAGCCCGGCGCACCGCCGACGCCGCGGTCCACGTGCATCAGCTTCAGTTCCGGAATGCGCAGGGTATCTTCCGGGACATCGACGGGCGTCGTGCCCGCGTCGGGCTGGAACTGGACATGGTGCGTGTCCAGCCCGCAAGTCTGCGCCCGCGCGCCCGCCGCACAGGCCAGTAACAGCATGGCCACCAGGCATTGCCCAGCCTTCATTCGATTCCCTCTTTCCGCCGCCGCCGGCAGGCCGTCACATGCGCCGGCATCGTCCCCGTCCCCGAGTATGTCATCGCCGAAGCGGGGCGAAACAGGAACTGCGTCCCACTCTCAGACCACGAACTGTTCGCTGAGGATGCGTTCTTCCAGGTTGTGCTCCGGATCGAACAGCAGGGTGACCGTGCGGTCGCGCGATTCGCGGATGGTCACTTCCACCACGTCGCGGACTTCGTGCGAATCGGCGGTGACGCTGACCGGGCGCTTGTACGGATCGAGCACGCGGAAGCGCACCTCGGTGTCGGCCTTGAGGATGGCGCCGCGCCAGCGCCGCGGGCGGAACGGCGCGATCGGGGTCAGCGCGATGGTGTGCGAGCCCAGCGGCAGGATCGGTCCGTGCGCGGAGAAGTTGTAGGCGGTGCTGCCGGCCGGCGTGGCCACCAGCACGCCGTCGCAGATCAGTTCGTCGACCCGGGTCTGGCCGCTGAGGTCGATGCGGATGTGCGCGGCCTGGCGGGTCTGGCGCAGCAGCGAGACCTCGTTGTAGGCCAGCGACGCGGTGCTGGCGCCGGACTCGGCCTGGGCCAGCATTTCCAGCGGTCGCAGCTTGGCCGGCTCGGCCATGGCGATGCGCGCCAGCAGGTCTTCCGGGCGGAACTGGTTCATCAGGAAGCCGACCGTGCCCAGCTTCATCCCGTACACCGGCTTGCCGAGTCCGCCGTGCCGGTGCAGGGTCTGCAGCATGAAGCCGTCGCCGCCCAGCGCGCACAGCACGTCGGCCTGTTCCGGATCGTTCGCGCCATGCTCGCGGGTCAGCTCGGCCAGCGCCTGCTGGGCCTCGGGCGTGGGGCTGGCGAGGAAGGCGATGCGCGGCGTGCTGGTCATCCGTGGCTCCCGGGTGTCTGGGCAAGCATAGCCAATCCCGCCACGTTCGGCTTCGGCGCCGTCAAGGTCCTGCGCCCAACCGGATGCATCCGGCTACCGTCACGCCTTTTCGCCAAAGCAGGCCGCTACCCGCCGCAGCACGACATCGGGCATCTCCCGATGCGGAACATGGCCACAGTCCGCCAGCACCAGTTCCTTCGCCGGGCCGGCGACCCGGCTGACGATATGCGCCGGAAATGCCACCGAGCCGAATTCGTCGTTCTCGCCGTGGACGGCCAGCACCGGGCATGCCACCCGGCGCAGCACCGCGTCGAGATTCCAGTCGGCATAGGCCGGGGATAACCAGGTATCGATCCAGCCCCGCAGCACCCAATGCGCGTTGTCGCCATGCCAGCGGGCCAGCCGTGCGAACTCCTCCGGCCGCGCGAAACGCGCTTCTGCCATGCGGATGCCATCGAGGGTGCGCTGCTCGACGTACGGCTGCGCCGATTCGCTGACCACGCCGAGGCAGCCATCGCCGTTGGCCGCGATCGCCAACACCATCGAGCCGCCGACGCTGTGGCCGAACAAGCGGAATTCACCCAGGTCGAGCGCCTTGCGCAAGGCCGGGAACGCGCTTTCGGCCTCCTCCTCGATGAAACGCGGCGACGGCGCCGCGTCCCGGGCGCTGGAACGACCGAAGCCGAGGCGGTCGTAGGCGATCACCGGGCAACCCAGCCTCGCGGCCAGCTCGGCCGGGAAATCGCGCCACAGGCCGACGCAACCCAGCGAATCGTGCAGCAGCACGACCGGCACGGCATCCGCTGCGGCGGGCGCCTATTCCGGCGCCCACCGCTTCACGTACGCTTCGCCGCCCGGCACCACGACGCGGCACTCGTCGACGACGAGTGCCGCCGCGGGCGGCATGCTCAGCCCTTCGCCAACTGCGACAGGCGCTGCACCGCGACCGAGGCGGTCGGATAGTCCAGCGTCTTCTGCCCGGCCAGTTCGTTGAGCATCGCAAGGGTGAAGCGCAGGCTGGCTTCGTCGCGTTCCAGCCAGTGCCTGACCTTGGCGTCGGGCGTCGCACCGGGCGCGGCCAGCACCTGCGAGGTCAACGCACGCTGGTGCGTGGCCAGCTCGTCGCGCAGCACGCCGCGCGCGACCGCGTGCCAGCGGCCGTCGACCTGCAGCGCGTCGATCTGCGCCTGCAGCCACGGCAGGTGCAGCGCCTCGCCGAGGCGGTAATGCACCTTCGACACCTCGACCGGCTTCAGCTTGCGCGCCAGGGCCACTTCGATGATGTCCGCGCACGGCTCCAGGTACGGCAGCGCGGCCAGCTGTTCGGCCAGCGCGTTGGGCAGGCCCTTGGCCTTCCAGTCCTTCAGGCTGGCATCGTAGGGCGGACGCA
>JBDHQQ010000004.1:0-40601 GCA_039807145.1 Pseudoxanthomonas sp. | reverse complement strand
TCGAGATGTTCTACAACCCGATCCGCCGGCATGGTTCCGCCGGCGATCTTTCACCGGTAGAGTTTGAGAGGCGCTACGCGCAGAGCGGCAACTGAGTGTCTACAGAACTCTGGCCGGTCCAAAGGTCTTCACGATTCCTCGCCGCGCTCGATGCGCTTGGCCCGGTCCCAGTAGCCATCCTGCGCATCCAGCGGCAGGTCGGCAAGCCGGATGCCGTCGGCCCGCGCCAGCCGCTCCATGGTGCGGAAGCGCCGTTCGAACTTGTGGTTGGCGTGGCGCAGCGCGGCGCCGACATCGACCTTCGCGTGCCGCGCCAGGTTGGCGGCGACGAACAGCAGGTCGCCGATCTCGTCCTGCAGACGTTCGCGGTTCGCTTCCACGTCGCCTTTGGCGAATTCGGCGCGCACTTCCCCGATTTCCTCGTGCAGCTTGGCGATCACCGGTTCCGGACCGGGCCAGTCGAAGCCCACCTTGGCCGCGCGCGCCTGCAGCTTGATCGCCCGCTGCCACTCCGGCAGCCCGCGTGCGATGCCGGCCAGCGCCGAGTCGTCGGTGTCGCCTGCCGCCTCGCGCTCGGCCTGCTTGATCGCATGCCAGCTCTGTTCCACCGCCGCCGCGTCGTCGTGCGAGGCATCGCCGAACACGTGCGGATGCCGGCGCAGCATCTTGTCGCAGATCGACGCGACCACGTCGTCGAAACCGAACGCGCCCTGCTCACGCGCCATCTGCGCATGGAACGCCACCTGGAACAGCAGGTCGCCCAATTCGCCCTTCAGGTCGTCCAGGTCGCCGCGATCGATCGCATCGGCGACTTCGTACGCCTCCTCGATCGTGTACGGCGCGATGGTGGAAAAGTCCTGCTGCAGGTCCCACGGACAACCACCCCGCGGATCGCGCAGGCGGGCCATGATTTCAAGCAGTTGGTCGATGGAGACTTTGGGTTTGGTCATCGGAAAACGATCCAGCTTCGCTTTTAATCTTCGGGGCCCCTTGAGGCGCGGCAATCGGGACGGGCAAATCCCGCAGGGGCGGCGTACATGGATGCACGCCGTTTTCGGAGCCGCAGAACCTGCCCCGTACTTGATACGGGGATGCGGCTTCCGAAAATTCCCGTTCCGATTGCGAACCCATTGCGGAGCAAAGGGCGCGCCGCCGGGGTGTGCTTTCTTTTTTTGGTTACTTTTCTTTGCACAAGCAAAGAAAAGTAACCCGCCCGTCAGGGCGGAACGCTTTTGCTTTCAACGATTGATACGACATCACTACTGAACCGAAATCGGCTCCCGCTTGCCCCCATCCGCCTTCGGCACCTTCCCCCGCAAGCGGGGAAGGGTTCGGCCCGAGGCGCTGTGCGGGGGGAAGATTCAAAGCCAGTCCCGCCACGGCAGTTCGGGGTCGCCCAGCGCAATGAAATCGCCGTTCAATAGCGTCTGCCGCCGGTTGTACTTGAACGGCCGCCCGTCCGGTGCCAGCAGCGCACCACCGGCCGCCTCCAGCACGCACTGCCCCGCCGCCGTGTCCCACTCCGACGTCGGGCCGAAGCGCGGATACACGTCCAGATCGCCCTCGGCGATGCGGCAGAACTTCAGCGACGAACCCAGGCCGACGATCTCGGTGTCGCCCATCCGCGCCAGCACGCTTTCGGTGCGCGCGTCGCGGTGCGAACGGCTGGCGGCCACGCGCAGCGGCGGCCGCGCGGGCCGGCGTGTATGCAACGCGATATCGGTATCGCCTTCGCGGCGGAACGCGCCGCTTCCACGCACGGCGTGCCACACCGCGCCGCCGACCGGCGCCTGCACCACGCCGAACACCGGCCGGTGCGCGTCGATCAGGGCGATGTTGACGGTGAACTCGCCGTTGCGCTTGACGAACTCGCGGGTGCCATCGAGCGGATCGACCAGCCAGTAGGTCGACCATTCGCGCCGGGTCGTCCACGGAACGTCCGACGCCTCTTCGGACAGCACCGGCCACTGCGGCGTCAGCGCCTGCAGGCCTTCGACGATGAGCCGGTGCGAAGCCAGGTCGGCTTCGGTCAGCGGGCTGGCGTCGGCCTTGCGTTCGACCTCGAAGCCCTGCGCATACACCTGCAGGATCGCGTCGCCGGCCGCGCGCGCGAGGGCAATGACCGCATCGCGCAGATCGTCCCCGACCCCGTTCACCGGCCGCTCCGCAGCCATTCGCGGGCGATGAACAGCGCGCCCAGCGAACGGCCTTCGGAGAAGTCCTCCAGCAGCATCAGTTCGTCCAGCCGGTCGAGCTTCCACGGCACCACTTCGAGCTCTTCGGGCTCGTCGCCGCACAGCCGTTCCGGATACAGGTCGCGCGCCAGCACCAGCCACGACTGATGGCTCATGTAGGTCGGATTGAGGGTCAGCGCGCGCAGCACGTCGATCCGGCGCGCGCCGTAGCCGGCTTCTTCCTTCAGTTCGCGATCGGCGGCCTGTTCGGGCGTTTCGCCGGCGTCGATGCGGCCCTTCACCAGTCCCAGTTCGTAACGCAGCGTGCCGGCGGCGTATTCGCGCACCAGCAGCACGGTGTCGTCGTCGAGCATCGGCACCACCACCACCGCGCCGTGGCCGCCAATGACCAGCCGCTGGTACAGGCGGCGTTCGCCGTTGCCGAACTCCAGGTCCAGTTCCTCGATGTCGCGGCGCTCGCTGCGCCGGCGCACGTCGTGGATGGTCGGCGGGCGGCGGCTCATGCGCTGCCGCCGATGCGGCGGCGGGGCGCGGCCGATATGATGGAAGGATGCGAACGGAAGGACATGCGCCGCGAATCGTAGCAGAGCCCGGCGGCGCGGACGCGTGGCGCGCGCGCGACCTGGCCGTGCTGTGGCACCCGTGCACGCAGATGCGCGAGCATCCGGACGTCCTGCCGCTGGTGCCGATAGAACGCGGCGAGGGCGCGTGGCTGCACGGCTACGATGGGCGCCGCTACCTGGACGCGGTCAGCAGCTGGTGGACCAACCTGTTCGGCCACGCCGAGCCGCGCATCGCCGCGGCCATCGCCCGGCAGGCGCAGACGCTGGAACAGGTGATCCTGGCCGGCTTCGGCCACGCGCCGGCGGTGGAGCTGGCGGAAAAACTGCTCGCCATCGCGCCGCGCCAGCGCGGGCGCGCGCCGCTGGCCAAGGCGTTCTACGCCGACAACGGCTCGGCCGGGGTCGAAGTCGCGCTGAAGATGGCCTTCCACTGGTTCCGCAACCGGGGCGAGGACCGGCGAACGAAGTTCATCGCGCTGGAGAACGGCTACCACGGCGAGACCATCGGCGCGCTGTCGGTCGGCGACATCCCGCTGTACCGCCGCGTGTACGCGCCGCTGCTGGCCGAGGCGCTGTTCGCGCCGTCGCCGGACGCGTACCTGGCGCGTCCCGGCGAAAGCGACGAAGCCTGCGCGCTGCGCGCCGCCGACGGGCTGGCCGACCTGTTCGACCGCCACGCCGGCGAAGTCTGCGCGATGATCCTGGAACCGCTGGTGCAGTGCGCCGGCGGCATGCGCATGCACCACCCCGCCTACCTGCGCCGCGCGCGCGAACTGTGCGACGCGCACGGCGTGTTCCTGATCGCCGACGAGATCGCAGTCGGCTTCGGCCGCACCGGCACGATGTTCGCGTGCGAACAGGCCGGCATCCAGCCCGACCTGCTGTGCCTGTCGAAGGGCCTGACCGGCGGCTTCCTGCCGCTGTGCGCGGTGCTGGCCACGCAGGCGCTGTACGACGGCTTCCTCGACGATTCGCGCGAGCGCGCGTTCCTGCATTCGCACAGCTACAGCGGCAACCCGCTGGCCTGCGCGGCGGCGCTGGCCTCGCTGGCGATCTTCGAAACCGACGACGTGCTGGCGCGCAACCGCCGCACCGCCGCAACGATGGCCGCGCTGGCCGCGCCGTTCGAAGCGCATCCCGCGGTGGCGCAGGTGCGCCAGGCCGGCATGATCGTGGCCTTCGAACTGCACCCGGAAGCGGAGGCCCACGAGGACGGCCACGCGGTGGAGATCGCCGGCCGCCGCAGCCCGCGCATGTATCGCGCGGCGCTGCAACACGGCGCGCTGCTGCGCCCGCTGGGCGACGTGCTGTACTGGATGCCGCCCTACTGCATCGACGATGCGCAGCTGGAACTGCTGGCGCGAGCCACCGCCGCCACGCTGGACGAGGCCACCCGATGCGCCTGACCCGCTGCTTCGTCGATGCGGAACTGCGACCCGGCGCGCGCGTCGTCCTGCCGGAATCCGCCGCCGCCCACCTGGCCCGCGTGCTGCGCCTGCGCGAAGGCGACGCCTGCGTGCTGTTCAACGGCGACGGCCACGACTACGCGGCGACACTGGCGTCGGTGGGCAAGCGCGAGGTCGCCGCCGAGGTGGCCGCCGCCACGCCCGTCGCCAACGAATCGCCGCTGCGCATCGTCCTGCTGCAGGGCGTGGCGCGCGGCGAGAAGATGGACCTGATCCTGCAGAAGGCCAGCGAACTGGGCGTGGCCGCGATCGTGCCGGTGAACTCGGATCGCAGCGAGGTGAAGCTGGACGCCGGGCGCGCCGGAAAACGCGTCGCGCACTGGCGCAGCGTCGTGGTTTCCGCCTGCGAACAGAGCGGCCGCGCCACGGTGCCGGAAGTCGCCGCACCCATCGCGCTGGCGGACGCGACGCGTGCGGCCGATGCCGCGCTGAAGCTGACGCTGGATCCGGAAGGCGAACATGCGTTGTCCTCGCTGTCCGCACCGTCGCCGCTGTCGGTCGCGATCGCCATCGGCCCCGAAGGCGGCTGGTCGCCGCGCGACCGCGAGCTGCTGCGCGCGGCGGGATTCGCCGGACTGAAGCTCGGCCCGCGCGTGCTGCGCACCGAAACCGCAGGCCTGGCCGCGATCGCCGCGCTGCAGGCGCGCTTCGGCGATCTGTAGCGATCACGGATCGATGCGGACGCGCGTGCCCACCGGCACGAGGCGCCAGATTTCCTCGATTTCCGCGTTGGTCACGGCGATGCAACCTTCGGTCCAGTCGCGCAAGTCGCCGGGCGCGGAGCCGCCGTGGATCATGATGTCGCCGCCCGGATCGGCGCCGCGCGAGCGCGCCTGGCGCAGGTCTTCCGCGCTCGGATAGGAAATCCTTAGCGAAAGATGGAAACGGCTGGCCGCGTTGCGGTAGCTGATGCGGTACTCGCCTTCCGGTGTGCGCTGGTCGCCCTGCTCGCGTTTCGGCCCGATCGGTGCGCCGCCGAGGCGGATCCGGTAGCTGTGGATGACCTTGCCGTCGCGCAGCAGGTCCATCTTCCGCACGGACTTGTACACGTGGATCGCGTCGGCCCGTTCGGCCGCGGGCGCGAGGTCCAGCGAGGATTCCGCCGCGGCGCCCGTGGCGGACAACGCCAGCAACAAGGTGGACAACCAGCGAAGAGGCTTGCGCGCATCCATGCGTCGATTATCGGCCAATCCGCGTGGCCTTCCCGACGCGCGACTCAGGCCGCCTGCGCCAGCGCTTCGCCGATCTTCGCCTCGACGTCGTCCAGGTCCGGCAGCAGCGCGGCTTCATCGCCCAGCAGCACGCGCATCTGCACGCTCGCGGGCAGGTCCTCTTCCACGGCATCGGCCAGCAGGCCGTCGCGCGGCACCGTGACCAGGCGCGGAAAGCCCTGCGCCAGCAGGGCGAAATACGGCAGTTCGCTGCTGCCGCCAAGCGCCTTCAGCACCACCACGCGGTTGCTGGCTTGCGCAGGCGCCTCGTCCTGCCCGACCAGCGGCGCGAACGACACCAGCGGCACCTGCCAACCGTGCCACTCGAACCGACCCAGCAGCCAGGCGGGCGCAGCCGACAACGGTTCGGGACGCACTTCCGCCAGCACTTCGGCGACGTTGGCGTTGGGCAGCAGCAGGCGGCCGGCGGCGGTCTGCACCAGCACACTGCGGATTTCGTCTTTGTTGTAGGCCATGGTGTCCTCAGGCTTGCGCGCACAGGCGCCGGGCCATCGCGGCCGGCGTCGCGGCGTCGCCGCCATGCGCCAGCAGCGCGCGCGCGGCGGTATCGTCGAAGCAGGTTTCCGGCGACTGCGCGACCAGGCGAGCGCCGCCCCGCGCCCATGCCTCCGCGGCTTCGGCGCGCGTGGCGTCGCAGCCGCTCAGCAGCAGTACCGTGCTGCCCGCGGCCGGCAGGCCGGCAAGGTCGTCCACGCCCCGGACGAAGCGCAGCACGCCGTCTTCCGCCGCCGCGACGGTGTCTTCCGGCAGCAGGTAGACCCGGCCCGGCGACACCGCCTCACCGGCCTGTGCCAGCTGTACCGGCAGCGCGGAAACGCGCGCGAGCTGGCGCAGCAGATGATCGTAGTGGCCGCCGTACAGGCGCTGGCGGATCAGCAGCGGCTGCCCGAACGTGGGCGGCAGTGCGGAAAGCAGTTGGCGCAGCGCATCCGGTCCGCCCATGCCCGCCAGCACCAGCGCCGCGCCGGGCGGGACCGTTTCC
The DNA here is from genome assembly GCA_039807145.1 of Pseudoxanthomonas sp. GTDB lineage: Bacteria > Pseudomonadota > Gammaproteobacteria > Xanthomonadales > Xanthomonadaceae > Pseudoxanthomonas_A. The sequence continues at coordinate 34,163 of JBDHQQ010000004.1, read as the reverse complement.
GCGGCGGGAACCTCGGCTTCGGCCTGGATCCGGCTACCGATGCACGCCTCGACCGTCTCGACGGCGAGATCCCGCCGGGGCGCCAGCGGGCGCGGCGGCAGGACGTCGCCGTGGCGATTCAACTTGGCGACGACATGGCGCATCCAGCGCGCGCTTTCCCATTCGTCGCGCTGCGCGACGGATTCGGCGTCTTCGAACAGCACGAGCACCGCATCGTCCAGCAAGACCTCGTCGAAACGCGGCAGTTGCGCTTCGACGGCGGCGTCCAGCACGACCAGCACTGCTTCGAGCGCGGCGTCGCGCAGGGTTCCGCAATCGATCCGCCCCGGGTCGGCTTCCAGCACCAGTTCCAGCCCCGCCGCGCGCAGGCATGCCCGCAGCGCGTCGCGCGCGGCGCCTTCGCGGGCCAGCAGGGCCATGCGCACGCCATGCGCGACGGCCGCGGGTGGCCCATGGTCAGGCACGGGCCACTCCCAGCAGGTCGTAGACGTTGCGCATCAGTTCGGGCTCCTGGTACGGCTTGCCCATGTAGCGCTCGACGCCGATGTCGAAGGCGCGCTGGCGGTGCTTGTCGCCGGTGCGCGAGGTGATCATCACGATGGGCACGTCGCGCAGGCGCGGATCGGCCTTCATCCGCGTGGCCAATTCGTAACCGTCCATGCGCGGCATCTCGATGTCGAGCAGCATCAGGTCGGGCACGCGTTCGGCCAGGCGTTCCAGCGCATCGACGCCGTCGCGCGCGGCGATCACCTCCAGGTTGTGGCGCTCGAGCACGCGGCCGGTGACCTTGCGCATGGTCAGCGAGTCGTCGACCACCATCACCAGCGGCACCTGGCGTTGTTCCGGCGCTGCGACCGGCGCCGTGTCCAGCGGCTGGGCCACGTGACGGCGCACCAGCGGAGCGAGGTCGAGGATCAGCGCGATGCGGCCGTCGCCGAGGATCGTGGCGCCGTAGATGCCCGGCACCGACGCGATCTGCGGGCCGACCGCCTTGACCACGATTTCGCGATTGCCCAGCACCTGGTCGACCGCGACCGCCGCGCGCAGCTGGCCGGCGCGGACCAGCAGCAGCGACAGCTGGTCCTGGCCTTCGCCGCGCGCCGGCATCTGCCCGACCAGGCTGCCCAGGTCGTGCAATGCGTAATCCTCGCCGCCGTAGCGGTATGGCGCGGCGCCCATGTCTTCCAGGCGCGCGCGGGCGACGCGGCCGATGCCCTGCAGCGCCGCCACCGGCACCGCGAACAGGGTTTCGCCGGCCTGCACCAGCACCGCCTGGGTCACCGCAAGGGTCTGCGGCAGGCGCAGGGTGAAACGGGTGCCCGCGCCGGGTGCGGACGCGATGTCGACCGTGCCGCCGAGCTGGCGCACTTCGTTGCGCACCACGTCCATGCCGACGCCGCGGCCGGCCAGGCGGCTGACTTCGTCGGCGGTGGAGAAGCCGGATTCGAAGATCAGCGCATCGAGGTCGGCATCGGCCGGCGCGGCATCGGCGGCCAGCAGGCCACGTTCCTCCGCGCGGGCGCGAATTGCGCCGCGGTCCAGGCCGGCGCCGTCGTCGGCGACTTGCAGCACCACTTCCGAACCCTCGCGCAGCAGGCTGAGGGTCACGCTGCCCTGTTCCGGCTTGCCGGCGGCAACGCGCGCCGCGGCGCTTTCCAGCCCGTGGGCGACGGCGTTGCGCAGCATGTGCTCGAGCGGCGCGGTCATGTGCTGCAGCACGCTGCGGTCCAGTTCGCCGTGGGCGCCCTCCAGGTGGAATTCCACCGTCTTGCCGGTGTCCTCCGCGGCCTGGCGCACCACCCGGCGCAGGCGCGGGGCCAATGAGTCGAACGGCAGCATGCGCGTGCGCATCAGGCCGTCCTGCAGCTCCGCGCTGACCCGCGACTGCTGGTGCAGCAGCGCATCGTACTGGCGCGCCAGGTCGTCCAGCACGCCCTGCAGGCTGGTCAGGTCGGCCGCGGATTCGGACAGCGCGCGGCTGAGCTGCTGCAGGGTGGAGAAGCGGTCCAGCTCCAGCGGATCGAAGGCCGGGTCGCCCTGGTCCTGCTCGCGCTGGTAGCGGGCGACGATCTGCGCCTCGGTCTCGATGTCCAGGCGGCGCAGCTGGTCGCGCAGGCGCGCGTTGGTCTGCTCCATTTCGCCCATCGCGCTGCGGAACGCGCCGAGCTGCTGTTCGAGGTGGGCCCGATAGATCGCCACTTCGCCGGCGTGGTTGACCAGGCGGTCGAGCAGGTCGGCGCGCACGCGCACCTGCTCCTGCCCCGTCGGCTGGGCCAGATCGTCGTCGTCGCCGGGCGACCAGGCTTCGATCGGCGCGGACAGCGGCTTCAGTTCGCGAACCGGACGCTGCGCCGGCGCAGCGCCGGGCGCGGCGTCTTCGCTTGCCTCGGCGACGTCTGCCAGCGCGCGTCCGGCGCGCTGGTCGAATTCGTCGATCAGCGCCTGCGGCATGCCGATGGCGCGGCGCGCGGCGACGCGGGTCAGCATGGCGTGCAATCGGTCGAAGCCGCGCTCCAGCAGCGGCACGTCGCCGGAGCGCCATTCGCCCTGCTCCACGGCGGACTGCAGCACCGATTCGATCGCGTGGCCGAGTTCGCCCACCGGATCCAGTCCGCACATGCGCGCGCCGCCCTTCAGCGTGTGCAGGTCGCGCTGCAGGCCGATCAGGCGCTCGCGGTCTTCGGCGCCGCCATCCAGTTGGGCCAGCAGGCCGTCGGCATGGTCGAGCAGGTCGGTGCCTTCCTCGACGAACACCTCGACCAGTTCCGGGTCGTGCTCGCCCAGGTCCAGCGGCAGGTCCGGATCTTCGGCAGCGACAGGCAGGCGCGAACCGCCCCAGGCGGCCGGTGCCGGCGTCTCCACCTGCGGTTCGATATCGATGAAGGCGGCTTCGGCTTCTATTTCGGTTTCGACCTCGATCTCGATTCCGGTTGCAGCTTCGGCTTCGTCCGCACCCGCCTCGTCGCCGTCGATCCCGAAGACCGCCGCGGGGTCGGCTTCGTCGTCGAATTCGGCTTCGTCCAGTTCCAGTGGCGGCGGTTCCGGCGTGGCGGTCGCGTCGTCGCCGGCATCGCCACCGTCGGCCATCAGGGCATCGACGGCCAGCGCCTCGAGCTCGAGCTCGCCGGAGGCTTCGGTTCGGGCAACGTCTTCCGCCGTATCGCCGCTGGCGGCCTGCAATCCGCCGCTGGGCAGCGTCGATTCGATTTCCGAGTCTATCGGCGCCAGTTCGAGCAGCGACGCGGCCGCGCCTGCGGCTTCCGTGGCCGTTTCCCCGGGTGCGGACAAGGCTTCGCCCGCGGCTTCGACGATCGGCATGGCCCCGCGCGCATCCGCGGGCTCCGTGCTGTCCGCCGAAGCACGCACGTAGGTGGCGGCGACGTTGAAGAAAGTGACCGCTTCGTAGCCCTTGGGCGGTTCGAACGTCGTCCCGGACAGGCCGGCCGCGGCGTCGGGCAGTTCCTCGTCCGCCGGCGGCGGAACGTCTCCTTGCGGATCGGTCGATGCCACGGACGATTCGGGCTCGGGCTCGGGCTCGGGCTCGGGCTCGGGCTCTGCCTCGGCCTTGATGGCCTCCGGCGCATCCGCGACGTCACCGGTCGCGGCATCGAGCGGCTCCAGCGATAGCGGCGGCTCGATGGCCGGCAGTCCTTCGCTGTAGTCCGCCGCGGATTCGACCGCAGCCGCGTCCCCCTCGTCGCCCGTCTCCAGCGACATCGGCTGCGGTACGGGCAGGGCATCGCGCAGCGCCGTCACCTGCGTGGCCAGGTCGGCGAATACGGGGACGCGCGGCTGTTCTTCGCGCAGGCCCGCCATCGTCCGGCGCACCGCGTCGGCGACATCGGCGATGGCCGCGACGCCCGCATCGCTGGCGGGCAGGTCGGCGGCAAGCAGGCGCTTGACGTAGCCTTCGGCCGGCAGGGTGACTTCGGTGATCTCCGGCACTTCGGTCATCGCGAAGGCGCCGTTGATGGTGTGCATGGCGCGCAGCAGGCCTTCGTCGGCGCGCAGGCCGCTGTCGACCACGTCGGCGAGCCAGCGTTCGACCGTGGCCAAGTGCGTGCCGACCTCGGCGTCGAGGATTTCCAGCAGCACGCCGTCGACCGAAGCCGGCGTGCCCGCGGGCGCCGCTTCGACGGCGGCGGCGGGCGTCGAGATGGCCGGCGTTTCGACGGCGGCATGGAAAGCCTCCTCGCCGGCGGCGACCCGGTCGGCGACCGCCTCGATCGCGGCCAGGTCGGCCTGCACCGCACCCTGTCCGTGCAGCGCATCGCGCAGCTGCGGCAGCGCGGCGTGGGCCGCAGTGACCAGCGCGGCCACCGCCGGGCTGGATGGTCGGCTGCCGTCGAGGACGCGGTTCAAGGCGTTCTCGATCTTCCAGCTGAACTCGCCCAGCACGCTGGCGCCGACCAGACGGCCGCTGCCTTTCAGCGTGTGGAACACGCGGCGGATCGGCCGCAGTCGTTCGAGGTCTTCCGGCACGGCGCGCCAGGCCGGCAGCAGTTCGTCGAGGCGGACGATTTCCTCGCCGAATTCCTCGAGGAACACTTCGCGGATTTCGTCGTCGATGTCCGCGCTGCGGCTGTGGAAGCCGGTGTCCTGCATCGCCGCGGGCGCTGCGGCCACGAGGGCGTCCGCAGCGGTTTCGGCCGGCGCGGGCGGGACGGGCTCGGGCTCGACCGGTGGCGTCGGCGCTTCCGCCGCGGGCACGGCTTCCTGCACGGCCGCTTCCGGCGGCGTCACGGCTTCGGCTTCGGCCTCGATGCCGGCGTCTTCGTCGAAGGCATCGGCCGGCGGCGGCCAGGCGCCCAGCGCCTCCAGGCTGCCGCGCGAGATCTCGAGGATGTCGTCGCGGCGCGGGCGCTGGTCGCGCACCGCTTCCAGATAGTATTCGAGGCTGCTCAGCGCGTCGGCCAGGTGGTCGAGCTGGCGCGGATCGGGCACGCGTCGCTGCCGCAGCAGTCCGTCGCGGATGTGGGCGCGCAGCGCGCCGAGGTTGGCGCTGGCATCGGGCAGTTCCAGCATGCGCAGCGCGCCGCCGACTTCGCGCAGCAGGCGCGGCACCGGCTGCAGCTGCGCATGGTCCCAGCCAGTCTCGATGAAGGCGACGAACAGCCGCCGCGCCTCGGCCAGGTTCAGCAGCGCCTCCGACGTCAGTACGCCGAGCAGCGCGCGCGATTCCTGGCGATGGGCCAGGTCGGCGTCGTCGTTGCCGGCGGCGCCGAGCCCGCTGGCCTGTTCGTCCACCGCCGCGTCCACGCGCAGCAGCGCGCCGGCGATGTCGAGCAGCGCGTCCTCGTCGGCCGGGCGCTGGCCGCTGGCGATCTGCGCCAGCGCGTCGCGCTGGGCCAGCACGCCCGCGCGCGCGGCCGGCAGGCCGAGCATCTGCAGGGTGTCGGCGACGCCGCTGAGCGTCTCGACCTGCGGCTGCAGTTGTTTGGGCGACTGGCGCGTGCCGCGCAGGTACAGGTCCATTTCGTCCTTGACCTGCAGCAGTTCTTCCTTGACCGCGCCGCCGACGCTTTCCAGCAGGGCGCGGTTGCGGCCGCTGAGGCTGCCGCGGGCGTGGTCGAGCTCGGCTTCGCTGTGTTCGCCGGCCGCGCCGTCGAGCAGCGCGTGCTCGCCCAGCCCGGCCTCGCCGCGCGCGGCGCGCAGGTCGTTGAGCAGCGGCAGCAGCACGATCGGAATGTCGCGGTAACCGTCCTGCAGGCGCTCCAGGTAGTCCGGCAACAGCACGGTGCCGCGCATCAGCGTGGCGGCGGCCTCCGCCGGTTGCGCCACCTGGCCTTCGCGCAGCGCGATGGCCAGGCGCTCCATTTCCGCGGCCACCATGGTCGGCGCCGCGAGTTCCAGCATGCGCAGGGTGCCATTGGCCTGGTGCAGCAGGTCGACGCAGGCATCGAGGCTGCCGGCCGCATCCGGTTGCTCGGCGTGCTGTTCCAGGGCGATGCGCGCCTGACGCAGGGTTTCGTCCAGCTCCGGCTTCACCCATCCCAGGGTGGCGTGGCTGATCGCTTCGCGCAGCACGCTCATGCGGCGCTCCGTTGCGGGCGTCGTCCGCGGACTGCCATGGAGAAGGCCTTCGTTCGCATGCGGCGTCGGCTCACTGCGGCAGCTTGAAGTCGGCGACCGAACGGCGCAGGTCGCCGGCCAGCTGGGCCAGGCGGCCGATCGATTCGGCGGTGTGGCCCGCGCCCTGCGAGGTCTGCGCGGTGATCTGCTGGATCACGCCCATCGTGCGGGTGATGTCGCCCGCCGCGCCGGACTGCTGCTGGGCCGCGCCGGAGATGTTGCGGATCAATGCGTTCAGGTCGTGCGACACGCGCTCGATCTCGCCCAGCGCGGCGCCCGCGTCCTCGGCCAGGCGCGCGCCCGACACCACTTCGGCGGTGGTCTGCTCCATCGAGCCGACCGCGGCGTTGGTGTCGGACTGGATCGCCTGCACCAGCGCCTCGATGCGCAGGGTCGCGCCCGAGGTGCGCTCGGCCAGCCGCTGCACTTCGTCGGCGACCACCGCGAAGCCGCGGCCCGCCTCGCCGGCCGATGCGGCCTGCATCGCGGCGTTCAGCGCCAGGATGTTGGTCTGTTCGGAAATGTCGTTGATCAGCTCCACGATCGAGCCGATCTCCTGCGAGGATTCGCCCAGCCGCTTGATCCGCTTCGAGGTCTCCTGGATCTGGTCGCGGATCGAGTCCATGCCCTGGATGGTCTTGCGCACCACGCCCGCACCCTGGGTGGCGATCTGCACCGAGCGCTGCGCCACTTCGGCCGATTCGGTGGAGTTCTGCGACACCTGGTCGATGCTGCCGGCGATCTCGCGGATGCGGGCGGTCGCCGAATCGATCTCCGACGCCTGGTGCTGCGCGGCCTCGGCCAACTGCAGCGCGGTGGCCTGCGTTTCCTGCGAAGACGCCGCCACTTTCACCGAGGTGTCGTTGATCGTGGCCACCAGCCGGCGCAGCTCGTCGACGGTGGCGTTGATGGCGTCGGCGATGGCGCCGGTGACGTCCTCGGTGACGCTGGCGTTGACCGTCAGGTCGCCTTCGCCGAGGGTCACGATCTCGTCCAGCAGGCGCTGAATGGCCTGCTGGTTGCGGCTGTTGAATTCCACCTGGGCCTGGTAGCGCAGTTCCTGGTCGCGCTGGCGGGTGCGGTACAGGGCCCACAACAGGCCGCCGATCGACAGCAGCAGCACCGCGCCCGACACCACCGAGATCCAGAAATTCGGGAACAGGCGCGTATCGCGCACCGAGCCGAACGAGGACAGCGCGTCGAACACCCGCTTGCTGTCGTCCTGCAGCTTGTCCGCGCCCGCGGCCAGGCCGCCGGCGGCGGCCTGCGCGGCGAACAGGCTGCGCGCGCTGCCCTGGATCGCGGCCAGGTTGTCGCTCATCGCCTTCCATTCGGTCTCGACCTGGCCCAGCGCCTCCAGCGCGGCGCCATTGCGCAGCGCGACGATGCCCAGTTCGGTATTGCCATCGCGCAGGCCTTCCAGCACCTGGCCGAACAGCGCCGCGTCGCGGCGCAGCGCGTCGCCGGCCAGCGCGGCGTTGCTGCCGCCGGCGCGGATTTCCGACAGGCGCCGCGCCATCGTCGCCGACAGCACCACTTCGCGCAGCGCGATGTAGACCTGCGACGAAGGCGAACCGCTGGCCGACATCGCCCGCACCACTTCGTCCAGGCGCGCCTGCAGCTGCGGCACGCGCGCGTTGAACGCGTCGGCCTGGCTGGCCAGCGCGCGCAGCGCGGACTCGCCGGCGATCAGCTGGTCGGCGCTCTTGCCCAGCGGTTCCCAGGTCGCGGCCAGTTGCCCGACCGGCCCGGACACGCCCACCTCGTTGCCGTAGCGGCTGCGCAGGCTGGAGACGTGGCTGTCGACCGCCGCCTTGCTGCGTTTGAACGCCTCGAACGCCGCGGCGTCGCCGCCGGCCGCCACGCCGGCCTGCACGGCGAGCTGCTGCGACAGTACGCGCAAGTCCGACGCCTCTGCACTGGCGCCGGACAGGCGGCTGCCCTGCCAGGTCGCCACGCCGGTGTTGGCGGCGAACAGCAGCACCGACAGGCCCAGCAGCACCAGCCAGAAGGTGATGCTGGCCTTGCGCAGCCTGTCGAGGAAGCCGGTGTTGGGTGCGGTGCTCATGCGCGGCGTGTTCCGTGTCTCGTGGTCGGGTCAGGCGGCGGCCTGGCGGAATTCTGGAGTGCGGGCCAATCGGTCCAGGTCGAATACGCCCCAGACCTGTTCGCCGGTGCGGAAGGCGCGCTGGACGAAATGCGCGTAGCGGCCTTCGCCCAGCCCGTCGACGTCGGTTTCGTCGTCGGCGCCGAAGCTGCGCTGGCCGTACAGCTCGTCGATCAGCACGGCCACGTCGCCGCCCGGCTGGCGCACCACCAGCACGCGTTGGTTCTCGTGCAGCGCGCTGCGCTCGCCTTCCAGGAACGACTTCAGGTCGACCACCGGCAGCAGGTTGCCGCGCAGGTTGCCCACGCCCAGCAGCCACGCCTGCGCGCCCGGCACCGGCGTCACCGCCGGCACCGGCACGATCTCGACCACCTCGGCGAAACCGGACACCAGCCGGCGCGCGCCGACCCGGTAGGCCACGCCGCGCCACACCGCGCCGTCGGCCGCGGCCTGCACCGGCAACGGCGTCGCGTGGGCCAGGCTGCGCCGCTCGTAGTCGGCCAGGATGTCGAACGGCGCGCGCATCAGCCGATGCCCACCAGTTCGTTGATGCGCGAGATCAGCGCGTCTTCCGGCGGCGGCTTGACGAAATAGTCCTTCGCGCCCTGGCGCAGGCCCCAGCTGCGGTCGGTGTCCATGCCCTTGGTGCTGACGATGACCACCGGGATGTCGCTGGTGCCGGGTTCGCGCTTCATCGCGCGCAGCGCCTGGAAGCCGCTCATGCCCGGCAGCACCACGTCCATCAGCACCAGGTCCGGATGCTGCAGGCGGGCCAGTTCGAGGCCCTCTTCGGCGCTGCCCGCCAGCAGGGTCTCGTGTCCGTTCCGCTCCAGCATCTGCGCCAGCACGGCGCGTTCGGTGGGCGAGTCTTCGATCAGCAGGATGCGCGCCATCAGCGGGGTCTTCTTCAGGAATTCACGTGGTTGCGGATGGCGTCAAGCAGTTCGTCGCGGGTGAACGGCTTGGTGAGGTACTGCTGCGAGCCGACGATGCGGCCGCGGGCCTTGTCGAACAGGCCGTCCTTCGACGACAACATGATCACCGGCACCTCCCTGAACTCGGAGTTGCCCTTGATCAGCGCGCAGGTCTGGTAGCCGTCCAGGCGCGGCATCATGATGTCGACGAAGATGATCTGCGGGCGCTGGTCGGCGATCTTGGCCAGCGCCTCGAAGCCGTCGGTGGCGGTGACGACCTCGCAGCCCTCGCGGCGCAGCAGCGTTTCCGCGGTGCGCCGGATGGTCTTCGAGTCGTCGATGACCATGACCCTCAGGCCGGAGAAGGCGCCGGCCGGGTTCTCGTTGTCCGTCATTCGTTTTTCCCCTGGCGTGCGGCGTTCATCGCTCGCGACGCGAAGTGTCCTATATCCCAGCCCCCGGGCGGAGTGTCAAGTTTCCGTCCAAGCTGAACGCCGTGATGCGAACTTCGTCGCATTCCCGCCCTGCTAACATCTACCCGGCCCCTCGCGGAACGCGCACGCATGCCATTCGACGTCGTCGTGGTGATGGACCCCATCGCCGCGATCAAGATCGCCAAGGACACCACCTTCGCCCTGCTGCTGGAAGCGCAGCGGCGCGGCCACCGCCTGCACTACGTGCGCCCCGGCGGGCTGGCCCTGCGCGGCGGCGAGGCGCTGGCCGTGGCCGCGCCGCTGGCGGTGAAGGACGACAAGGCCGGCTGGTACACGCTGGGCGAATTCGGCGAATGGCGCTTCGGCCCCGGCCAGGTCGTGCTGATGCGCAAGGATCCGCCGGTCGACGGCGAATTCCTGTACGACACCCACATCCTCGACGTCGCCCGCCGGGCCGGCGCGCTGGTGGTCAACGACCCCCAGGGCCTGCGCGACTTCAACGAGAAACTGGCGGCGCTGCTGTTCCCGCAGTGCTGCCCGCCGACCCTGGTCAGCCGCGATCCGGCCGCGCTGAAGTCGTTCGTGCACGAACACGGCGAGGCGGTGCTGAAGCCGCTGGACGGCATGGGCGGGCGTTCGATCTTCCGGGTGAAGGCCGGCGACCCCAACACCAACGTGATCCTCGAAACCCTGGTCGGCGATGGCCACCTGACCCTGGCCCAGCGCTTCATCCCCGGCATCAAGGATGGCGACAAGCGCGTGCTGCTGGTCGACGGCGAACCGGTCGACTACGCGCTGGCGCGCATTCCGCAGGGCGACGAGTTCCGCGGCAACCTGGCCGCCGGCGGCCGCGGCGAGGGCCGCCCACTGAGCGAGCGCGATCGCTGGATCGCCACGCAGGTCGGGCCGGAGATGAAGCGTCGCGGCATGCTGTTCGTCGGCCTGGACGTGATCGGCGACTACCTGACCGAAGTCAACGTCACCAGCCCCACCTGCGTGCGCGAACTCGACGCGCAGTTCGGCCTGAACATCGCCGCCCGACTGTTCGACGCGATCGAGCGCAAGCTCGCGGCCTGACATGGCGGCCGTCGCGCCCGCATCGGTTCGCCCCGGCGAAAGCGCGCGCCTCAGCGCCACCCTGGCGCTGTCGCTGATCGTGCACGGGTTGCTGGTGCTGGGCGTCGGCTACACGCTGGCCGACGCCGCGCCCGTCCTGCCCACGCTGGACGTGACCCTGGCGCAGACGCCGACGCCGTTGACGCCGCAGCAGGCCGACTTCCTCGCCGCGGCCAACCAGCAGGGCGGCGGCGACAGCGATTTCGCCAGGCGCCCGCGCGACGATCGCCCCGGCCAACTGTCGCCCGATCCTTCCGGCACCGCGCCGACACCGCCGCAGCCGGCGGTTTCCGCGGTCGCGCCACCGCCGCAATCGCGCGTGGTCAGCACGCGCGACGCCGACACCGCCGTGCCGCCGGTGGAAACGCGCCCGCCGACCGAGCCGCTGCCGCCCGAACCGAATCCGCAGAAGGAGCAGCACGACGCGGAGATGACCCGGCTCGCGGCCGAGTACCACCTGCGCTCGGAGTTGTATGCCAAGCGGCCGAAGCGCAAGTTCGTCTCCGCCAGCACGCGCGAGTACGTGTACGCGGAGTACCTGCGCGAATGGGTCGCGCGCGCCGAGCGCGTCGGCAACCTCAACTATCCGGACGAGGCGCGGCGCAAGCGGCTGGCCGGGCAACTGGTGATCAGCGTCGCCGTGCGCCGCGACGGTTCGATCGAGCAAACCCGGATCATCCAGTCCAGCGGTATCCCGCTGCTCGATTCGACCGCGCTGCGCATCGTCAAGCTGGCCGCGCCGTTCCCGCCGCTGCCCAGGACCGACGAAAACGTCGACATCCTGCACGTCACCCGCACCTGGCAATTCCTGCCGGGCGGCGAAGTCGTCGACCAGTAAGGCCTGACCGTAGCGTGGCGGGCCCTGCGTTGTAGCCCGCATGAACCACGTCGACACGCGGCCGCACGGCCGCTTCCACCAGGCGTTCGCCCTGTACGCGCTGCTGGTGGCGTTGACCGGGTTCGCATTGACCTATTTCCTGCCGATCGCGCGCGGCGGTTTTCACGCACCGTGGTTCGTGCATGCGCACGGCGGCCTCTTGTTCGGCTGGCTCGTGCTGCTGGTCGTGCAGACGACGCTTGCACGGCAGCGGCGCATGCCGACGCATCGCCTGCTGGGTCGGCTCGCCCTGCCGCTTGCCGCCGGCATGGCGGCATCGACCCTCGCCGTCGCCTACCGCGCACTGCGGCTGGGCGCCGCTAACGACGATCCCACGGCGGTTTCCAGCCTGCTCGGCTCGTGGACGACGATGGCGATCTTCGCCGGCCTCCTGGGCGCGGCGATCCATTTCCGCAAGCGACCGGAGATCCACAAGCGACTGATCGTGGTGGCTACCGTGTCGATCCTGTGGCCGGCATGGTTCCGCTTCCGCCACCTGTTTCCGCAGGTGCCGCGCCCCGAAATCGTGTTCGCGGTCGTGCTCTCGGATGCGCCCATCGTGGTCGCTGCGCTGCTCGATCGAACCAGGACCGGCCGCGTGCATCCGGCGTACCTGTGGGCGGGCGGCGCGCTCATCGCGGAACACGTTGCCGAAGTCCTGCTGTTCGACACGGCGCCCTGGCGTGCCGTGGCCGGCGCGCTCGCGCGCCTCGCGAACTGACGCGGCTTGCATCGACACGTCTTGCGGGCCGAAGATAAGCGGATCCCGATTCGCAGAGGCAACGCCATGTCCCGCGTGCGTGCGTGCGTCCCCTTCCTGTTCTGCATGGCGCTGGCCGGCGCCGTTTCCGCGATCGCGCAGGACGCGCCGCTGACGCCGATGTCGCCGGACATGTATCCGGCGTGGAAGAAGACCGCGCAGGCGCAGAACGACTACGTGCGCCGGGTGGAAATGGTGCCGATGCGCGACGGCGTGAAGCTCTATACCGTCATCGTGTTCAGGAAGGGCACGAAGAACGGCCCCATCCTGCTCAGCCGCACGCCGTACAACGCCGGCCGCGCCACCGCGCGCATGCCGAGCACGCGCATCGTCGACATCCTGCCGCTGATGGACGCCGAATTCGTCGACGACGGCTACATCCGCGTGTACCAGGACATCCGCGGCCGCGACGGCAGCGAAGGCGTGTACGTGATGAACCGGCCGGTCCGCGGCCCGCTCAACGACACCGGCGTCGACGAGTCCACCGATGCGTACGACACCATCGACTGGCTGGTGAAGCACGTGCCGGAAAGCAACGGCAAGGTCGGCATCACCGGCTCCAGCTACGTCGGCTTCACCGCGCTGGTCGCGACCATCGACCCGCACCCGGCGCTGAAGGCCTCGGTGCCGCAGAGCCCGATGGTGGACGGCTGGATGGGCGACGACTGGCTGCACAACGGCGCCTTCCGCCAGCCCAACCTCGACTACTTCACCGGCCAGACCACCGACGCCGGCAGCGGCGGCCCGGTGCCGTCGGTCGGCAGCGACGATTACCTGAAATACCTGCGCGCCGGTTCGATCGGCGACTACGCGCGCGCGTACGGCGTGGACAAGTTCCCGTTCTACCAGAAGGTTGCGCAGAACCCGGCCTATACCGAATTCTGGTCGCTGCAGGCGGTGGACAGGTGGCTGGCGGAACGGCCGTTCAGCGTGCCGACGATGCTGGTGGTGGGCCAGTGGGACCAGGAGGACAGCTACGGCGCGCCGGCCGCGTACGCGGCACTGAAGGACAAGCCGGGCGCGAAGGGCAAGCTGCACCTAGTGATCGGCCCGTGGCGGCATTCGCAGGTGAACTACCAGGGCGACAGCCTGGGCGCACTGAAATTCCCCGGCGACACCGCGCTGGAATTCCGCACGCGCTACATGAAGCCGTTCCTGGACCACTACCTGAAGGGCGCGCCCGATCCGCGCATCCCCACCGCGCTGACCTACGAAACCGGCCGCAATCGCTGGAACGCCTCGTCGCAGTGGCCGGCAGGCAGGCCGACGCCGCTGTACCTGACCGCGAACGACGGCCTCGGCTTCGTCGCGCCGTCCGCCGGCGGACACGACGACTACGTTTCCGATCCGGCCAAGCCGGTGCCGTTCGTGCCGCGCCCGGTGCACTCGCACGACCCCGACGTATGGAAGCCGTGGCTGGTGCACGACCAGCGCTTCGCCAGCGGCCGCCCGGACGTGCTGGAGTACGAAACCGCGCCTCTGGACAAGCCGCTGCACATCATGGGCGCACCGCAGGTGGACCTGTACGCGGCGACCAGCGGCAGCGACAGCGACTGGGTGGTGAAGCTGATCGACGTGTACCCGGACGACAACGGCTACGCGCCGGAGATGTCGGGCTACGAACTGGCGGTGGGCATCGAGATCTTCCGCGGCCGCTACGTGGACGGCTTCGACAGGCCGCGCGCGCTGGCGCCGGGCAAGGCGGAACGCTACCGCTTCGGCCTGCCGAACGTGGACCACACCTTCCTGCCGGGGCACCGCATCAAGGTGGTGGTGCAGTCGTCGCTGTTCCCGCTGTACGACCGCAACCCGCAGACCTTCGTGCCGAACATCTTCGACGCGAAGCCCGGCGACTACGTCAAGGCGACGCAGAGCGTGTACTACGGCGCGGAAACGCCCAGCGCGATGCTGCTGCCGGTGGCGCCATGAAGCCGGCCACGCCGCGCGGCAGGAAAGGTTTGCGGCTATCCAACGGCTGACGGACGGCGCGCGCCCCAGGCCAGCAGGACCTGCAGCCCGCCCAGGCTGGATTCCTGCAACTGCAACGTTCCCGCGTTGGCTTCCACCAGTTCGCGCGCTATCGCCAGGCCCAGCCCGCTGCCGGACCCGCCGGATTCGTCCAGGCGGACACCGCGCAGCAAGGCCCGCTCGCGGCTGGCGGGATCGATCCCCTCGCCGTCGTCCTCGACGATCAACCGGGTCCAGTCCGCCCCCGCCTCGGCCACGATCCGCACTTGCCGGCGCGCGTGCAGGGTCGCGTTCTCCAGCAGCGCGCCCAGTATTTCGGAAACATGTTCCTCGCCGATGTCCAGCTGCAGGCGCTCCGGGACATCCAGGCCGAACACCAGCCGCTCGCCCTTCTCCGTGTGTTCCAGCACGTTGATCAGCCGTTCGGCGACACTGCGGACATCGGAGACGGCGCCCGGCGACTTGCCGAGCCGGGCCAGGCGCGCGCGCGCCAGCTCGGCATCGACCACCCGGCCGATCGCGGCGATGGCGCGATCCATGCCCTCCGCCGCGCCATCGGCGCCGGCTTCCCGCGCCCGCCGGCTTTGTGCGGCAAGCGCGGCAAGCGGCGTCTTCAGTCCGTGGGCCAGGTCGGCGGCGCGGCGGCGCGCCCGTTCCAGCTCGCGTTCGCGCGCATCCGCCAGCGCATTGATCGCCTCGACCAGCGGGCCGGTCTCGCGCAGGGCCGGCGGCGGCAGGCGCGCGTTCGCGTTCTTCTCCAGTTCCGCCAATTCGTCGCGCACGCGCGCCAGCGGCAGCTGCGCCAGCGCCGCCTGCAGCCGCGCCGCCGCCGCCAGCAGCAGCCACAGCACGATGAGGAACAGCGCGAGTTCGCGCGCGAATTCGCCGCGCGCAACGGCGATCGCGCGCGCGTCCTGGGCGAACTGCACGATCGTCGCGGGCCTGTCCGATCCGATGATCAGGCGGCGTTCCAGCACCAGCACCTGCTGCCCGAACGGCCCCGGCGCGCGGCGCAGGCGCCAGTCGTCCCCGGGCGCATCGGACGGCACCGGCAGCACGCTGTCCCACAGCGAACGCGAGCGCAGCGCGCCGCCCTCGCTGGTCACCTGCCAGTAATAGCCCCCCGCCGGCTGGCGCAGGCGCGCATCGCCGGGCGATTCGGCGAGCACCGGACGCCCTTCGGGCGTGAACGACAGCGCGGCCACCAGTTGCAGGGCATCGCGGGTCATGTCCGCCTGCAGGCGGTGCTCGAGATGACGCTCGAACAGCAGGATCATCAACGCCCACGCCACGCACAGCGCCAGCAGGATCGCGGAGGCCGCGCCGAGCAGAAGCCGCCAGCGCAGCGAGCCGGCGACCCCGCGCGCACTCACGCCTGCGCTTCCAGCAGATAGCCGAAGCCGCGGCGCGTGGTGATGACGTCGGCGCCGAACTTGCGCCGCAACCGCGCGACGATGGCTTCTATCGCATTAGCATCGCCGCTCTCGGTGGCGCCGTACAGGTGTTCGGCCAGTTCGCCCGCGGACACCGCGCGACCCGGCTGGTGCGCCAGGTAATCGAGCAGGCGGAATTCCAGCGGCGACACCTTCGCCGGCGCGCCGTCGAACGAGGCGGTCATGCGCACGGTGTCGAGCCGCAAACCGCCGACCACGACGACGTTGGAAAGCCGCCCCGCCCCGCGCCGCACCAGCCCGCGCACGCGGGCGATCAGCTCGCCGATCTGGAAAGGCTTGGACAGGTAGTCGTCGGCGCCGGCCTCGATGCCTTCGACCTTTTCGGTCCAGTCGCCGCGCGCCGATACCACGATCACGGGGAAGGCGCGGCCGGCGCCGCGCCAGCGACGCAGCACGGTCAGTCCGTCCAGCCGGGGCAGGCCGAGGTCGAGGATCACCGCGTCGTAGTCTTCCACGTCGCCATGGAACCAGGCCGTCTCGCCATCGGCCACGCCATCGACCACGAATCCCGCCGCTTCCAGCCCGCGCACCAGGTCGATACGGATATCGGCATCGTCTTCGACCACGAGGCAGCGCATCAATCGTCCTTGATCTTCAACACGCCGGCATTGCGCGCGTCCAGGGTGATCTTCCTGACCTTGCCGGCCGGCGTCAGCACCTTGACCTTGTATTCCCAGCGGCCGCCTTCGTCCGCGTCCTCGTGGTCGAGTTCGACTTCGATCACGTCGCCGGGCACCTTGCGCGTCGCCGCTTCCAGGATCTTCGCCAGCGGCAGTATCTCGCCGCGACGCAGCAGCTCCCGGGCCTCGACGTGGTCCTGGTCATGCTTGCCGGCGAATGCGCTGGGCCCGGGGGACAGCAATCCGGCGGCCATGGCCAGCGCTGCGACGTTGCGGAATCGGATGATTTTTTTCATGCGCAGAGGATGCGGCGGCCCAGCTGACATTTTCCTGACATGGTCCGCCTCCCTGCCGTCAGCAGCGCCAGTCTAGCCTGCCGCATCGATCCGAGGAACCGACCCGATGCGCCTGCCCGCCCTGCCCGTCGTCGCGCTTGCCGCCCTGCTCTGCCTGCCCGGTGCAGCAGCACAAACGCCCGTGCGCGACGACGTGTATCCGCGCGACTATTTCGCCGCGACCTCGGCGAGCAACGCCTACGAAATGCTGCAGCGCGTGCCCGGCTTCGCCATCATCGATACCGACGAAGACGTGCGCGGCTACACCGCGGCGCAAGGCAACGTGCTGATCGATGGCGCCCGGCCCTCGAGCAAGCGCGAGGACATCGCCAGCCTGCTCAAGCGCATCCCGGCCGCGGCGGTGGAGCGCATCGAACTGGTCCGCAACGGCACCGGCGGCATCGACATGGGCGGTTTCGCGGTGCTGGCGAACGTGGTGCGCGCGCACGAAAGCACCGGCGAGGGCGCGATCGAGGCCGGCGCGATCGCTTCGACCGACGGGTGGCTGGCGCCGGACCTGCAGATGGAATACGGCCGGCGCTGGCAGGACCATGCGCTCGACCTGGCATTGAGATTCGAACCGGAGCTCGACGATGACAGCGGTCGCGGGCGCATCCGCACCCAAGCGCCGGACGGCACCGAGACCGGCGACGAACGCCTGGACACGCGCACGGCCAAGGGCAAGGGCGAAGCCAGCGCCAGCTGGAAGCAACCCCTGGCCGGCGGCCAGTTGGTCCTGACCGGCGCCTATCGCGGCGAACTCGAACGCGTGGACACGCGGCGCGCGGCCGACGGCGAGGACGGCGAGCGGATCGACGAGCGCAACGACGAACGCGAAACCGAATTCGGGGCGCGCTGGCACCGCAGGATCGGCACGCGAACCACGCTGGAGGCGCTGGCCACCCGCCGCGACGGCCGCATCGACAACCGCGAGCACTCGCGCAGCGACGGCGAGGACGAAACCTTCGAGGAAAGCACCGATACCTCGGAGAGCATCGCCCGGGTGGAACTCAGCCACGAGCGCAATGCCCGGTTGACGCTGGTCGCTTCGCTGGAAGGCGCGCGCAACACGCTCGACAGCGATGCGAACCTGCTGACGGGCGGCGTGCAGGCCGCGCTGCCGGGTTCGGATGCCGCCGTCGCCGAAACGCGCTACGAAGCCTCGGCCGGCTTCACCTGGAAGGCCAGCGACGCCGTGCAGCTGGACGCGGCGATGCGCTTCGAACGTTCCCGGATCGCGCATGGCGGCGACAGCCCGCTGCAGCGGCAGTTCGCCTATCCGAAGCCGCGCGTGGCGCTGCGCTGGGACGCCGGCGCCAACGACCGGCTGCGGTTTTCGCTGTCGCGCGAGATCGGCCAGCTCGACTTCGGCGATTTCGTCGCTTCGGCTTCGCTCGACACCGGTACGGTGTCGGCCGGCAACGCGGAGCTGGTGCCCGACCGGACATGGCGTCTTGCCGGCTCGTGGGAGCACCATTTCGACGGCGACGCCGCGTTCACCCTGACCTGGACCCACGACCGCATCGAGGACGTGATCGACCGCGTGCTGGTGGCGAGCGACGACGACGTGTTCGACGCACCCGGCAACATCGGCGACGGCCGCCGCGACACCCTGCAACTGGACTTGTCCGCCCCACTGGACGACATCGGTTTCCGCGGCGGGCGCATCCGCGCCTCGCTGCTCGCCAGCCACAGCGCGGTGACCGATCCGGTCACCGGGGAACGCCGCCGGATCTCCGAGGAGAAACCGCTCGACGGCGAAATCGAACTGAGCCAGGACCTGCCGGCATGGCGCACGAACTGGGGCCTGGTGGTCGAGCACATCGCCGAACGCAAGACCAAGTACCGCTTCGACGAAGTCGAGGACAAATCGGAAAGCCTGGGCTGGACGCTGTACGCCGAACGCAGGTTCGGCCAGCACTGGCGCCTGCGCACGCAACTGGTCGACCTGTTCGGCCGCGGGTTCCGCGACGACCGCGACAAATACGACGGCCCGCGTTCGCAGGTGCCGCTGGAAGAACGCGAAACCCGCCGGCGGCGGACGCCCGGCACCTTCGAAGTGACGCTGCGCCGCGAGTTCGGCGGCTGACCCTCGCCGCCGCTATTGTAGAGCGGAGCTTGCTCCGCTGCCTTGGCTCTTCTGGTTGCGAATGCGGGGCAACAGCAAGAGCAGCGGAGCAAGCTCCGCTCTACAAGACGATGCGATTGCGTCAGCCCGCGGCGCGGGCCAGGTTCAATTGCTCGATCAGCGCTGCGTGCACCGCGCCGTTGGAAACGCACACGTTCTGCCCATGCAGGTCGAGCCTGTCGCCGGTGACGGAAGTGGCGACGCCGCCGGCCTCCCGCACCAGGATGATGCCCGGCGCCATGTCCCAGGCATTGAGCGCGCGTTCCCAGTACGCATCCCAGCGGCCGGCCGCGACCCAGGCCATGTCGACCGCGCAGGCGCCGGTGCGGCGGATGCCGGCGACGTCCGCGCTCAACAGCGCCATTTCGCGCGCGAACACCGGATGGTCCGGCTTGCCTGCGAACGGGATGCCGCAGGCGAGCACCGCTTCGATCAACGTGCCGCGGCCGGAAACGTGGATACGCTGCCCGTTGAGCCAGCAACCCTTGTCCTGCTCGGCCACGTAGGTCTCGCCGAGCGCCGGCAGGTGGGTGACCCCGGCGATGACCTCGCCTTCCCGCACCAGGGCCACGTTCACGCCCCACAGCGGCGTGCCGAACAGGAAATTGGTGGTGCCGTCCAGCGGATCGACGATCCAGGTGCAGGCGTCGTCGCTGCCGCCGAACGCGCCGCCCTCCTCGCCGAGGAACCCGTAGCCGGGCCGCGCCTTGGCCAGGATCGCGCGCGTGGTGCGCTCGGCTTCCTCGTCGGCGATGGACACCAGGTCGGCGGGGCCGCTCTTGGAACGGATGCCCAGTTCCGACAGCCTGCCGAAATGCTTTTGCAGTCCGGCGCCGGCCGCTTGCGCGGCCTCGATCATCGCCTGCAGGTCGCGGGAAGGTTCGAGCACGTCGTGTTCCTCAATCTCTCAATCTGGTGCGCCACAGGCTGGTGGCGAGCAGCGTGGCCAGCATCGAACAGCCGATCCAGAACCAGATGACCGGGCCGAAATCATAGTGGCGCACATCGCCGGCCAGCGTCATTCCCTTTTCGATCAACATGCCCGACACCTGCTCCTGGATGCCGGCGCCGATGTAGCTGAAGATGCCGATCACGCCCATCGCCGCGCCGGCAACGCGCTTGGGCGCGATATCGACGGCGAACAGGCCGCCCAGCGAGGTCACCAGCCCGGTCATGCCCATGCCGAACAGGATCATTCCCGCGACCAGCACGGGCGTGTTGTTCGGGCCGAAGAAGATCAACAGCAGGCCGATCACTTCGATCGCGCCGAACAGCAGATTCGCCGGCGGCCGGCGGCCGGCGAACGCCTTGTCCGAAACCATGCCGAAGGCGATCGCGCCGACGATGCCGGCGAGGGTATTGACCATCAGCAGCGTGCCGGCGGCCGGCAGGGTGAAGCCGCGCGCTTCCTGCAGGTAAAGCACGCCCCAGGAATTGATGGCATAGCGGGTCACGTAAGTCAGCGCGCTGGACAGGCACAGGATCCAGATCGCGGGGATCTTCAGGATCGACAGCTGCAGCTTCAGCACCGACTTTGCCGAAGGCTTCGCGACCTCCACGGCCGCGTCCTCGTAGCGTTCGTTCTTCCAGTCGTTGACCGGCGGCAGGCCCATCGTCGCCGGCCGGTCCTGGATCAGCGCGAAGCAACCGATCGCGGTAGCCACGCCGATCAGGCCCGGCGCCCAGAAACCCCAGCGCCAGCCCAGCGTCGCCACCACGCCACCGACCATCACGAAGGTCAGGCCCTCGCCGATCGAATGCGCGGTGCTCCACACGCCGTAGGCCCGGCCGCGTTCGCGGTTGGAGAACCAGCTGGTCATCGCCACCACGCCGCCTGGCGCGCCGAAGCTCTGGAACCAGCCGTTCAGGCCCCACAGCACCACCGCCAGCCACAGCGCGGTGGCAAAGCCCATCGCGAGGTTGCACAACGCCGTCATCAGGAAGGCGAAGGCCAGGAACCGCTTCATGTTGGCGTGGTCGGCCAGGAAGCCGTTGGTCAGCTTGCCGATGGCGTAGGTGTAGAACAGCGCCGAACCCACCATGCCCAGCTCGGCGGGCGAGAACACGCCGCCATCGATCAGCGGCTTCTTGACCATGCCCAGCGCCAGCCGGCAGGTGTAGATCAGCCCGTAGCCCAGGGTGATGGCCAGCATCACCCGCACGCGATGGCGCTTGTACAGGCTGTCGACGCGCGCGCGATCGGCGATTTCCGGCAAGTCGGCGCCGGTCGAGAAGAACTTCAGGATTCCACCAGCCACGACTCCCTCCCGGATATGCCTGGACCTGCCGTGCCCATGAAGGCCATGCTCAGCGCATCGTGGGGATCACGAAGCTCTGGTCGGAAACCGGACCGTCCTTCGGCCAGCGCTGGGTCACGATCTTGGTGCGGGTGAAGAAGCGCACCCCGTCCATCCCGTACTGGTTGAGGTCGCCGAAGCCCGAACGCTTCCAGCCGCCGAAGCCGTGGTACGCGACCGGCACCGGGATCGGCACGTTGATGCCGACCATGCCGACCTCGACGTGCTCGGCGAATTCGCGCGCGGCGCCGCCATTGCGGGTGAACAGGGTCACGCCGTTGCCGTACTGGTGCTTGCTCGGCAGTTCCAGCGCCTCCTCGAAGCTGTCGGCGCGCACGATCTGCAGCATCGGGCCGAAGATCTCCTCGCGGTAGGTCTTCATCGACGGCTTCACCCGGTCGAACAGGGTCGGGCCGAGGAAGAAGCCGCCCTCGTGCCCCGGCAGCGAGAAACCGCGGCCGTCGCGGACCAGTTCCGCGCCCTCTTCGACGCCGATGCGGATGTAGTCCTCGATCCGCGCCTTGTGCGCGGCGGTGACCACCGGGCCGTAGTGCGCGTCGACATCGGTGGAAACGCCGATCTTCAGCCCCGCGATCGCGACCAGCAGCTTCTCGCGCAGGGCTTCGGCGGTCGCCTCGCCGACCGGCACCACCACCGGCAGCGCCATGCAGCGTTCGCCGGCCGAGCCGTAGGCCGCGCCCATCACGTCGGAAACGGTCTGGTCGAGGTCGGCGTCGGGCAGCACGATGCCGTGGTTCTTGGCCCCGCCCATGCACTGCATGCGCTTGCCGTGCTGCGAACCCAGCGCGTACACCGCCTGGGCGATGTCGGAGGAACCGACGAAGCTGACCGCCTTGATCGTCGGGTGCTTCAGGATCGCCTCGACCGTGTCCTTGTCGCCGTGGACGACGTTGAGCACGCCTTCGGGCAGGCCGGCCTCGAGCATCAGTTCGGCCAGCCGCACCGGCACCGACGGATCGCGCTCGGACGGCTTCAAGATGAAGGCGTTGCCGCTGGCGATGGCCGGGCCGAACATCCACATCGGGATCATCGCCGGGAAGTTGAACGGGGTGATGCCGGCAACCACGCCCAGCGGCTGCCGAGCCGAATAGACGTCGATGCCGGGACCGGCGCCCTGGGTGTATTCGCCCTTCAGCAGGTGCGGGATGCCGCAGGAGAACTCGATCACTTCCAGTCCGCGCAGGATGTCGCCGCGCGCGTCGGAGAGGACCTTGCCGTGCTCGGACGACAGCAGGTGCGCCAGTTCGTCCATGTGCACCTCGAGCAGGCGCTTGAACTCGAACATCACCCGCGCGCGGCGCTGCGGATTGACCGCGGCCCAGCCGGCCTGCGCCTGCGCCGCGCTCTCGACCGCGCGGTCGAGTTCCTGCGCCGAGGCGAACGAGACCTTCGCCTGCACCTGCCCGCTGTTCGGGTCGAAGACGTCGCCACGGCGTCCGGACGTGCCGGCGACGGCCTTGCCGTCGATGAAATGTTCGATGTTGCGCATGTTCGTGTTCCTTGTTCGTCGCGTTGCGGATCAGGGCTTGCGGCGCATGATCCAGTCGTGGGCGGGGTCGTTGCGGAAAATCCAGTTGCGCTTCGGTCCGGCCATCACGTTGAGGTAATAAAGGTCGTAGCCGTGCGGGGCGCCGACCGGGTGGTAGCCGCGCGGCACCATCACCACGTCGCCGTCCTCGACCGACACGGTTTCGTCGAGCGAACGGTCGTCGGTATAGACGCGCTGGATCGCGAAGCCCTGCGGCGGCTGCAGGCGGTGGTAGTAGGTTTCCTCCAGCGCGGTTTCCTCGCCGGAGGTCGCGGTGTCGTGCTTGTGCGGCGGATAGCTGGACCAGTGCCCGCCGGGCGTGACCACCTCGACCACCAGCAGGCTGTCGGCCGGCTCGGTCTCGGGCAGGATGTTGCGCACGTGGCGGGTGTTGGTGCCGCTGCCGCGGGTTTCGCGCGACATGCGCGCGGCGTCGATCAGCCGCGGCGTTCCCGCGCCGGTTCCCGGCGCGCTGCAGACCGCCAGTTCCACCGGGCCGCGCGCCGTCACCGCGTACTTCATCCCGGCCGGCACGTAGACCGCGCCGGGCGCACGATCCTCGAACGGCGACCCGCGCCCGCCGATGCCTTCGAATTGCGCATCTCCAGCCGCGATGTCGGCCGTGCCGCTGACCAGCACCAGGCAGGTTTCGCGCCCGTCGTCGAAGCCTTCGTGGCGCTGGCCGTCGGCCAGCCGGGCCATGCGGAACCCGACGTATTGCCAACCGGCGCTCTGCGGCGTCACTTCGAGCACGGTGCCGTCGGAGGCCGGCGCATGCGGGCGGACACGCAGCGTGGTCATTACCGCAGCCCCGCCTTCGCCGCCGCTTCGCGCAATGTACGCAGGCCCAGCTCAGCGTAGGGCTTCGGCGGGGCCACCGCCGGATCCTGCTCGGCTTCGATCACGATCCATCCGCCGTAGCCGATCGCCTCCAGCGCACGCATCACCTCGCCGTAGTCGATGCCGCCATCGCCCGGCACGGTGAACATGCCGGCGAGCACGCCGTCGAGGAAGCTGGCGCCGATTTCGCGCTGCCGTTCGAACACGTCACGGCGCACGTCCTTGCAGTGCACGTGGTTGATGCGTTGCGGCCATTCGCGGATCAGCCGGAGGTAATCGACGCCGCCCAGCGCCGCATGGCCGGTATCGAGGGTCAGGCCGACCGAATCGCCGGTGTTGCGCAGGAAGGCTTCGACGTCTTCGTCGCGCTCGACCACGGTGCCGAGGTGGTGGTGGTAGGCGAACTTCAGCCCCTGCCCCTCGATGTAGTCGGCCACCTCGGTCATGCGCGCGCCGAATCGCGCCCAGTCGCCATCGGCCAGGCGCGGCGTGCCGGCCAGCGGCACGCGCCTGTCGCCGTGCACGGCGTTGCTGGTTTCCGCGAACACGAACACCTTGCTGCCCAGCGCCTGCAGCAGCTGCAAATGCGCCTGCAGCGCGGCGATCTCGGCCTGCGCGTCCTGGACCAGCAGCGAGCCGCTGTACCAGCCGCCGATCAGGTCGATGCCGTAGCCCTGCAGCATCGGCTGCAACCGGGCCGCATCGCGCGGGAACTTGCCGCCCAGTTCCACGCCCTCGAATCCGAGGTCGCGGATGTCGGCAAGGATGCTTTCCAGCGGCGTGTCGCCGCCCAGCTCGGGCATGTCGTCGTTGGCCCAGGCGATGGGACTGACGCCGAATCTGATGGTCATGACAGGTCTCTCTTCATGCGCGCGCGACGCTCGTAATCGCGTCGCGCCGCGTTGACTTCGGGGCGGCCGGAAACCTCGGGGACGGCGACGTCCCACCACCAGCCTCCGGCTTCGGTGGTTTTCAGCGGATCGGTGTCGATGACCACGACCGTCGAGCGTTCCGCGGTGCGCGCGGATGTCAGCGCCGCCCGCAGTTCGCCCAGCGTGGCCACGTGTTCGGCCAGCGCGCCGAGGCTGCGCGCATGCGCGGCGAAATCGATGTCGGGCAGCGCCTGGTGGCGCGCGTCGGCCAGCAGGTTGTTGAAGCCCGGCGAACCGGTGGCCTGCTGCAGCCGGTTGATGCAGCCGAAGCCGCGGTTGTCCAGCAGCACCACGATCAGCTTGTATCCGAGCATCACCGAAGTGGCCAGTTCGGAGTTCAGCATCAGGTAGCTGCCGTCGCCGACCATCACCACGACTTCGCGGTCCGGCTCGGCCATCTTCACGCCGAGGCCGCCGGCAATCTCGTAGCCCATGCAGGAATAGCCGTATTCAAGGTGGTAGCCGCCCGGCCTGGGCGTGCGCCACAGCTTGTGCAGCTCCCCGGGCAAGCCGCCGGCGGCGCAGACCACCACCGCGTCTTCGCCGACGCTGGCCTGCACCGCGCCGATCACCTGCGCATCGCTGGGCAGGACCGTTTCCGCGGCGCCATCCGTCGCCGTCGCGACTTCGGCATTCCACGCTTCGGCTGCCAGGCGATCGCGTTCGAGCGCCTCGTCGGCGACGCGCCAGCCGCGCAGGCGTTCGCGCAGGGCCTCGACGACGGCGGACGCATCGCCGACCACCGGCACGGCGTCGTGCTTGTGCGCGTCGAACGCCTGCACGTTGACCTGGAACAGCGCCTTGCCTTCGAACAGGCTGCGCGAGCCGGTGGTGAAATCCTGCAGGCGCGTGCCGATGCCGACGACCAGGTCGGCCGCCTGCGCGGCGGCGTTCGCGGCGGCGGAGCCGGTGACGCCGATCGAGCCGAGCGCGCGCGGGTGCGTCCACGGCAGCGCGCCCTTGCCCGCCTGGGTTTCCGCGACGGGGATGCCCGTGGCTTCGGCCAATGCGGCCAATCCCGCTTCCGCCTGGCTGTACAGCACGCCGCCGCCACTGACGATCAGCGGCCGTTTCGCCTCGCGGATCGCCGCGACCAGTGCATTCAGTTCGCGCGGGTCGGCCGGCGGGCGGCGCTGCGTCCACGTGCGGCGCTCGAAGAACGACAGCGGGTAATCGAAGGCTTCGGCCTGCACGTCCTGGCAGAACGCCAGCGTGGCCGGACCGCATTCGGCCGGATCGAGCAGCGTCGCCAGCGCCTTGGGCAAGGAATCGAGCAGTTGTTCCGGGCGCACGATGCGGTCGAACCAGCGCGACACCGGCCGGAAGCAGTCGTTCGCCGAGACGGTGCCGTCGTTGAATGCTTCGACCTGCTGCAACACCGGGTCGGGACGGCGACTGGCATAGACGTCGCCGGGCACGAACAGCACCGGCAAGCGGTTGACATGGGCCAGCGCCGCGGCGGTGACCATGTTGGTCGCGCCCGGACCGATCGAGGTCGTGCACAGCATCGCCCGGCGCCGGCGCATCTGCTTGGCATAGGCGATGGCCGCATGCGCCATGCCCTGTTCGTTGTGCGCGCGCAATGTCGGCAGCGTATCGCGCGCGGCGTACAGCGCCTCGCCCAGCGCGGCGACATTGCCGTGGCCGAAGATCGCCCACGCGCCGGCGAAGTACGGCACCTCGACGCCATCGACGACGACGTGCTGCGCGCACAGCCAGCGCACCATCGCCTGTGCGGCGGTCAGGCGGATCGTGGACATCTCAGGCCACCTCGCTTTCCGGGACACCCGCGCGCGCCGCGCGCCAGGCCGCGACCAGCGTGCCGAACCGGCGCGCCATGTCGGCGATCGCGGCCTCGTCGTCGAATTCGCCGGACAGCCAGCGCTCGGCGGCGTGCGCGAAGATCGTGCGGCCGACCGCGAAGCCCTTGACCACCGGCGCCCGCGCCGCGACCTGGAACGAGGCGATCAGCTCCTCTTCCGGCGCCGACAGGCCCAGCAGCAGCACCCCGCGGCAGTACGGATCGTTGGCGGCGATGGTACGGCCGATGTTGGCCCAGGCGCGGGCGTCGTTGCCGGGCTCCAGCTTCCACCAGTCCGGCTTCATGCCCAGGTCGTAGAGGCTCTGGATGGCCCGCGAGACCGTCGCGGCATCGACCTTGCCGTCGCGCGAGGCGATGATCTCGACCAGCAGCTCGTGGCGGGTCTTCAGCGCCGCATCCTGCAGGCGCAGCAGTTGCCGCTCCTGGCGCTGGCGCAGGTCGGACGGATCGTCGGGGTGGTAGAACACCAGGCACTTGATCACGTGGTTGGCCGGCCACGTGGCGATTTCGGTGGCGACGTCGGCCGAACTCTCGAATTCCAGCGGGCGCGAACCGGGCAGTTCGATCGGCCGGCCGATCCAGTACGGCCGGTCGGCCGCCGCTTCCAGCCCGCGCATGCCGTAGCGTCCGTCCAGCAGCACGCCGAAGCGGCTGCCGTCGCCGTCGCCGGCCAGCCTGTCCACCGCCTGCAGCGCCAGCTTCTTGAAGTCGGCGATGCGCGCATGGTCGACGCCCAGCTTGTCGCAGATCGCCTCGAACTGGCTGCGATGGTCCATCGCCAGCACGGTCAGGTCGTCCCAGCGGCCGTTGCGCGTGGTCGCCCAATGCACGTGTTCCAGCGCCGCGTCCTCGCGCAGGCGGAACGGATGCCGCTCCGCGTCGAGGAACTGGCGCAACTCGGTCCAGGTCGGCATGGCCGGAGCGCAGCCATGGCGCGAAACCACGATCGCGCCGCAGGCGTTGGCGTATTCGCAGCAGGTTGCCAGCGGCTCGTCGCGCAGCCAGCCGCGCAGGAAACCGGCCATGAACGCATCGCCGGCGCCGAGCACGTTGAATACTTCGATGCGGAAACCGCGCCCGACCACGCCATCGTCGAGGCTGTCCGGAATCGCGCCGGGAAACGCGACGCAGCCCTGCGCGCCACGCTTGCACACCAGCAGCGCCCGCGTGTTCGCGCGGATCTCGCGCAATGCGGCGACGGTGTCGGTACTGCCGCCGAGGATATGCACTTCCTCCTCGGTGCCGACGATCAGGTCGCACAGCGGCAGCACCTGCTGCAGCCGTTCGGTGACCGCGGCGTGGGCGACGAAGCGGTCCTCGCCGCGGTCCTTGCCGGTCAGCCCCCACAGCACCGGCCGGTAGTCGATGTCGAACACGACCTTGCCGCCCGCCGCGCGCGCGGCTTCGCAGGCGCGCACCGAGGCGGCGAACACGTTGTCGCGCGAAAGATGGGTGCCGTTGATCAGCACCGCCTTCGCCGAGCGCACCAGGTCCGTGTCGACATCCTCCGGCGACAGCGCCATGTCGGCGCAGTTCTCGCGATAGAAGATCAGCGGGAAGTTGTCGGGGTCGCGGATGCCGAGGAACACCAGCGCGGTCAGGCGTTCGCGGTCCTCGACCACGCCCCGGGTATCCACGCCTTCGCGGCCCAGCTGTTCGCGCAGGAAACGGCCGAAGTGGTCGGCGCCGACCCGGGTCAACAGGCCGCTGCGCAGGCCAAGCCGCGAAGCGCCGACGGCGGTATTGGTGGGACTGCCGCCGACGTACTTGGCGAAGGAGCTCATGTCCTCCAGCCGGCCGCCGAGCTGCTCGCCGTACAGGTCGATGCTGGAACGCCCGATGGCGATCAGGTCCAGGGAATGTTCCGCCGCCATGCCGGCCGTCCTTCGTCCTCTACCGGGCGCCCATCGTCCCGACGTTTTGTAAAATATATTCCAATTTTAGAAAAATGCAAGATTCATTTCATTAGCTGCCGGTCACTTGCGCCCGCCCCGTCCGCGCCGGGCGCCCAGCGTCGATCCGTTGCGCACGTGGGTGGCGGTGGCGAAGGCGTAGGAAATCACCAGCGCCTGGGCCAGGCACATCGAAGTCGACAGCGAGCGGAACTTGCGGATCTCGGCCTCGCGCACCTGCAGCACCAGCGACGCCGGCTTGGCGATCGGACTGACCAGGCTGTCGCTGATCGACAACACCTTGCAGTGCATGTCCACGGCCACGTCGATCAGGTGCGCGGCCTCTTCGGCGTAGGGGTGGTAGCTGACCACCAGCAGCAGGTCGTCGCGCCCGATGCCATGGATCTGCTGGCGGGTCATGCCGCCGACGCTGTCGACCAGCACGGTGCGCTTGTCGACCTGATGCAGCGAATACGCCAGGTAGGCGGCGACCGGGAACGCGCGGCGGAACCCGGCCACGTACACCGTATCCGCCTGCGCGATCAGGTCCACCGCCGCCGCCAGGCTGGCCTTGTCGACGGTTTCGCCGAGGTGCTGCAGGGCCATGACGTTGCCTTCGACGAATTCCGACAGCACCTGCGACGGCGCGCTGACCCGCTTGCCGTCCACCGCCTTGGAGAATTCGCGGATGCGCTCGCTGTAGCCCAGCGAGGCGTTGGTCGAGAGCAGGCCGTCGCGGAACAGCCGCTGCATCTGGGTCGCGCCTTCGAAGCCGAAGGACTTGGCGAAGCGCACGATCGCCGACGGCTGCACGCCAGTACGTTCGGCCAGCACCGCCAGCGTTTCCAGCGCCACCGCGTTCGGCTCGTCCAACACGTAGCGGGCGATCTGCTGCAGGCGCTTGCTCAGCGTTTCGTAGCGGGCCAGGATCGCCGCGCGCAGTTCCTCCGCGGTAGTCGGCGTCTTGTTCTTGTCGGCCATCGGGCCACTCCTTGGGTAGCGGATGTTGCAGGTGGGGATGTTCCTTGCCGGCGGCGGCCCTGTCATTCTATTGGAAAATGAAATAGAATATAAATTCCATTCCATCGGCGCGCCGGGAGTCATTGTGAATCGAATCGACGTGGCGCTGGTCGGCGCCGGCCGCATGGGCCAGGTACACGGGCCCAACGCGGCCCGTCATCCCGGCCTGCGCCTGAAGTACGTGGTCGATCCGCGCGCCGACATGGCCGACGCGATGTGCCTGCGCTTCGACGCGCAGGCGGCCACCCTGGAGCAGGCCCTGGCCGACCCCTCGGTCAAGGGCGTGCTGGTGTGCAGTTCCACCGACCAGCACCTGGCCCACGCGCTGGCCGCGGTCGCAGCCGGCAAGGCGGTGTTCTGCGAGAAACCCATCGACCTCGACCTGCAGAAGGTGCTGCAGGCACGGCCCCGTTTCGAGGGCGCGCGCTTCCTGCTCGGCTTCAACCGCCGTTTCGACCCGCAGTTCAAGGCGCTCAAGCAGAAGCTGGACGCGGGCGTGGTGGGCCAGCTGGAGTCCCTGCAGCTGGTCAACCACGACCCCGCCGCGCCGCCTCCCGGCTTCATCCCCACCAGCGGCGGCCTGTTCAAGGACTTCACCATCCACGACCTGGACATGGCGCGCTGGCTGCTGGGCGAGGAGCCGGTGCAGGTCTACACCACGGCCAGCTGCCTGGTCGATGCGGAAATCGGCCGCCTCGGCGACGTCGACACCGCGCGCACGGTGCTGAAGACCGCCTCGGGCAAGCTGTGCGTCATTTCCAACACGCGCCGCAGCGGCTACGGCTACGACCAGCGCATCGAGGCCTTCTGCTCGGCCGGCATGCTCAACGCGGGCAACGTGCAGCAGGACACCCTGCAGACGCTGACCGAAGCCATGGTCGCCGGCGCGCCGATCCATCCCGGGTTCGCCTCGCGCTACCGGGACGGTTACCGCGGGCAGATCCACCATTTCGCCGATGTCGTGCACGGCCGCGCCGAACCGCTGGTGGGCTACGCCGATGGCGTGGCCGCGCTGGTCCTGGCCGAAGCCTGCGAGGCGTCGATGCGCAGCGGCACCGTCGTTTCCCTCCAATCCTGAGAAATCCACATGCACAAGGTCGTACTCATCGGCGCCGGACGCATCGGCCGCATCCATGCCAGGAACGCCGCATTCAACCCGCGTATCGAACTGGCCGGCGTGGTCGACGCCATCGACACCGCCGCGCAATCGCTGGCGGGGGAATACGCCGTGCAGGTACTGGGCCTGGATGAGGCACTGGGCGATCCCTCGGTGGCCGGCGTGATCATCGCCAGTTCCACCGACACCCACCTGGATTACAGCGTGCGCGCAGCGGCCGCCGGCAAAGCGGTGTTCTGCGAGAAGCCCATCGACCAGGATCTGGAGCGTGCACGCGGCGCCGCGGCGCAACTGTCGAAGGCGAAACTGCTGCTGGCCTTCAACCGCCGCTTCGACCCGAACTTCCAGGCCTTGAAGGCGCGGCTGGACAGCGGCGCGATCGGCGCGCTGGAAACCCTGCAGATCACTTCCAACGACCCCAGCCCGCCCCCGCCGTCCTACGTCGCCGTCTCCGGCGGCCTGTTCAAGGACATGGCCATCCACGATTTCGACATGGCCCGCTGGCTGCTGGGCGAGGAAGTCGCCGAAGTGTTCGCCGCCGGCAGCTGCCTGGTGGATCCGGAAATCGGCAGGCTGGGCGACGTGGACACCGCCCGCACCGTGCTGAAGACGGCATCGGGCCGGATCTGCGTGATTGCCAACAGCCGCCGCTCCGGCTTCGGATACGACCAGCGCATCGAGGCCTACGCCTCGGGCGGCATGGTCCGCGCCGACAACGTCACCGAAAGCACGGTGCAGGTCTGGAGCGAGAACGGCGCCGCCGCCGATCGTTTCCAGAACTTCTTCCTCGACCGCTACGCCGAAGCCTATCGCCGCGAGATGGACCACTTCGCCGACATGCTCGACGGCGCCGACGCATCGGTGGGCTATGCCGATGGCGTGAACGCGCTGGCTTTGGCCGAAGCCGCGACCGAGTCGGCGAAAACCGGCAAGGTCGTGAAGCTCTGAGGAATGGGCGCTTCTCCCCGCAGGCGGGGAGAAGCCGAAGCAGCCGGATGAATCCGGCTCTACAAACCCGCTGTGCCGGTTGCCTTTATCGTAGAGCGGGGCATGCCCCGCTGCACTTCGGCCGGAACGACGAGCAAGAACAGCGGGGCAAGCCTCGCTCTACGGGCAGGCGCCCGCGCTGCGCTGGAATCCGGAAGCCTCATAGCGCCCCGCGCACGGCCCGGCGGCAAGGGCTTCGGCAGCGAACTGCGCCTTCAGCTGTTCGGCTTCGCGGCCAGCGGCTCGACCAGCTTCGCGCGCACGTTCTTCGCGAAATCCTCCAGCTTGCATTCCTTCGCGCAACCCGGGATATCCAGATACAGATAGGCCGGCGCGTTGTCGTCACCCAGCGGCTGCAGTTCGCGCACCTGGTCCATCGTCTGCGCGCGGTAGAAGGCGCGCACGTACTGCGTGCCGGCGGCGTCCGACAGCACTTCGAACCCGAGCGCGCCACCCGGCGGCGGATCGTCCTGCGGGTAGCCGGGCACCGTCCAGTGCAGGTCGAGGAAACCACCGAGATTGGCGATGTTGGTGTCGTGGCCGACCAGCACGGTCAGCTTCGGACCGGTCTCCATCGCTTTCAGCATGCGCGACGCCAGCGGCGAGGCGGCGCGCGCCGCGATATACGGCGGGCGGGCCTCGTAGGCGAATTTGATCGTGTGGAATTCGAGCAGCTTGCCGATCTCGTCGCGATTCAGGCGACCCCAGGCCACGTCCTGCGCCGGCATGCCTTCGAGGTATTCGAGTAGGAACGTCTGCGACACGGTCGAAGCGATGCCGAGCGGATCGCCGATCGACGGCCCGTCGCCCTCTTCGCGCTCCAGTCCGGCCGGCAGCTTCGACAGGTCGCAGGCCTTGCCTGCATCGCAACCGAAAGCGCGGTTGAGCAACGCGAACAGGTCGGCATGGTCCCGCACGACTTCTTCCATGCCGCCCGGCGGCGCCAGCGCCTGGGCCGCACGCAATGCCTCGTCGGCGTCGATCGGCATCGCACCGGCGTCGAGCGGATGGAATTCGACATCGTCGTCCGCGGTCTTCGGGAACGACACCGCGACAACGCATTCCGGCGCCATCCCCTCGATCAGCGCCCGTGCCGTGGCCTGGGTCCGCGACTTGGCGCTGGCGGCAACGGCGACGTCCTGCTCGCCGGGACACGACTGCGCCGGCAGCAGGCCGCGTTCGGCCCAGTTGCGCCGGTCCCAGCCGCCGAGCAGCTTGACCGCATCGTAGCCATGCTGGGTCAGTTCGCCGAAATCGACCGACCACTTCGGCCACGGCTTGTCGGCGACGCCATCCGGCGTCACCCGGGCCTTGGTCGGCGGACGCACGCCGTGGCGCATCAGCATGACCACGCGTTCCAGCTTGAGCGCATCGGTCGGCGTCTGTTCGGCAACGGAGTCGCCCGCCTTCGGCGCGGTGTCAGCCTCGCGCTTGCAACCCGAAAGCTGCAAGGCGAGCAGGATCGCGCAGGGCAGCAGCACGGCGGCATGGCGCGGATGGGTATCGGTCATTGGATTTCCCTCGTGTTATGCGCGGGCAATGGAACGCACTGCGCAAGGCGATGCAGTTGGCGGATTGGCTGGTGTTCCCCGGTCGCGGATCGATCGCCCGGCAGCGCGCAGCGGATTGCCGGCGGCCTTCGAATCGTCGCGGCGGCGTTGGACGGGACGGCCCGCCCCGGCTCCCGGGGCATGGCCGAAGCGTCCGCATCCGCCGCCGCGGCGCGACCGTTTACAGGTTGACCTTCACGCCCACCATGTAGCTGCGGCCATACAGCTCGTACTGCTGGGTGTACCGACGCGAGCCCATGTACAGCTCCAGCGGCGCATCCAGCAGGTTCGAGGCGTTGAAGTAGGCCTGGATCCGCGGGGTGAACTGGTACTTCAGGCTGAAGTCCAGCTGGGTGTTCGCCGCCACCCACACGTCCTCGGCCTTGCTCCCGCCGATTTCCTCGAGGTATTCGCTGCGGTTGACCACCGCCAGCCGCGTGGACAGGCCGCCGGTTTCGTAGCCGATGGTGCCGGTATAGATGTGCTTGGAGGTGCGCGGCATCTGGAAATCGTCGCCGCTGCGGTCCTCGATGCCCGGATTGAAGCTGGTGTCCAGGATGGTCGCGCCGGCACCGAGGATCAGGCCGCCGAAATTCTGCTGCCAGTTGAACTCCGCGCCGCGCACGGTGGCCTTCTTGCCGTTGCGCGCCTGCGAATAGTCGTATCCCGGCCAGGTCGCGTCGTCGTCCGGCAGGGTCACGCTGTAGGTATAGATGTAGTCGGCGATGTTCTTCGCGAACAGGCCCGCGGAGAGGATGCCGGTCTCGCCCAGGTAGCGTTCGAGGCTCAGATCGAAGTTGGTCGAGTTGTACGGATTGAGGTTCGGGTTGCCGATCGCCACTTCCGGGCCGCTTTCATCGACGGAGATGTGCGGAGCGACGTCGGCGAAGCCGGGGCGGGAAATGGTCTTGTTGACCGAAGCGCGCAGGACGAAGTTGTCCGTCGCGTTCCAGCGCAGGTGCAGGCCCGGCAACAGGTTGCTGTAGGTCTTGCCGGCCTTGTTGGGCGCGAAGACGATGGTGTCGCCGTCGGTGGTCACGTCGTTGCCGACGGCCTCGAAGCGGGTGCGCTCCAGGCGCGCGCCACCGATGATGCGCACGTTGCCGATGTCCCAGGTGCCCATCGCATAGGCGGCGGTGATGTCCTCGCTGAAGGTGTAGTCGTCGATCAACGCGCTGACCAGGTTGCCGACTTCGTCGCTGTCCTTGTAGCCGAACTTGGAGACCTGTGAAGCGAGGTAGCCCGAGCTGACCATGTTGCCCATCGGGCCGCCGCGGTGGTCCTGGGCCGCCTGCATCCAGTCGGCGTAGTTCAGGTCGCTGGGCGGGACGTTGAGGTAGGACTGTTGCTTGTCGAATGCGCGGTCGCGGAA
>JBDHQQ010000102.1:0-9636 GCA_039807145.1 Pseudoxanthomonas sp. | reverse complement strand
GCGGCATTGGCCGCCGGGCCCGGCGCGTGGCGGCGCGCCGGACTGGCCGACGAACAGGCCACCCGCCTGCGCCAGCCCGACGAAGCCGACCGTCGGCGCAGCCTGGACTGGCTGGAACAACCCGGCCACCACCTGCTCGGCTGGCACTCTCCCGACTACCCGCCCCTGCTGCGACGCCTGTCCAGCCCGCCGCTGGCGCTGTTCGTCGACGGCGATCCGGCCTTGCTGTGGCATCCGGCCGTGGCCGTGGTCGGCAGTCGCTCGCCCAGCGCCGGCGGCCGCGACAACGCCCACGCCTTCGCCCGCGCGCTAGCCGCGGCCGGCGTGGTCGTGGCCAGCGGCCTGGCTTCCGGCATCGACGCGGCCGCGCACGAAGCCGCGCTGGCCGTCCACGGCGGGTTGACCGTCGCCGTGCTCGGCACCGGGCCCGACCTGGCCTATCCGCTGCACCACGCCGGCCTGCGCGAGCGCATCGCGGCGCGCGGCGCGGTGGTCAGCGAGCATCCGCCCGGCACCACGGCCCGACCGGCGCACTTCCCTAGCCGCAACCGGATCCTCGCGGGACTGGCGCTGGGGACGCTGGTGGTCGAGGCCGCCGAGCGTTCCGGCGCGCTGATCACCGCCCGCCAGGCGGCCGACGCCGGGCGCGAGGTGTTCGCCGTGCCCGGCTCGATCCACAACCCGCTGGCCCGCGGCTGCCACCGGCTGATCCGCGACGGCGCCGCGCTGGTCGAAACCGCCGACGAGATCCTCGCCGCCCTCGCCACGCCGGCCGACGACCTGGCCGGCGAACTGCGCGCCCGGCTGGCCTTCGAAACCCCTGCCGGAAACCCGCCGACTTCCGCCGCGGACGCCCTGGCCGGCACTGCGCAGGCCCCCTTGCCCGCCGATCCCGACTACCAGCGCTTGTGGCTGGCGCTGGGCCACGACCCAACCGGTATGGATTCGCTGGTCGAACGCACCGGATTGACGGCGGCCGGGCTGTCCTCCATGCTGCTGGTCATGGAACTGGAGGGAAAGGTCGCGGTCGAACACGGCCGCTACTCGCGCAAGCCCGGTTCCTTCCACCGCCACGGCGTCGTCGACGCAGGCCGAGGACAATGAAAGAGAGCATCCTGGACGTCCTGCTGTACCTGTTCGAACACTACTTCGTCGAAGAAAGCGCCGACCCCATCGCCGACCGCGAATCGCTGCAGAACGGCCCGCTGTTCAACGAACTGACCCAGGCCGGCTTCAGCCCCACCGAAATCAACAAGGCCTTCGAGTGGCTGGACGCGCTGGCCGAACAGCGCCCCGGCACCGCCGCGCCGCGCGTCGGCGGCCCGACCCGGGTCTACCACGGCGCCGAGCTGGACAAGCTGGACGTGGAGTGCCGCGGCTTCCTGCTGTTCCTCGAACAGCACGGCATCCTCGACGCCGACCAGCGCGAACTGGTACTGGACCGCGCGATGGCCCTGGACCACGACGAACTGGACCTGGACGACCTGAAATGGGTCGTGCTGATGGTGCTGTTCAACCAGCCCGGCAGCGAAGCGGCGTATGCGTGGATGGAAACGCAGATGCTGACCGAGGAACCCGAGTCGGTGCACTGACCGCACCGTTCGCCAAAACCCAAGACCCGTAGGAGCGCTCTCGGGCGCGCCCGGGCGTTCCCATCAAACCCGGTCGCGCCCGAGAGCGCCCCTACCGGTTTTTTTGCGGCTTTCTGTTGAATAATGTCGGCGGGGAAACAGGGGAACCCGCATGAGCGACTGGTACTACCACGCGCCCGGCGAAGGCCGGGTCGGGCCGTTGGGCGCGGAAGCGCTGCGCGAACATTTCACCGCCGGCCGCATCCGCCGCGACACGCTGGTCTGGCGCGAAGGCATGGCCGAATGGCAACCGCTGGAACGCCTGTCCGTCGAACTGGGCATCGAGCCGGCGCAGCTGTACGCCCCCGCCCCGGCCGTACCGCCGCCGCTGCCGCCCACTGCCGCCACGCCCGACCTGCGCGCACAGGCCGCGATGGTCACCGCACCGCCGAAATCCGGCCTGTCCGGCTGCCTGATCGCGCTGATCGTGGTCGCCGTGCTGGCGGTGCCGATGATCGCGATCCTCGCCGCCATCGCCATTCCCGCCTATCAGGACTACACCTTGCGCGCCAAGGTTTCGGAAGCCGCGATATCGGCCGAACCGGTGAAGCTGGCGGTGGCCGAATACCGCAGCCAGCAGCAGGCCTGCCCGGACAACGACAGCGCGGGCTTCAAGTCCGCCGAGGCCTACGCCGGCCCGCGCGTCGCCGCGATCACCGTGGGCACGTTCGAGAACGACCACTGCGGCCTCGAACTGCGCCTGCGCGACACCGGCAGCGACAAGATCGACGGCAAGGCGCTGTGGTGGGAATACGACGGCAGCGCCTGGCAATGCAGTTCGGACATCGCCGACAAGTACCTGCCGCAGCGCTGCCGCGGCGGCTAGCCAGCGCGGCGACCGATACGCTAACGTCGCTTCGGAACGGAAGCCGGGGAAATTCACACCATGTCGCAATGGCACTACGCCGACCGCAACCGGCAGCAGCACGGGCCGGTCGAATCCGCCGCGCTCGCCCAACTGTTCCGCGAAGGCCGGCTGGACCTGCATTCGCTGGTCTGGCGCGACGGGCTGACGGCCTGGCAACCGCTGGGCGATTTCGCCGGCGAACTGGGCCTGCTGGACGTTGGCGCGTCAACCGGCCTTGCGCTCGAACCGCTGGAGCCCGCGCCACGCAACGACGATGGTCCCACCGGCTTCGGCCGCGCGGTGTTCGAATCGCGCGAACCGGCAGCCGCGCTCTCGCCCTATGCCGCGCCCGTGGCGAACCTGACCCGCCGCGACACGTTGCCCCATGCCGGCAGCCCTGTGGTGTTCGCGGGCTTCTGGAAACGCTATGCGGCCTCGTTCATCGACGGCATGATCGGTTTTGCGGTGACGATCGTGTCGGTCATCGCAACGATGGGCGTCGCCGGCGGCCTGGGCGCTTTTTCCGGCGCCGCCAATCCGGGGGCGGGCGCCATCGGCTCGATGCTGCTGGGTTTCTACGCCATCCCGATCCTGTTCCAGGCGGTGTATTTCACCTGGATGCAGGCGTCCGCGCGCCAGGCCACGCTGGGCAAGATGGCCGTGGGCATCAAGGTGGCGCGCAGCGATGGCCAGCCGATCCTGCTCGGACGCAGCCTGGGCCGCTGGGCGGCCTACTTCTTCATCAACATCGCCAGCTGCGGACTGGGCACGCTGGTTTCGGCGATCATGGTCGGCGTCAGCCAACGCAAGCAGGGCCTGCACGACCTGGCCTGCGACACGCTGGTCGTCGACAAATGGGCCTTCACCGCGCATCCGGAACGCCAGGACGACGAGCTGGGCGCGGTGACGATCGCGATGATCGGCCTCAGCATCCTGTTCGTCGTGGGCTACTTCGCCCTGATCGTCTTCTCCGCGACGATGCGCGGGAACTGATCCAGCCAAGGGAAGTTTTTCGATGTCGCAATGGCACTACGCCGACCGCAATCGGCAGCAGCACGGGCCGATCGAATCCGCCGCGCTCGCCCAACTCTTCCGCGAAGGCCGGCTGGACCTGCATTCGCTGGTCTGGCGCGACGGGCTGGCGGCCTGGCAGCCGCTGGGCGATTTCGCCGGCGAACTGGGCCTGCTGGAACCGACCGCGCCTGATGTCGTCGAGAATGCGGGGACGACGCTGGAACCACTGGCGCCCGCCGACGCCGCGACCTTCGACGAGGCCGGCCCCAAAGCGCCGGCCTCGCCCTACGCCGCACCGGCCGCGGCACTGCGCTCGGACGAGGGTTTCCACGCCGGCGGCGAAGTGGTGTACGCCGGGTTCTGGAAGCGCGTCGCCGCGTATTTCATCGACGCCTTCGTGGTCGGCGCGGCCAGCCAGATCGTGCAGATGGTGCTGATGGTCGTGCTGATGGGCATCGGCGCCGGCACCGGTTCGTTCGGGTCCGGCTCGGACCCGTTCGGCAGCGTCCTCGGCATCGCGATCATCGTGTCCGCGTACCTGGTGCCGATCCTGCTGCAGGCCTTCTATTTCTCCGCTTTCCACGCCTCGTCGAGGCAGGCCACGCTGGGCAAGATGGCGGTCGGCATCAAGGTCGCCGACGACGAAGGCCGCCGGATCAGCCTGCTGCGCGGCGTCGCCCGCCATTTCGCCAGCTGGATCAGCTGGATCCCGCTGGGCCTGGGCTGCCTGATGGCCGCCTTCACCCAGCGCAAGCAGGCCCTGCACGACCTGATCTGCAGCACCCAGGTCGTGGACAAGTGGGCCTATACCGCCCATCCCGAGTGGCAGCGACGCGAGCTGGGCACGGCGACGGTGGTGATCCTGGTGATCGCCGGCGCGCTGACCCTGCTGGCCATCGTGTTCGTCGGCGCGGTCGTCGGCATGCTGGCCGGCCTGTCCAACCGCTGAGGCCGGGCCGTCCCCGTTCAGCTTCGGCTTGACAGGCCGGGGCCCGGCGTGATTCCACTATAAATAGAGACGAAGCCAACGCCCGGGGCCAGCCGCCCCGGGCGTCGGTTTCTGTACGCGCCGGCCCTTGCGGGCCGCCACCCCGCCCCGAAGGCTTCCCGCCATGCCCAAGCACCTGCTCGTCGTCGAGTCGCCCGCCAAGGCCAAGACGATCAACAAATACCTCGGCAAGGACTTCCACGTCCTGGCCAGCTACGGGCACGTGCGCGACCTCGTGCCCAAGGAAGGCGCAGTGGACCCGGACAACGGCTTCGCCATGCGCTACGAGCTGATCGACAAGAACGAAAAGCACGTCGACGCCATCGCCAAGGCGGCCAAGGCGGCCGACGACATCTACCTGGCGACCGACCCGGACCGCGAGGGCGAGGCGATCAGCTGGCACATCGCCGAGATCCTGAAGGAGCGCGGCCTGCTGCAGGACAAGCCGTTGCACCGGGTGGTGTTCACCGAGATCACCCCGCGCGCGATCCGCGAGGCGATGACCCAGCCCCGGCAGATCGCCGGCGACCTGGTCGATGCCCAGCAGGCGCGCCGCGCGCTGGACTACCTGGTCGGCTTCAACCTGTCGCCGGTGCTGTGGCGCAAGGTGCAGCGCGGCCTGTCCGCCGGCCGCGTGCAATCGCCGGCGCTGCGCATGATCGTCGAGCGCGAGGAGGAGATCGAGGCCTTCATCGCCCGCGAGTACTGGAGCATCGAAGCCGAGTGCGCGCACCCGTCGCAGGCGTTCACCGCGAAGCTGACCCGGCTCGACGGCAGGAAGTTCGAGCAGTTCACCGTCACCGACGGCGACACCGCCGAGGCCGCGCGCCTGCGCATCCAGCAGGCCGCGCAGGGGGCGCTGCACGTCACCGACGTCGCCAGCAAGGAACGCAAGCGCCGCCCGGCGCCGCCGTTCACCACCTCCACGCTGCAGCAGGAAGCCTCGCGCAAGCTCGGCTTCACCACCCGCAAGACCATGCAGGTGGCGCAGAAGCTGTACGAAGGCGTCAACATCGGCGACGAGGGCACGGTCGGCCTGATCACCTACATGCGTACCGACTCGGTCAACCTGTCGCAGGACGCGCTGGGCGAGCTCCGCGACGTGATCGCGCGCGACTACGGCACCGCTTCCCTGCCGGACAAGCCCAACTTCTACCAGACCAAGTCGAAGAACGCGCAGGAAGCGCACGAAGCGGTGCGCCCGACCAGCGCGCTGCGCACGCCGAAGCAGGTGGCGAAGTTCCTCAGCGACGACGAGCGCAAGCTGTACGAGCTGGTGTGGAAGCGCACCGTGGCCTGCCAGATGGTGCCGGCCACGCTGAACACCGTCAGCGTCGATCTGGCCGCCGGCGCCGAGCACAGCTTCCGCGCCAGCGGCACCACCGTGGTCGTGCCCGGCTTCCTGGCCGTGTACGAGGAAGGCAAGGACAGCAAGAACGCCGAAGACGACGACGAAGGCCGCAAGCTGCCGGCGATGCAGCCCGGCGACCGCGTGCCGCTGGACCGCATCCACGCCGACCAGCACTTCACCCAGCCGCCGCCGCGCTTCACCGAAGCGGCGCTGGTCAAGGCACTGGAGGAATACGGCATCGGCCGGCCCTCGACCTATGCCTCGATCATCCAGACCCTGCAGTTCCGCAAGTACGTGGAAATGGAAGGCCGCGCGTTCAAGCCCACCGACGTGGGCCGCGCGGTATCGAAATTCCTCAGCAGCCACTTCACCCGCTACGTCGATTACGACTTCACCGCGAACATGGAGGACGAGCTGGACGCCGTCTCCCGCGGCGAGGAGGAGTGGGTGCCGCTGATGGAGAAGTTCTGGAGCCCGTTCAAGGAACTGGTCGAGGAGAAATCCGAATCGGTCGACCGCAGCGAAGCCACCGGCGCGCGCGAACTGGGCACCGACCCGAAGAGCGGCAAGCCGGTCAGCGTGCGCCTGGGCCGCTTCGGGCCGTACGCGCAGATCGGCGACAAGGACGTGGACGAGAAGCTGGAGTTCGCCTCGCTGCGTCCCGGCATGTCGATGCACACGATCACGCTCGAGGAAGCCATCGAGCTGTTCAAGCTGCCGCGCAAGCTGGGCGAATCCAGCGGCGAGGAAGTCAGCGTGGGCATCGGCCGCTTCGGCCCGTTCGCCAAGCGCGGTTCCACCTACGCCTCGCTGAAGAAGGAAGACGACCCGTACACCATCGACCTGGCGCGCGCGGTGTTCCTGATCGAGGAGAAGGAAGAGATCGCGCGCAACCGGATCATTAAGGAATTCGACGGCAGCGACATCCAGGTGCTGAACGGCCGCTTCGGCCCGTACATCAGCGACGGCAAGCTCAACGGCAAGATCCCGAAGGACCGCGAGCCGGCCTCGCTGACCCTGGAGGAAGTGCAGAAGCTGCTGGAGGAAACCGGCAAGCCGGCGCGTCGCGGCTTCGGCGCGAAGAAGGCCGTGGCCAAGAAGACCAAGGAAGTCACCGCGAAGAAGACGGCCACCAAGAAGACGGCGGCGAAAAGGATGGCGACCAAGAAGACCGCCGCGAAGAAGGCGCCCTCGAAGAAAGCCGTGCGCCCGCTGTCCGGCGACCTCGAACCGGCCAAGGTGCTGGTCACCGCCGCGAAGTTCGAGCCGGGCAAGAAAAGGGTGATCAAGAAGTCTTCCTGACAACATCCCTCGACCGCCATTCCCGCGGAAGCGGGAATCCAGGACATTGATCGCGTTCGCCATTTCACGCGATCAACTCGCCGATCGAGAACCGGGAATAGCCTCAAAGCCCATGGATTCCCGCTTCCGCGGGAATGACGAGCAAGTGCAAAAGCAGCAAAACCCATGCTTCTGCGGCAAACTCCCTGCATGCCCACCCCGCTTTCCATCAACGAAGCCGCCATCCGGCTGAAATCCGGCGGCGTCATCGCCTACCCGACCGAAGCGGTCTGGGGCCTCGGCTGCGATCCGTTCGACGAAACCGCGGTAATGCGCCTGCTGGCGATCAAGCAGCGCCCGGTCGACAAGGGCCTGATCCTGATCGCCGCCGACCTGGCCCAGTTGCAGCCGCTGCTCGACTTGCCGGCCATGCCCGAAACACGACTGGCCGAAGTGCTGGCGTCGTGGCCCGGTCCGCATACCTGGGTGCTGCCGGCCAGTGCCACCGCGCCGCGCTGGATCACCGGCACGCATCCCGGCATCGCCGTGCGCGTCAGCGCGCATCCGACCGTCGTCGCACTGTGCCGCGCCTTCGGCGGGCCGCTGGTCTCGACCAGCGCCAACCTGGCCGGTGCGCCCGCGGCCTTCCTGCGCGAACAGCTCGACCCAGCCGTGCTGGCGCTGGTCGGGGGCGCGACCGAAGGCGAAACCGGCGGCCTCGACCAGCCCACGCCGATCCGCGACGCGCTCAGCGGCCATTCGTTCCGCGGCTGAACGGCCCGCGCGCGTGCCGCTTCACCCGCGCGCGCGTTGCGCGCAAGATGCGCACATGCGCCAGGCCACCGCCCTCGCCTTCGCCCTGCTCGCCGCGCCGGCCGCATCGCCCGCGGAGCAGGCGAACGACGTGACCATCTATCGCTGCGTCGGCAGCGACGGCCGCCTGACCCTGCGCGACTCGCCGTGCGCGAAAGGCGAGACGCAGGAAGTGCGCTCGATGCAGCGCCCGCGCGACCCCGCGCCCGGCCACGCGCCTTCCGCCAGCGCCGCACCGCCGGCTCCCGCCGCACCGACGGCGCAGCAGACCACGGTGGTCTACCGCACTCCGCCGCAGCCGATGTACGAATGCGCCACCGCCGACGGCCAGCGCTACACCAGCGATAACGGCGACGGCAATCCGCGCTGGGTACCCCTGTGGACGCTGGGTTATCCCACGCTGGCGCGCGTGCCCGTGGTCGAGCCGGGTCGTGCCCACATACGCGTCGACAACGGCCGCGTCAGCGGCGGCTTCCGCAGCGGCGGCGTGCACGATGCGGTGGTGCCGACCTACGCCGGCATGGGTGGCGGCACCTGGGTGCGCGATACCTGCCACGCTCTGCCGCAGCAGGAAGTCTGCGCGCGGCTGTCCGACCGCCGCTACGAAATCCAGCGCCGCTACTACAGCGCGTTGCAAAGCGAACGTCGCGAGCTGGACCTGGAACAGCGTGGCATCGATGCGCGGCTGGCCAACGACTGCGGAGCCTATTGATGCCTGACCGGAATCCGGCATGGAGAATCCTTCTCCCCATTCATGGGGAGAAGGATTCCTTCTCCGCAACGCGGACATCTGGATTCATGCGCCTGCTTGTTCCCGCCGTGATCGCGCTACTGCTGCTGCCGATCGCTCCCGCCTTCGCCGACGACGTGGTGTTCTACCGCTGCACCGACGCGGCCGGCCACCTGACCATCCAGAATTCGCCCTGCCCCAAGGGCATGCGCCAGGAAAAGAAGGTCATGCAGGGCGTGGCCACGGTGCCGATGGCTGCGCCGGAGAAACCGGCGACGCCCGCGACGACTCCGCAGCCTGCCGCGCCCGCGCCCGCCACCACGGAGAACGCCGCTGCGGACCCGGGCATCCTGCGCGATCCGATGACCGCGCCCGCCGCACCGGATGACCGGCCGCGCCTGCCACCGCCGGTGCTGTTCCAATGCACCACCTACAACCGCGACAGCTACATCACCGAAAGCAGTGAGCCGCAGCGTCGCTGCGTGCCGTTGCGCACCGTCGGCCTGGACGGCAACCCGGCGACCGGCGCGGGCCAGGCCTGCGACATCGTCTACGACCAGTGCGCGCGCGTGCCCGACGGCGCGCTGTGCGATGCATGGAAGAAGCGTCTGGGCGAAACCGAGGTGGCGTGGCGCTTCGGCCGCGCCGAGAACGAAGCGAAGAACCGCGCCGAATTCGAGCGCGTGCAGCGGATCGTCAACGAAAGCAGCTGCGGCGCGCCCACGCCGTGATCGCGATCTGGAGGCACCATGGACATCGATTTCCTCTGCCGCTTCCTGTCGTGGTCGCTGGCCTTCAATTACCTGGTGCTGTTGGCCTGGTTCCTCGCGTTCGTCTTCGCGCGATCCTGGCTTCGCGGCCTGCACGGCAAATGGTTCAGGCTGCCCGACGCCACCTTCGATGCCATCCACTACGGCGGCATGGCCGCTTACAAGATCGGCATCCTGCTGTTCAACCTGGCCCCGCTGGTCGCGCTGCACT
>JBDHQQ010000101.1:0-9665 GCA_039807145.1 Pseudoxanthomonas sp. | reverse complement strand
CGCGGGGAAGCGCCGGTGCCGCCGGCGGCCGCCGCGCGCGGTGCGCTGCGCGTGCTCGACGCGCTGGTGCGCTGGTACGCGCATCCGCCGGCGGACGATGCGGGCCTCGCCGCTGCACTGGAAAACGCCGGCCGCCTGCTGCGGCCCGGCTCGCGGCTGGTGGTGCTGGCCGATCCGCGCAGCGTCGCGGCGATTCCGGAATCGCGCTGGCCGCAGCTGGCGGCGCACCACGAAGTCGTGGTGCTGATGCCGACCGACGCGCTGGAACGCGAACCGCCGAAGGCGGTGTTGCCGTTCGCCAGCGGCGGCCGGCGCGTCGAACTCGACCTGGGCGGCGCCGCACAGCGGCAGAAATGGCGCAGCGAATTCGTCACGCCGCTGCAGCGCGCGCTGGACACGCTGCCTTCGCGCGGCGTGCGTGCATTCGAGTTGCCGACCGACGCGGCCAGCGAAGCGTGGCTGCCATTGCTCGGCCGCGCATCGGGACAGGTGGCGTGATGGCGCAGCCCGGCGAACTGGTGCTGCGCGACGTGCACGTGCCGGCGGCGCCGTCATGGTGGCCGCCGGCGCCGGGCTGGTGGATCGTCGCCGGCGTGGTGCTGTTGGCCGCACTGGTCGTGATCATCTGGCTGCATCGCCGGCGGCGGCGCGTGCGCGCATGGCAGCAGCTGTTCGACGAGGCTTGCATCGGGTCGCAGGCGAACGAACGGGTTGCCGCGATGTCCGAGTTGCTGCGCCGCGCCGCGCGCCGGATCGACCGCCGGGCCGATACGCTGCAGGGCGAAGCGTGGCTGCGTTTTCTCGATGGCGAGGGATCGAACAAAGGCCGGCGCAGCGATTTCACGGAAGGTGCCGGCCGGTTGCTGCTGGACGGCGGTTTCCGCCGCGACGTCGATGCCGGCGAACTTTCCGCCGTGGAATCGCTGGCGCGCGCGCGCTTCCTCGAACTGATGGCGGGGCGGCGATGATCCCGGACTGGCTGCAATCGCTGCGTGACCTGTTCGGTGGTTTCGCCTGGCCGTGGATGTGGCTGGCTTTCCCTCTGCCGTGGCTCGCCGCGTGGCTGCTACCGGCGCGGCG
This sequence comes from Pseudoxanthomonas sp., assembly GCA_039807145.1. Taxonomy (GTDB): domain Bacteria; phylum Pseudomonadota; class Gammaproteobacteria; order Xanthomonadales; family Xanthomonadaceae; genus Pseudoxanthomonas_A. The sequence goes on along the minus strand of JBDHQQ010000101.1, from coordinate 8,585 downwards.
CAGCGCATCGGCCGCGCTGAAGGTGCCGTTCGGCCACCAGCTCGATGGCATCGCCGGCCTCGGCGCGCACAGTCACCGGATGCGGGTGAAGTGGCTGGCCTGGCTGGCGTGGTTCCTGCTGTGCTTCGCCGCTGCGCGCCCGCAGCAGATGGGCGAGGCGGTCGCACCGCCGCAGAGCGGGCGCGACCTGATGCTGGCGGTGGACCTTTCCGGCAGCATGAGCGAGTCGGACATGGAGCTCGGCGCCGAAGTGGTGGACCGCCTGACCGCGGCCAAGGCGGTGCTGGCCGATTTCCTCGACCGTCGCGTCGGTGATCGCGTCGGCCTGCTGGTGTTCGGACAGCGCGCCTACACGATGGCGCCGCTCACGCTGGACCGTGAATCCGTGCGCGAGCAGCTGCGCGATAGCGTGGTCGGCCTGGCCGGACGCGAAACCGCGATCGGCGACGCCATCGGCCTGGCGGTGAAGCGCCTGCACGCGCAGCCGGAGGGCCAGCGCGTACTGATCCTGTTGACCGACGGCGTCAACACCGCCGGCCTGCTCGATCCGGTCAAGGCCGCCGAAGTCGCCGCGCAGGAAGGCGTGCGCATCCATACCATCGCCTTCGGCGGCAGCGGTGGCGACCTGTCGCTGTTCGGGCTGCGCCTGCCGGTGCCCGGTGGCGACGACGAGATCGACGAAGCCACGCTGCAGCAGGTCGCCAGGCTGACCGGCGGCCGCTTCTTCCGCGCCCGCGACACCGAGGAACTTGCCGGCATCTATGCCGAACTGGACCGCATCGAGCCGGTGCAACGCGAAGGGGAAAAAGTCCGCCCGCGCATCGAACGCTACCCGTGGCCGCTGGCTGGCGCGCTGGGCGTGGCCCTGCTTGCGTTCGCCTGGCCGGAGCGACGCGCATGAACGCGCTGTTTGCCAACCTGCATTGCCTGCGCCCGCACTGGCTGTGGGCGCTGCTGGCCCTGCCGCTGCTGTGGTGGTTGTGGCGGCAGCGCCGCCGTCGCGGCAACGTATGGCGCGATGTCGTCGATCCGCACCTGCTGCGCCACCTGCTGCAGCGTGGCGACGGTACGGCCCGCGGCGGATTCTGGCTGGGCGCGCTGGGCTATGTGTTGGCGGTGCTGGCGCTGTCCGGGCCAAGCTGGCGGCAGGGCGAACAGCCGCTCCTGCAATCGCAGGCGCCGCTGGTGATCGCGCTGGACCTGTCGCCGCGCATCGGCGCGACCGACCTGCCGCCATCGCGGTTGCTGCAGGTGCGCGCCAAGCTGGCGGCGCTGCTGGACCGGCGCGCCGGCGGCCAGGTCGCATTGGTCGCCTATGCCGGCGAGGCCTTCACCGTTGCGCCGCTGACCGACGATGCGGCGAACGTCGCGCTGTTCCTCGACGCGCTGCAGCCCGACGTGATGCCGGTGGACGGGCAAAACGCGGCGTCGGCGCTCGCCCATTCGGCGCGATTGCTGAAGCAATCCGGTTTCGACCGCGGCGACGTCCTGCTGGTCGGCGACCACGCCGATGCCGTCGCCATTGCCGCGGCAGCCAAGCTGCGCGCGCAGGGCTATCGCGTCTCGGCGCTGGGCGTGGGTACCGCGGCCGGTGCCGCGTATCGGGATCTGCAAGGGAGCTTCCGGCAGGCCCGGCTGGATGCCGCGTCGTTGCGGGCGTTGGCTTCTGCCGGCGGCGGTGCCTACGCCACGCTCGCGCCCGGCGACGCGGACCTGCGCGAATTGGGCGTGCTCGATCCGCAGGAGGGCGAATCCGCGTCCACGCGCGGACAAAAGGGCCTGGCGTGGCTGGACGAAGGCTACTGGCTGCTGCCGCCCTTGCTGCTGCTGGGGCTGTTCGCGTTCCGCCGCAACGGCGTCGCCGCCGCGCTGGCGCTGGGCCTCGCCTTGCCGTTGGCGCTGCCGGCGCAGGCGGCGGAAAACGACTGGTGGCGGCGCACCGACCAGCAACAACACGCGCGTGTCGAGCAAGGCGCGCAGGCGTACCGGGACGGCGATTTCGCGGCGGCCGAGAAAGCGTTCGCGGACATGCACGGTGCGGATGGCGCGTACAACCGCGGCAATGCGTTGGCGCGGCAGGGTCGCTACGACGAAGCCATCGCCGCCTACGACGAAGCGTTGAAGCGGCAGCCGGGCATGGCCGACGCCATCGCCAACAGGCAGGCGGTGGAAGCGGCGAAGCAGCGCCAGCAACAGGGTGGGCAGGGAAAAGACGATCAACAGCACCAAGAAAGCGGCCAGGGCGGCGGCCGGCAGGATTCGCAGCAGCAGAACGCCGGCCAGCAGCCGAAGTCGTCGCAGCAGCAAGGGCAACAAGGCCAACGGAATCCACAGGCGCAGGATTCGCAAGGGCAATCGTCGTCGACTGCTTCGCAGCAGCAGGACAAATCGAGGCAGGACCAGAGCCGGAACAGCGAGCAGCCGGCGTCGCCGGAAAATTCCGAAGCCAAGCCCGACGACGCCGAAGCGCAACGCGCCGCCGACGCCGCGCAGAAGCAGCGCATGCAGCAGGCGATGGCGCAGGCCGCGAAATCCGGCAAAAGGAAGGACGCAAACGGCAACGCCGTCGCGCCGGCCGAAACCACCGAGCAGCGCGAGCGTCGGCAGGCTGCCGAAGCGTGGCTGCGCCGCGTGCCCGACGATCCGGGCGGCCTGCTGCGGGCGCGGTTCCGGCTGGAATACGAACGCCGGCAGAGGGAGGGACGATGATGCGGCGATGGCTGTTCGCGCTTGCCGTTGCGCTGGCGGGCATCGCCGCGGCGCAGGCGGAGACGCGCGCGTGGATCGACGGCGGGCGCGGCAGCGTCGGCGAAGAACTGGTGCTGAACATCGAGACCGACCAGGCCGCGGCCACGCCCGACCTGACGTCGCTGATGGGCGACTTCACCCTGGCCGACCAGTCCAGCAGCCGTTCGGTGCAATGGGTCAACGGCAGCGTCAAGGCGAAGACGACCTACGCGCTGACCCTGGTGCCGCGGCGCGAGGGTCGGGTGACGATTCCGGCGATCCGCGTCGGCAACGAATTCTCGAGGCCGGTGATCGTGGACATCGGTCCAAGCGGAAGCGGCTCGGCGCTGGCCGCGCAGAATCGCTCGGTCGCCTTCCTCGAAACCCTCGTCGATGACGCGCGGCCCTACGTGCAGCAGAGCGTCGGCGTGATCGTGCGATTCAACTACACCGACGCCGTCAACAGCGGCAGCTTCGGCATCGATCCACCGCAGGGCGCGTCGATGCAGGCGGTCGGACAGGATCGCAATTCGGTGCGGACGGTCGGCGGGCGCGAGTACAAGGTGGTCGAACGCCGGTTCGTACTGGTGCCCGAGCGCAGCGGGCGGCTGGTGATCCCCGCGCCACGGTTCCAGGGACGCAGCAACGGCGACCTGTTCGGCACCTTCTTCGGCGGCGGCACGCCGCTGCGCATCGGCGGGCAGGCGCGCGTGCTGGACGTGCAGCCGCAGCCGGCCAACGCGCCGCAGCCTTGGCTGCCGCTGCGCGACCTGCGCCTGCGCTACACCGGCGCGGCGCAGTCCGTGCGCGCTGGCGAGGCGGTGACGCTGGCGGTCGAGGCGACGGCCGATGGCGCAACCCAGGCGCAGATGCCGGAATTGCCCGCGCCGTCGGTGCAGGGCGCGCAGGTGTTCGCCGATGCGCCGCAGTACGACGAAACCTTCGTCGATGGCGCGCCGCGGGTGAAGGCGACCCGGCGCTTCTCCATCGTGCCTACGCAGCCGGGCAGCCTGCGCGTGCCGGGCATGCGCCTGTCGTGGTGGGACGTGCGCGACAACGCGGCGAAGGTCGCCGTACTGCCCGACATCACCCTCGCGGTGATGCCGGCCGCCGGCAACGCGCAGGTCGCCGATGCGTCGTCGCCGGCGGGATCGCCGTGGTCCGCGCCCGCCGAAGCGACGGCATCGTCCGGCATTCCGGCGCGCTGGTGGCCGTGGCTGGCGGCGGGCTTCGCCTTGCTGTGGTTGCTGACCCTGCTGTGGGCATTGTTGCGGCGGCGTCGTCCCGCCAGCGTGCGTGCGCCATCCGCAGGCGCGAGGTCGGGTGTGGCGACTGCGTCTGCACCGTGGCATTTGGCCGAAGACCTGAAGCGCGCGCTGGATACCGGCACGCTGGACGAAATCGGCGCCGTCCTGCGTGGCATGCACGCGCCGCCGCTAGCCGACCTGGATGCGGTGATGGCCGAGCTGGACGATCCGGTGCAGCGCGATGCGATCGAGCAACTGCGCCGCGCGCGCTGGGCCGACGGCGATGGGCCCGCGGCCCGCATCGCGCTGCGCACCGCGTTCCGCAACGGACCGGCGTGGCGGATGGCGAAGGCGTCCGCGCCGGGGCCGTTGCCGCCGCTGTATCCCGAGCGCTGAAACCGGAAGCCACCTCTCCGCCGGGAGAAGATGTGGGGCGCGGCTGCGGCACAGTCGTGATGGCCCGGCTGCCCTGGTTTTGCCGCCCGTCCGTCCCTTGTCGTTGCGGCGACGGGTGCTTCCCGGTCGTGGGGAAAGGGGGAAGGCCCCGGGTTTGCTAAGCTGCCGCGTCTTTTGCCCGCGAGAACCGCCGCATGACCCACGCCACCGAAGCCGGCAAGCCCGGAATGCCGCTGCACGTCAAGGTATTGCTGGGCTTCGTGTTGGGCACGCTGCTGGGACTGGTCGCGCATTTCATCGCCCCCGGCGCGGAGTGGGTACAGGCGGTCATCCAGTACGCGGCGCGGCCGTTCGGCACCGTGTTCCTCAACCTGCTGTTCATGATGGTGGTGCCGCTGATCTTCTCGGCGCTGGTGCTGGGCGTGGCCGAACTGGGCGACATCGCCGGCCTCGGCCGGCTCGGCTGGCGCACGCTGATCTACACCGCCACCGTCACCGGCATCGCGGTGCTGATCGGGCTGGTGATGGCCAACCTGATGCAGCCGGGTACCCACATGGACCCGGCGCTGGTGGAGCAGGCGCTGAGCAGCAACGCCGCCAAGACCGGCGCCATCGTCCAGAAGGGCAGCGAGCTGAACATCGTCGACATCATCGTCGACATCGTGCCGCACAACATCGTCGGCGCCATGGGCGACGACAGCAAGAAGCTGGGCATCGTGTTCTTCGCGCTGATGTTCGGCATCGGCCTGGTGATGAAGCCCACGCCTGGCACGCAGGCGTTCAAGAACGCGATGCAGGGGCTGTTCGAGGTGTGCATGCACTTGATCGGCATGTTCGTGAAGCTGGCGCCGTACGCGGTGGCCTGCTTCATGTTCATGCTGTGCGCGCAGATGGGCTGGGAAGTGCTGGTCGGCCTGGGCTGGTTCGTCGTCACCGTGGTGCTGGCGCTGGCCATCCACGGTTTCATCGTGCTGCCGCTGTGGGTGAAGTTCATGGGCGGCATGGGGCCGCGCGAGTTCTTCCGCGGCAGCGAGGAAGCCTCGCTGACCGCCTTCGCCACCGCTTCCTCGGCGGCGACGCTGCCGGTGACCTTGCGCGTGGCCGAGGAAAACCTGAAGCTGCCGCGCAAGGTCAGCCGTTTCGTGCTGACCGTCGGCGCGTCGGCCAGCCACCACGGCTCGGCGCTGTTCGAGGGCATCACCATCCTGTTCCTCGCGCAGGTCTATGGCATGCACCTGCCGCTGAGCGAGCAGGTGCTGGTACTGGTGCTGTGCATCCTCGGCGGCATCGGCACCGCCAGCATCCCGTCCGGCTCGCTGCCGGTGATCGCGATGATCTGCGGCATCGTCGGCCTGAAGCCCGAGGGCATCGGCATCATCCTCGGCGTCAACACCTTCCTCGACATGTGCCGCACCTCGCTCAACGTCACCGGCGACCTGGCGATGGCGGTGGTGGTGGCCAAGCGCACCGGCGCGGTCGACGACGAAGTGCCGGAGGTTTCGGATACGGCAGGCCATTAGCCGCGGGGCGGTCCGCGGAGCGGGCGTGTGGGACAATAGGCGTCTTCCGCCGCCCAGACCCCACGGACCATGACGACGCCCTCCCGCCGCCAGCTCGCCAACGCCATCCGTTTCCTCGCCGCCGATGCGGTGCAGGCCGCCAACTCCGGCCATCCGGGCATGCCCATGGGCATGGCCGACATCGCCGAAGTGCTGTGGAACGACTACTACAGGCACAACCCGGGCAACCCGCACTGGGTCGACCGCGACCGCTTCGTACTGTCCAACGGCCACGGCTCGATGCTGCAGTACGCGCTGCTGCACCTGAGCGGCTACGACTTGCCGCTGGACGAGCTGAAGCATTTCCGCCAGCTGCACAGCAAGACCGCCGGCCACCCCGAGCGCAGCGAAACCCCCGGCGTCGAGACCACCACCGGGCCGCTGGGGCAGGGCATCGCCAACGCGGTCGGCTTCGCGCTCGCCGAAAAGCTGCTGGCGCAGCGCTACAACCGCGACGACCTAGCCTTGGTCGACCACCGTACCTGGGTGTTCATGGGCGACGGCTGCCTGATGGAAGGCATATCGCACGAGGCCGCTTCGCTGGCTGGCACCTGGGGCCTGCACAAGCTGGTCGCGTTCTGGGACGACAACCACATCTCCATCGACGGCAATACCGATGGTTGGTTCACCGACGACACGCCGGCGCGCTTCGAGGCCTACGGCTGGCAGGTGATCCGCAACGTCGACGGCCACGACCCGGTCGAGATCAGGAAGGCCATCGACACCGCGCTGAAGTCCGCCGACAAGCCCACGCTGATCTGTTGCCGCACCACCATCGGTTTCGGTTCGCCGAACAAGGCCGGCAAGGAATCCAGCCACGGCGCGCCGCTGGGCAAGGAAGAACTGCAGGCCACGCGCGAAGCGCTGGAATGGCCGTACGGCCCGTTCGAGGTGCCGCAGGATATCCGCGACGCGTGGAACGCCAAGGCCGCCGGTACGCAGCGCGAATCCGAGTGGAACCAGCGCTTCGACCAGTACGTCGCGCAATATCCGGAACAGGCCGCCGAATTCACCCGCCGCTCGCGTGGCGAACTGCCGGCCGATTTCGTCGCCCAGGCCGATGCCTTCATCGCCAAGGTGCAGGCCGAAGGCCCTAGCATCGCCTCGCGCAAGGCGTCGCAGAACACCATCGAGGCGTTCGCGCCGCTGCTGCCGGAAATCATCGGCGGCTCGGCCGATCTGGCGCATTCCAACCTCACTCTGTGGAAGGCCAGCAAGTCGGTCGCCAGCGACGACGCCAACGCCAACTACGTCTACTACGGGGTGCGCGAATTCGGCATGACCGCGATCGCCAATGGCCTGGCCCTGCACGGCGGCTTCATCCCGTTCGACGCGACCTTCCTGGTGTTCAGCGACTACGCGCGCAACGGCGTGCGCATGAGTGCGCTGATCCCGGCGCACGCGATCCACGTGTACACGCACGACTCCATTGGCCTGGGCGAGGATGGCCCGACCCACCAGCCGGTCGAGCATCTCGCATCCCTGCGCTACATCCCCAACAACGACGTGTGGCGTCCGTGCGACGCGGTGGAATCGGCGGTGGCGTGGAAAGCCGCGATCACCCGCAGCGCGGGCCCGAGCTGTCTGGTTTTCTCGCGGCAGAACCTGCCGCACCAGCCGCGCGATGCGCAGCAGGTCGCGTCGGTCGAACGCGGCGGCTACGTGCTGGCCGATGCCGAAGGCGGCGCGCCGGACGTGATCCTGATCGCCACCGGCTCGGAAGTCGGCCTGGCGGTGCAGGCCAAGGCGGCGCTCGATGCGGACGGCATCCGGACGCGCGTGGTGTCGATGCCCTCGACCGACGTGTTCGAGCGCCAGGATGCCGCGTACCGCGAATCGGTGCTGCCGTCGGCCGTGCGCAAGCGCGTCGCGGTGGAAGCGGGCGTGACCGGCTTCTGGCGCCAGTACGTCGGCCTGGACGGCGCGGTGATCGGTATCGACACCTTCGGCGCCTCGGCCCCGGCGGACGTGCTGTTCCCGCACTTCGGCATCACCGCCGGGCACGTGGTCGAAGCGGCGAAGTCGCTGTAGTGGGTAATTTCGTCTGCAGCAAAGACGAAACGGCGCTTATGGCGCCGTTTCGTTTTATGCCGCTGTCATACGTAGCCGTAGCCCGGGTAAGGCCGCAGGCCGCACCCGGGGCTTTTCGTCACAAGTCGAGGTCATCGATATGGGCGGAAAAGCCCCGGGTGCGCTTCGCTTATCCGGGCTACGTTGTTTGATGTCGGCTCATCATTCCGATAACGGGACAGTCCAGCGCGCGCACCGGACTGGTTCCGGCCGGGTTGCGGGCGCATTGTCTGGTCCAACGGCTACGGCCTGACTTTGGAACAAGCGATGAAGAAGATCCTCGAGATCGGCTCCGCGCCCGGCCGCCACTGGGTCGGCGACGGTTTCCCGGTGCACGGCATGTTCGGCTACAGCGGCCCCGGCGTGGCCCGGCGCAGCCCGTTCCTGCTGCTGGACTACGCGGCACCGACCGTGTTCGAGCCGACCGCGCAGCGGCGCGGCGTCGGCCAGCACCCGCATCGCGGATTCGAGACCGTCACCATCGTCTATGAAGGCGAGGTCGAGCATCGCGATTCGACCGGGCAGGGCGGGGTGATCGGACGCGGCGACGTGCAGTGGATGACCGCCGGCGGCGGCATCCTGCACG
>JBDHQQ010000100.1:0-9705 GCA_039807145.1 Pseudoxanthomonas sp. | reverse complement strand
GGCACCGGCGCTTCCCCGCGCGAACCGCGCAGCGCCGCCACGCGGTCGCCGTCGCGCACCGCCGCCCACGCCGCTACTGCGCCGGCGCGTGCGGCCTGCACCGACTTGAAGCGCACGCGCGTGCCGAAGTACAGCGCCGGCGCGGTGTCGGCGACGATCAGGGTCAGGCGCTCGCGCTCGGCCTGGAACAGCTTGGTGTGGGTACGTCCGCTGCGCGCGGTCAGTCGCCAATCGATGTGGCGCACGTCGTCGCCCGGCACGTACTCCCGCGACTCCGCGTATTCCATGCCGCGCCCGCGCAGGTTCGACGCCGCGGGTCCGGCCACGCCGTGCCGCCCCTTGCGCGCCGGCCGCCGCCGCTGCGCGACCGCGCGCAACGCGACCAGTTCGGCGAGGGTTGGCGCGATGCCATCGTCCTCCCTTCTCCCATCGGCAGAAGCTGTCCCGAAGGAGCGGAAGAGGACGTGAGACTTCTTTTCCGGTGATCGTTCCATGGGGCCGATTTTTTCCGCCCTCATCCGGCGCTGCGCGCCACCTTCTCCCGGCGGGAGAAGGAACCGCAAGCGCGATTCCCGCCTGCGCGGGAATGACGAACAAATCCACAAGTACAGAAAGCCAGCGTATTCACGGCAGCGGCACTTTCTCGATCAGCGCCCCGACCAGCCGATCACCGTCCCAGCCTTCGGCTGTCGCTTCGTAACTCGGCAGCACGCGATGACGCAGCACGTCCGGCGCGATCGCGCGTACGTCCTCCGGCGTGGCGTAGTCGCGTCCGGCCAGCCAGGCCCGCGCCCGCGCGCAGCGTTCCAGTGCGATCGACCCGCGCGGGCTCGCGCCCCAGGCAATGCGGCGCGCCAGCTGCGGGTCGTAGCGCCCCGCATCGCGCGAGGCCAGCACCAATTCGACCAGGTAACGCTCCAGCTGCGGCGCGACGTGCAGGTCCAGCACTTCGCGGCGCGCAGCGAACACGTCCTCGGGGGTCAGCTTGTCGGCGACGGCCACGGCAGCGGGCTGCAGCGCTTCGCGCGCGCGTTCGCGCGCCAGGCGCAATATCTCGGTTTCCGCCGCAGCCTCCGGATAGCCGATGCGCACGTGCATCAGGAAACGGTCCAGCTGCGCTTCGGGCAGCGGGAAGGTGCCTTCCTGCTCGATCGGGTTCTGCGTGGCCATCACCAGGAACAGCGGCGGTAGTGGATAGGTATGGCGACCCACGGTGACCTGGCGTTCGCCCATCGCTTCGAGCAGCGCCGACTGCACCTTGGCCGGCGCGCGGTTGATCTCGTCGGCCAGCAGGATCGGATGGAAGATCGGACCGGGCTGGAATTCGAAGCGTCCGTCCTGCGGACGCCAGACTTCGGTGCCGGTCAGGTCGGCCGGCAACAGGTCGGGGGTGAACTGCACCCGGGCGAAATCGGCATGCAAGTGTGAAGCCAGCGCGCGGATCGCGGTGGTCTTGGCCAGTCCGGGCGCGCCTTCGACCAGCAGGTGGCCGTCGGCCAGCAGTGCGATCAGCAGGCGCTCGACCAGCGCGGACTGGCCGACGATGGTCTGCGCAAGGCTGTCGCGGAGTTCGCGGAAGCGCCCATGCAGGCGCGAGGAGGCGGGCAGTTCTGGCGGCGGCATGTCCACGGCGATCCATCCGGGAAAGACGGGTCGATTTTGACCGAAGCGCGCGGCGTTGGTTCAGGCTTCGATGCGTCCGATTCAGCTTGGGGCCGCCGGACGGACAAAAAGAGACGGGGCCGTTACCCGGCCCCGTCTCTGCTCAAACCTCGTGTCCTGCCTGCTCAGCGGCGCACGCGCTCGGCGCCGGCGGTCTGGGCCACGCGCATGATCTTCGGGGTCACGAAGATCAGCAGTTCGGCCTTGTCCTTGCTGCGGCCGCGCTTCTTGAACAGGTTGCCCAGCACCGGGATGTCGCCCAGGAACGGCACCTTCGACAGGCTGGCGCGGTCGGCGAACTCGTAGACGCCGCCGATCACCACGGTCTGGCCGTCGTCGATCAGTACCGCGGTGTTGACCTCGCGGGTTGCGATCTGCGGCACGTCGCCGATGGAGGTGTTGATCCAGCCTTCCAGTTCGTCCTTCTTCACCGCCAGGTTCAGGAACACGCGGTTGTCGTTGGTGATGGTCGGGGTGACCTTCAGTTCCAGCACCACGTCCTTGAACTGCACGGTCGGCAGCGCCACGCCACCGGCGGCGCCGGTACCGGTCTGGGTCACGTAGCCGATCTCCTTGCCCTGGCGGATGACGGCTTCGCGCTGGTTGCTGGTGACGACGCGCGGATTGCTGATCACCTCGCCACGGCCTTCTTCCTGCAGCGCGGACAACTCGATGTCGAGGTAGTAGCCGGCATTGAGGATGGTGAAGGCCAGCGCGGCCGGATTGCCGGTGACGAAGCCGCCCGCCGCCGCCGGCAAGTTGAAGTTCGGCGTGGTGGTGATGGTTCCCGTCTGCGGCACCGGCGGCGGGCCCTGCATGCCACCGGCAACCCACGAGTTGTATGCGGTCTGGTTGGCGCGATCGGTGCTGATCTGCGAATTGCGCGTCGCGTGGGTGGCGTCGAGGTTGCCGCCGAAGTTGACGTTGTCCTTGGAGCCGTTGATGCCGAACTTCGCGCCCAGCTCGCGGGCGAAGGTGTCGGTGGCGATGACGATGCGGCCTTCGATCAGCACCTGGTCGACCGGACGGTCGATCACGCCGATCAGCTCGCGCATCTGCGCGACCTTCTTCGGGGTGTCGCTGATCATCAGGGTATTGGTGCGCTCGTCGGCGACGATGCGCCCGCGCTGCGACAGGAACCCGTTGTCGTTGTTGTTGTTACCGCTGCCGCCACCGCCGCCACCGCTGCCGCCGATGCCCTTGGCCTCGGTCAGCGCCTTGTAGATCGAGGAAGCGTTGTGGTAGTTGATCTGGATGTAGTCTGTGACCAGCTCCTCGCGGTTCTCGATCGCGATGCGCGCGTCTTCCTTGTCCTGCTCGAACTTGGCCAGCTCGGGCTGCGGTGCGACCCAGACCACGCCGCCCTCGCGGCGCTTGTCCAGGCCCTTGGCGCGCAGGACGATGTCCAGCGCCTGGTCCCACGGCACGTTCACCAGGCGCAGGGTCACGTTGCCCTGCACGGTGTCCGAAGCCACGATGTTGAGGTTGGATTCCTCGGCGATGAGCTGGAGCACGGTGCGCACCGGCACGTCCTGGAAGTTGAACGTCACCGGCTTGCCGCGGTAGCCGGCCTGGCTGCCGGCCCGCGCGGCCGTCGTGGACGAAGCCGCGCCGGTGGCCGGGGCCGAAGCGCGCGGGGCGACTTCGACCACGTATTCGTTGCCGGTCTGGTAGGCCAGCGATTCGAACGGCCCCTTCACGCTGAGCACGACCTGCGAACCCTTGCCGGCGCCGTGCGCATCGATGCGCTGCACCGGCGTGGCGAAATCGACCACGTTGAGCGGCCGCTGCAGCTCCGCCGGCAGGCTGGCGTTGCCGATGTCGACGACCACGCCCGAATCCTGGTTGCGCAGGTCGGGCATGGCGCCGCTGCCGTCGAATTTCAGGATCAACCGGCCGGCACCACCGTCGCCACGCTTGAAGTCGATGGCGGACACCGACACGGCGCGGGTCGCCTGCGGCGCCGCGGCGCCTTCCGCAGGCGCGGGCGAAGCCGCCGGCGATGCGGCGACGGGGCCGGCGAGCGACAGGGCCAGCGCGATGCCCAGGCCGCAGGCCCGCATCAATGTCTTGCGCGGGCCGCCGCGAGGGATCTCGGTCAGGAAAACGGTCATCGTGCTACCCCCAGTCATTGATCTTCGAGTGCGATGGAGGCGGGACGCTCCAGCCATCCGCCTGCGCCATCGGGCACCAGTTCCACCAGTTCGATGCGGTCTTCGTACACCCCGGTGATGCGACCGTCGCTCTGCCCCATGTACGCTCCCGGGCGCACCCGGTAAGTCACCTTGTCCGGCGCCATCACCAGCCCCACCAGGTTCGCGCCGGTCCCGATGGTGCCCACCATGTCCAGGCTGTCCAGCGGATACGACTCCAGTGCCTCCTTGCGCCGGTTCGGATCCGGGCGCAGGCCGCCGCTGTCGCGTTCCTGCCATTCGTCGCTGAACGGATCGCGCAGGCCCTGCGCGGCGTATTCGAAGGTTTCGAACTGGCGCATCACCGGCAACGGATCCAGCGGCGGCGCGGGACGCGCGCGCACTTCCTCGACCCACTTCTTCAGGTTGGGCGCGTCGCCGGGGCTGCTGGTCACGCCGCGCGCACAGGCCGCAAGGCCCGCGAACAACGCCAGCAGGCCTGCCAGGCGCAATGCGGCGCGCAGCTTTTTCGTCGGCATGCTCATGCGCCCCCCTGCTTGGCGGCGGGTGCCGCCTTGCCCTTGCCGTCGGTGGCCTGCTGCTTCTGCTGCTCGGCAGCCGCCTCTTCCTCGTCGAGATAGCGGTAGGTCTTGACCGTGCCGGACAGCTCAAGCGGCGTGTTGCCGGTGATCTTGCTGCCTGCCTTCGGCTTCAGCGAGATGTCGTGCATGGTCAGGATGACCACGCGCGGCAGCGAAGCCACGCCGCTGACGAAGGCACCGAACTGGTGGTAGCTGCCGACCATGCGCAGCGCGATCGGCCGCTCGGCGTAGAACTCGCGTGGCGTTTCCGCCCCCGGCTGGAACAGCTGGTTGGCCAGGCCGGTGGACAGGGCGGTCTGCGAGACGTCGACGATCAGGTCGGGCATTTCGGTCTTGCTGGGCAGTTGGCGCAGCATCTGCTGCAGCACCTGCTCCATCTGCGCGAGCTGCTGCTTCAGCGGCTCCAGGTTGGCGGCCCGGCCCTGCTTGGTTTCGAACTCCTGGCGCAGGTCGGTTTCCTGGCGCTCCAGACCCTGCAGTTCCTCGCGCTTGCCCTTGATCAGCAGCAGCCAGGCCATGATCACGATGAACAGGCCGACCAGCGCGCAGAACACGATCTTGGCCTGCTTGGGCCACGACCCGATGTTGTTGAAATCGAGGTCGCTCAGGCGGAATTTCTTCTGGCTCATGGCTGCCCCCCCGAAGCAGGCTGGGCCGCAGCGGGCGGCGTGGTGGCGGCAGGCTGGGCGTTACCCGCGGGTGCCGCCGGGGCAGCCGCGCCGCTGGCGTCCGCCTCGGCTTCGGCGCCGGCGGCGCTGGGATTGGCCAGCTTGACCTTCAGCGTGAACACATAGGGCAGCGCATGGCCGGGCCGCGACGCCGCCGCGGACGCCCCGTCCATGGCCTTGGCCTCGATGATCGACAGGTCGGGGTTGGTCATCCAGCCCGAGCCTTCCAGGTTGCGCATGTAGTCGCTGACCCGGGCGTTGGACTGCGCGCGCCCTTCCAGGGTCAGCACGTCGCCTTCCTGCTTCAGGTTGGTCAGCGCCACGCCGTCCGGAATGGTGCGCACCAGCGAATCGAACAGGTGCACCATCTGCGAGCGGTTGGCCTGCAGCTCCTCGATGACCTTCTTGCGCGCCAGCAGGCGGTCCTTCTGCTTGTCCAGTTCCTGGATCTGCTCGATGTCCTTGTCGACCTTGACGATCTCGCCGCGCAGGAAATCGTTGCGCCCGTTCTGCCCGCTGATCTGCGCGCTGTAGTACAGCCAGACCAGCAACGACAGGGCCACACCGGCCAGCGCCGCCATGGCCAGCCAGCTGTAGAACTCGCGCTGGCGCTGCTGGCGGCGCTCGGCGCGCCAGGGCAACAGGTTGATTCTGGCCATCAGTCGAAGCTCCTCAGGGCCAGGCCACAGGCGATCATCAGGGCCGGCGCGTCCTGGGCCAGCGCGTGCGCCTGCACGCCCGGCCCCAGCGACATCTGCGCCAGCGGGTTGGCCACCTGGGTGGACACGCCCAGCTGTTCCTCGACCATCTGCGCGAGGCCTTCGATGGACGCGCAGCCGCCGGCCAGCACGATCTTGTCGACGCGGTTGTATTCGCTGCCCGCGTAGAAGAACTGCAGCAGGCGACTGACCTGCTGCACGGCCGCTTCCTTGAACGGCTGCAGCACTTCGTCGTGGTAGCTCTCGGGCAGCCCGCCCAGGCGCTTGGCCTGGCCGGCTTCCTCGTAGGTCAGCCCATAGCGGCGCATCACTTCGTCGGTCAGCTGCTTGCCGCCGAACACCTGCTCGCGGCTGTACAGGCTGCGGCCACCGCGCAACACGTTGAGCGTGGTCATGGTCGCGCCGATGTCGACCAGGGTCACCAGCGCATCGTGCGGCAGGGCCAGGTCGTTGGCGACCAGGGCGAAGGCGTTCTCGACGGCGAATGCCTCGACGTCCATGACCCTGGCGGTCAGTCCGGCCAGTTCCAGCGCCGACTGGCGCAGCTCGACGTTCTCGCTGCGCGAAGCCGCCAGCAGCACCTGGTTCATCCCGGGATTGCTGGGCATCGGGCCCAGCACCTCGAAGTCGAGGTTCACTTCCTCGATCGGATAGGGAATGTAGTTGGCCGCCTCGAGCTCGACCTGGGCCTCCAGATCGTCGTCGTCGATGTCCGCCGGCACCGGGATGATGCGGGTGATCACCGCGGAACCGGCCACGGCCGCCGCGGCCGCCTTGCTGCGCGTGCCCGAACGCGCCACCGCGCGGCGGACGGCTTCGCCCACCGCCTCGACCTCGACGATGTTCTTTTCCACCACCGCATTGGGCGGCAGCGGCTCGACCGCGTAGTGGTCGACCCGGTAGCGGTTGCCCGCGCGCGACAATTGCAGCAGCTTGACCGCAGTCGAACTGATATCAACGCCGATCAACGGCGTCTGACTTCTTGGGATAAGCCCCACGGTTTTCCCCCTTCCGACGGGCGCAACGATGTGCTTGCAGGCACCGGGCCATTACATACCGGCCCATTGAACCATGGCAATCACCCAAACGCGGCGCAACACGACTACCGGTCACAAAATCGAACATCAATGCGGACGCGGCACCCGGCTGACGCCTGCCGGGCACAGCGGCCCCGCCCCCTTCCACGCCTAATTTATACTCTTTCGCCCAAAGGACGGAAAGCTCGCCCCATGCCCCGTGTCCGACGCCTGCTGCGCTGGGCGGTCATCGCCTGTCTCGCCCTGCTCCTGCTCGGGGCCATCGGACTGGGCGCAGTCTATTACGTGGTCTCGGCCAAACTGCCCGATCCGGCCGCGCTGCGCAACGTGGAATTGCAGGAGCCGCTGTACATCTACGCCAGCGACGGCCGGCTGATCGGCCTGTTCGGCGAGACCCGGCGCTACCCCGTGGCCATCGGGGACGTGCCGCTGCAGGTCAGGCAGGCGTTCATCGCCGCCGAGGACGCCAGCTTCTACAAGCACAAGGGGATTTCGCCCAAGGGCATCAGCCGGGCCATCTGGCAGATCGTCACCGGCAAGGAAGGCCGGGTGGCCGGCGGCAGCACCATCACCCAGCAGGTAGCCAAGCAGGTCTTCCTGAGCGGCGAATACAGCTACACGCGCAAGCTGCAGGACATGCTGCTGGCCATCCGCATCGAGAAGATGCTGAGCAAGGACGAGATTTTCGAGCTGTACCTGAACAAGAGCTTCTTCGGTAACCGCGCTTACGGCGTTGCCGCCGCGGCCGAGTTCTACTACGGCAAGCCGCTGGACCAGCTGAGCCTGGCCGAGGGCGCCACCCTGGTCAGTTCGCTGAAGTTCCCTTCCAGCGGCAACCCGATCAGCAATCCCGAGCGCAACCACGAGCGCGTGGTCTACGTACTGGATCGCATGGCCGAAGACGGCTACATCACCCCGGCCGAGGCGGCCCAGGCCAAGGCCGAGCCGATGCACGCCGCGCCGCACGAGCGACCGATCGAGGTTTACGCGCCGTACGTGGCGGAAATGGTCCGCCAGGAAATGATCGCCCGCTTCGGCGGCGACGTGCTGACCAAGGGCTACCACGTCACCACCACCATCGATCCGGAGGCCCAGCAGGCCGCCGACAAGGCCGTGCGCGACGGCCTCGGCCTGTACGATCGCCGCCATGGCTGGCACGGGGTGGAGCAGCATTTCGACCTCTCTGCGGACGCCGACGCCAGGGCCCTGGCCGAGAACCTCACGGGCATCCCCGCGCAGGCCGGCCTGCTGCCGGGCATCGTGGCCGGCGCCAGCGCGGACGGCGGCGTCACCGTGGTCACGGCCGACGCGCGCGAGATCGCCCTGCCTGCGTCGGCATCGCGCTGGACCGGGAAATCGCCGGCGGCGCTGCTCAAGCGCGGCGACCTGGTGCGCATCAAGGCCGGCGCGAAGGAAGGCGAGTTCGTCATCGACCAGATCCCGCAGGCGCAAGCCGCGCTGGTGTCGCTGGACGCCGATACCGGCGCGCTGAAGGCGATCATCGGCGGCTACAGCTTCGCCGGCAACAAGTTCAACCGCGCCACCCAGGCCCGCCGCCAGCCTGGCTCCAGCTTCAAGCCGTTCGTGTATGCCGCCGCATTCGACAAGGGCTTCAACCCGGCCTCGATCGTGCTGGACGCGCCGGTGGTGTTCCGCGACCGCCGCGGCCGCATGTGGCGCCCGCAGAACGACGGCGGCGGCTTTTCCGGGCCGATGCGCCTGCGCGAGGCGCTGGTGCGCTCGAAGAACCTGGTGTCGGTGCGCCTGCTGGACAGCATCGGCGTCGATTTCACGCGCAAGTACATCAGCCAGTTCGGCTTCGCCGAGAACGAACTGCCGCCCAACCTGTCGATGTCGCTGGGCACCGCGTCGTTGACCCCGTTGTCGATGGCACGCGGCTATGCCGCCTTCGCCAACGGCGGCTCGCGGATCACGCCATGGTTCATCGACGAGGTCAAGGACCGCGAGGGCAACGTGGTGTTCAAGGAAAAACCCGCCGTCGCCTGCCGTGGCTGCGGCGTGGCTGCCGGCGGCACGGTCGCGCCGGTCGGCAACGTGGTCGACGGCTTCAACCTGGGGCCGGCCGCTGCGGCCAGGCCCGCGCCGAAGCCGGCCGCGGACAAACCCGCCGAGCCGGCGAAACCGGCCGACCCCGATGCGGTGGCCGCGCCGCGTGCGATCGACGCACGCACCGCCTACCAGCTGGTGTCGATGATGCGCGACGTGGTCCTGCGCGGCACCGCCACCGCGGCGCGCGTGCTGGACCGCGAGGACGTCGGCGGCAAGACCGGCTCGACCAACGATTACCGCGATGCGTGGTTCGGCGGCTTCGGTGGCCCCTACGCCACCGTGGTCTGGGTCGGGCGCGACGATTTCCGCAGCCTGGGCCGGGGCGAGTACGGCGGCCGCGCCGCGCTGCCGATCTGGATCGACTACATGCGCGTGGCGCTGAAGGACAAGCCGGTGGCGAAGAACGATCCGCCCGAAGGCATGGTCCAGGTCAACCTCAACGGCGCGACCGAATGGATCAAGGCCGAAGACCTGGATCGCATCCACGAATTCGACGACTTCGGCCCGCAGGACGCGGTGCCCGACGAAGAGGCGTTCGACATCTTCTGACATCCGGGAAGGCATGAAGGACACCGGATCCCGATCCCGCCGTTTCATGTACAGTCGCCGCAGCTCAGGATGCGGAGGTTCGTCATGCACCACGCCCGCGAACACGCGCTGAGCCGCACCCGCGAACGCCGCCACCGCCTGGCCCACGAGGCCGCGCGACTGATGGCCGAAGGCGGCATCCGCGATTTCCACCACGCCAAGCTGAAGGCCGCCAGCCGGCTCGGCATCCACGACGACGCCTCGCTGCCGCGCAACCGCGAAATAGA
>JBDHQQ010000099.1:0-9716 GCA_039807145.1 Pseudoxanthomonas sp. | reverse complement strand
TGCAGCAGCGCTTCGCCGAATTCGCCCATGCCGTCCGGCGGTGCGATGGCCTGCAATTTCAGCAGCTCGCCGATGGCGCGTTCGAACCACGCGTCGGCGCTGTCGGCGTCGATGGCCTGCGCCAGGGTCGGGCCGCCGAGATCCTCCAGCAGCAGGAAGCCCGCCGCGACGTCGTGCGCCAGCACCTGCGGTACGCGCACGCCGCCGCCTTCCAGCAGTTCGCGCATGCGCAGCCACGGACGCGCGTCCTCCTTGTCGGGCGGCGAATCCATCACGATGCGGCTGGGGCCGTCGCCCTGCGTGCGCCAGTAGCTGCGGAAGCCGGCATCCACCGAAGCGCGTTGCAACTGCGCACCGGCATCGCCCAGTGCGCGTCGCGTCCAGTCGAGGCGGGCGGTTTCGCGGTCGTCGGTCATTGCGGAAGGGTAAGGCAGCCGGCCGGAAACGAGAACGCCCCGTTGCCGGGGCGTTCTGTCGTGCAATCGACCCTGGCGGTCACTTCTTCTTGCGCGCCAGCCCGTAGATCACCAGCAACACGATGGCGCCGACCACCGAGGCGATGAATCCGGCCGGTTGGCCGGGCTGGTACCAGCCGAGCTGCTGGCCGACGAACCAGGCCAGCAGTGCGCCGCCGACACCCAGTACGATGGTCCACAGGAAACTCAGCTTGTCGTTGCCCGGTTTCAGCGCGCGTGCCAGCAGGCCTGCGATGAAGCCGATGAAGATCGTCCAGATGATGCCGCCACCGAAAATCCCTTCCATTGCACGAGCCTCGCGGTTGGGTTGGAAACGTGTCGAGCGTAGCGCAATCGGGCCGGCGCGTCAGCAGCAACCGTGTTCGCCGTGCGCCTGGCCGCCGGCCACCGCGCCGACGCCGGTGGTCTCGCCGCGCAGGCTGGCCGCGTGGTGCGCGGCGACGACGTGGGCGACGCAGGCAGTGACCCGCTTGCCCATCGGGATATGCAGGAACTCGTTGGGGCCGTGCGCGTTGGAATGCGGGCCCAGCACGCCGGTGATCATGAACTGCGCGCCGGGGAACTTCTCGCCCAGCATGCCCATGAACGGGATGGTGCCGCCTTCGCCCATGTACATCGCCGGCTTGCCGAACGCGGCCTGCGAAGCGCCTTCGATCGCCTGCGACAGCCACGGCGACAGCGCCGGCGCGTTCCAGCCGGTGCTGGCCTTTTCCAGGGTCAGTTCGACCTGCGCGCCGTACGGCGGATCGCGCAGCAGCGTCTGCTTCAGCAGTTCGCCGGCCTTCGCCCCGTCCAGCGTCGGCGGCAGGCGCAACGACAGCTTGACCGCGGTGAACGGCCGCAGCACGTTGCCGGCCGACGACAGCGGCGGGATGCCGTCCACGCCGGTCACCGACAGCGCCGGGCGCCAGGTGCGGTTGAGCACCAGTTCGCCCAGGTCGTCGTTCATCGGCTGCATGCCGGGCAGGAACGGGAACTTGCTGTAGACCTCGTCGCCCAGCACTTCGGCGACCTTGTTCGCCTGCCCGACGCGCTCGGCCGGGACTTCGACGTACAGGCCCTCGACGATGATCTTGCCGGTGGTTTCGTCTTCCAGCCGGGAGAGCAACTGGCGCAGCACGCGGAAGCTGGACGGCACGATGCCGGATGCGTCGCCGCTGTGCACGCCTTCGCCCAGCACCTTCACCGTGAAGTTGCCGCCGGCGAGGCCGCGCAGCGAAGTGGTGCACCAAAGCTGCTCGTAGTTGCCGCAGCCGGAGTCCAGGCACACCACCAGCGAGGGCTTGCCGATGCGCGGAGCGAGGTGGTCGACGTAGGCGGGCAGGTCGTAGCTGCCGGACTCCTCGCAGGCTTCGATCAGCACCACGCAGCGCGCGTGCGGCAGGCCCTGTTCGCGCAGCGCGCGGATCGCGGTCAGCGAGCCGAAGATCGCGTAGCCGTCGTCGGCGCCGCCGCGGCCGAACAGCTTGTCGCCCTTCAGCAACGGCTCCCACGGGCCCAGTCCCTCGTCCCAGCCGGTCATCTCGGGCTGCTTGTCTAGGTGGCCGTACAGCAGCACGGTGTCGTCGCCACTTTCCGGGCCCGAGGCCGGAATCTCGATGAAGATCAGCGGCGTGCGGCCTTCCAGCCGCACCACTTCCAGGATCATCCCCTCGATGGGCTGGCTGCGCGCCCAGTCCGCCATCAGCCTGACCGCCGCATCCATGTGGCCGTGCGCGACCCAGTTCGGGTCGAACAGCGGCGACTTGTTCGGAATGCGAATGTATTCAATCAGTTGCGGGACGATTTCGGCGTCCCACTGGCGGTCCACGAAGGCATCGAGCTTGGCGTTGTCCACGGCATCGTCCGCGAAAAGGAATTGCGCCAATTCTACGCCCGCCCCACGGGGTAGGAATTTTCCTACATGCGGCTGCGGGGTTTCCCGGCAGATCGCGCGGCATTCGCGCGATACCTTGGCCCTGCCTTGGCGAGGAGACTTTCCACACCGGCCGGCGAAACGGAATCGCCCCGGATGGACCGAAACCCAACCAAAGGAATGCAGCCATGAACATCTTCTCCCGCCTGATCAAAGCCGCCGCCCTGTCCCTGCTGCTCGCCGGCAGTGCCTTCGCCGCAGACAAGGTCAACATCAACAGCGCCGATGCCGCCGCGCTGGACGAGGTGCTGATCAACATCGGCCCGGCCAAGGCGCAGGCCATCGTCGACTACCGCAAGGCCAACGGCCCGTTCAAGAGCGCCGAGGAACTGGCGATGGTCAAGGGCATCGGCCTGAAGACGGTCGAGAAGAACCGCGACCGCATCGAGGTGGGTCGCGGCCAGCCGGCGGTGAAGCCCGCCGCGGCGAAGCCGGCCAGCGTGGCCGCGCCGCTGCAGCCGCGCCGGCTGGTGCGCCGCTGAGGAATCTTCCGCAAGGCGGAACCGTAGGATGCGGGCCGCATTGCAGGGGGCAGGACGCCGTGGAAGACGGGCAGGATGCCGACAGGGATGTACCCATGCGCCGGATCCGTGTCCGGTAAACCGGGGCAGGAAGCCGGAGGGGTCGGCAGGACGCCCACAGGGAAGTACCATCGCCCGGTTGCCGCAAGGCGCCGGGCGATGTCTTTTGGCCCGCGGACCGAATCCCGGAAGGAACGCATGGCCGAAAGTGGCTCGCGGGTGATCCCCGCCAACGAATATCGTCGCGCACGCTGGAAAAACTGTCTGGGATGGACCCGCGAGATAGTCCGCGCAAGGGTGCGCGACGATGCCGATTGCATCGATGCTGACGATTGGGACGTGCGCCTGTCGATCGCCGAGGTCGAGAGGAAGGCGGCTTTTTCCCTGTACCCCGGCATCGATCGCGAACTGGTCCTGCTGCGTGGCAACGGCTTGCGCCTGCATTTCACCGACGGCGAGATGCGCGAACTGAGCCACCCCGGCGAGCGCCTGCGCTTCGCCGGCGAGCGCGCGCTGGACGGCGAGCCGATCGACGGGCCGACCCACGATTTCAACCTGATGTGGCGGCGCGACCTGCTTCAGGCCGAGTTGCACCATCGGCCACTGGTCGGGTCGATGCTGTTCTTCACCGCGCCGGGCACGACCTGGGCGATCCACCTGATGTCCGGACGGGCGCGGTTCGATGCCGACAGCGCGTTGCCGCCGCTCGAAGCCGGCGACACCGCCATGCTCATCGACCACGATGCGCGCCGCCGCTATCGGCTGGAAGGCGCGGGGGAGTTGCTGTCGATCTGCCTGACGGTCCGTTGAGCCAAGCCGCCGGGCGGTCGCGCGGGCGCGGTCAGTACACGTCGCGGCGATAGCGGCCGTCGGCCAGCATCGCTTCGACCCGGTCGTCGCCCAGGGTTTCGCGCAGGACGGCATCCACCGCCGGGGCCATGCCGGCGAGGCTGCCGCAGACATAGATCGCGGCGCCGGCTTCGATCCATTCGCGCAGCGCGTCCGCCGCGTCCGCCAGCTTGTGCTGGACGTAGATGCGTTCGGCCTGGTCGCGCGAAAAGGCCAGGTCGAGGCGTTCGAGGAAGCCGTCGCGCCGCCAGGCTTCGATTTCGTCGCCGAAGAAGAAATCGCGGTCGCGGTTGCGCTCGCCGAACAGCAGCCAGTTGCGGCGCGCGCCGACGGCGATGCGCGACTTCAGCAGCGCGCGCAGGCCGGCGATGCCGGTGCCATTGCCGACCAGTACCAGCGGGCGTTCGGCGGTGGGCGGGTGGAAGTTCGGATTGGGGCGAATGCGCAGGGCGACGTCGCCGCCAAGCGGCACCTGGTCGCACAGCCAGCCGCTGCCGATGCCCGGCGTGCCGTCGGGGCGCAGCATGCGCCGCATCAGCAGCTGCAGGCTGCCGTCGGACGGCAGCGATGCGATGGAATACTCGCGGGAAATTTCCGGGGATTCCGAAACGCGGATCTCGGCGATGTCGCCGGCCTGCCAGCGCGGCTGCACGCCATCGGGGGGCGACAGCGCGAGGTGGAACGCGGGGCCGCCCTGACTGCCCGGGTTCAGTTCTCGGCGCTCGGCCAGGGTCCAGCGATCGTAGCTGGCCGGCGCCCAGTCCGGCGCGTCGGCGACGCCGCCAAGCAGGCCCAGGTGATGCTGCCAGTGGCGCAGTGCGCTGGCGTCGGCGTTGTCGACTTCGACCAGGTCGAACAGCGGCTGCGCGCCGTGCTGGCGCAGCCAGCCGTCCAGCTGGTGGCCGAAGGCGCAGAAGCTGTCGTACTCGCGGTCGCCCAGCGCAAGCACCGCGTAGCGCAGCGAACCCAGCGCGGCCGGTTGGCCCATGACCTTGCGCACGAAGCCCAGCGCATGGTCGGGCGGATCGCCTTCGCCGGTGGTACTGGCGACGAACAATGCGCGCGTTCCGCTGGCGAGCGCGGCGGCATCCAGTCGGTCCAGCGGCAGCAGGCGCACCGGCAGGCCGGCGTCGCGCAGGCTTTGCGCCGTGCGCTCGGCGAGCTGCCGGGCGAAACCGGTCTGGCTGGCCCAGACCACCAGCGTCGCCGCGGTGTCGCCGCTGGCGGCGGTGTCCGCGACCTTGCCCGGCCGCGAGCGCCACAGCGTCCAGGCGACGAAACCGACGTAGGCCGCGGCGCAGGCGAGCGCCGCAGGTCCGCGGCTGCCGCGGAAGGTGGGAACCCACGCCGCATCGCCTTGCAGGGCGAGGAATCCCGCGGCGACGGCGAACAGCGCCAGCAGCACGGCGAGATTGCCGAGCAGGCCGGGCCAGCCGCGCGTGGAGGTGGCGGCGCTCATCCGGCCAGGTGCGCCTTGAACGCATCGGTCATGCGTTCCTGCAGGGCGTCTTCGCCGCGGGCGACGAAGCGCGCGGCCAGGCCGTGCCGCTGCGCGAATTCGAAGCCGTCATGCACGCCCATCACCGTCAGCGCCGTGGCCCAGGCGTCGGCGCGCATCGCCTCGGCGGCGATCACGCTGACGGCGGCGGGCGCGCGTTCGACCGGCACGCCGGCGTGCGGGTCGATGCTGTGCGAACGGCGTGCGCCGTCGTCGCCTTCATAGCGGTGCCAGCGGTCGCCGGAAGTCGCCACGGCGATGCCGTCGAGGTCGAGCACGCGCGGCTCGGCCAGCGCGTCGTCTTCTTCCGGCGCGGTTTCGACCAGCACGCGCCACGGCGCGCCGTCGGGCTTGCGGCCGTAGCCGAACAGCTCGCCACCGACTTCGACCAGCGCGCATGCGATGCCGGTTGCGCGCAGGTGCGCGGCCACCAGATCGACGGCGTAGCCCTTGGCAATCGCCGACAGGTCCAGTTCCACGCCACCGGGCTGCAGCACGCTGCGGGTATCGGGCTGCAGTTCGATCCGCCGCCAGTCCACCCGTTTGCGCGCGGCGTGCAGGTCGGCGGTGTCGGGCGCGTTCCGCGGTCGTGCGTTCGCGCCGAAACCCCACAGCCCGACCAGCGGGCCGACGCTGGGGTCGAACGCGCCGCCGCTGGCTTCGGCGATGTCCAGCGCGCAGGCCAGCACGGCGAAGAATTCGTCGGGGATCCGTCGCCAGCGGCCCGCGCCGCTGCGGTTGTAGGCGACGATGTCCGAATCCGCTTCCCAGGTGCTCATCTGCCGCACGATCCGGTCCAGCGTCGACTGGATGCGCGCATGCAGCGCGTGCAGGTCGGCGTGCGGCGCAAGCGCCAGCTTCACGCTCCAGGACGTGCCCATGGTTTCGCCGCCGAGAGTGGCAAGGGTCGATGGCGAAGCGGAGGGAAGGGCATTCATGCGCGTGGGCTCGGGACGACCTCTCTCCCATCGCATGCGATGGAAGAGGGTGCCGAAGGCGGGAGAGGGCGGCGGGCGAAGCGGGCTTGCCTTGGATTTTGCCGCTGCTTTTGCTTTGTGTGGAGGGCGAAGAGCAACTGCGTTGCTCGCTGTCCCTCATCCGCCCTTCGGGCACCTTCTCCCCGTTGGCGGGGGAGAAGGAGAATCCGCGGAGGACGTGTCTTACTGCGGCAACGCTTCCAGCGTGGCCACGTAGCTCAGGCGGCGCTGCTTGGCCTGCGGCACGCTGGTCTTGTCGTCCTGCGTGCTGGCCTGCACCCAGTACATGCCCGGTTCCGGCCAGGTCACGGCGAACTCGCCGTTGGCATCGGTGGTCGCCTTGATCTCGTCCTGCGCGTTGCGGTAGCGGGTCGCGCCGCGGATGATTTCGACCGCCAGGCCGGCGACCGGCTTGCCGTCGACCACGAAGCGGAACTTCGCTTCCTCGCCGGCGAACAGGTCGTTCGGGTGCGTCACCGGCACCAGCTCCAGGCCCTTGCCGGTCGGCTGCACGGCGCTGGGCTTGCCGTTGGTGACGAAGGTTTCGACCCGGCCGACGCCCTCGGTGACCTGCACGTTCTTCGCGTCCTTCGGAATCTTCGTCGCCAGGTCTTCCGGCGTGGCGTTGCGCAGGAAGCCGCCGCGCGGCCCCGGGCCGCCCGGGCCCGGCGCAGCGGCGACGGGGTTCGCCAGGCTCTCGGCGGTATCCCAGCGCGCGGACACGCCGGCGTTGACGTTGGCGATGCGGTAGGTGCCTTCCTGCGAAAGCTGCACGTCGAACACGCTGCGGTACTTGCCGGTGGCGCCGTTCTGCGGCGCGGCCTGGCTGCCGTCGGGCGCGGTGACGACGATGCTGTCCAGCCGCATCGGCACGTGGTCGGGGTAGTACAGCTGGTTGGATACCGCGGCGTCCACGGTGACCCAGGCATCGTTGCCGGCGACGACGGTGGCCGAGGGCACCAGCCACTGCTTGTGCGCGGCGGCGGTGAAGGGAATCGCGGCGGCGATCAGCGCGGCGAGCAGGGTGGAACGTTTCATCGTGGTTCTCCTTTTTAAGGAATGTGATTGGTGATTCGTGATTGGTGATTCGTAAAAGCCGGTTTTCCGTCATTCCGAGCGCGGCGAGGAATCTTGTTTCACCGTCATGGAAGCGGGATTCCTTGCTGCGTTCGGAATGACAGGCTTTTTGCTTCTGACGAATCACCAATCAAGAATCACCAATTCCGGCTTTTCAGGGTTTGATGTTCAGGGTGACCGTGCCCAGTTCGCTGCTGCCCTGGGCCTTGCCGGCCTGCGGCGCTTTCGCCGGCCAGTCGAAGGGAATCTTCAGCAGTTCGCGGCCGCCGACTTCGCGCACGGCTTCGACCACCAGCGCGTACTGGCCGGGCTTCAGCGCGGCCAGACGCTTGGCGTCGACCTTGAGCTGGTGCTGTCCGGCCGGACGGGTCGGGCCGGTGACGCCGTCCACCGGCAGGTTCAGCGTGCGCCCGGACTTGCGCCACCACTGGCGCAGGTCGGGCAGCCACTTGGTGCCGTGGCCTTCCTTGGTGTCTTCGTTCTGGTACCACACGGCGAGGTCGGCGGCCGTCTTGCCGTCGGCGCCTTCGACCCAGATCGCCACGTAGGGGCGGTGGTATTCGGCGACGTTGAGCTTGGGGATCTGGATGCCGAGTTCCATGTCGGCGGCGGATGCGCCGTGCGCGGCGAACAGGCCGGCGACGGCGATGGCGATCTGGGAAGAGAGGGAGGTTCGGTTCATCGTCGTGGTTTCTCAATGGATGAAGATCAATGCCAGCAGCAGCGGGATCACCAGGCCCAGGCCGACCCAGGGCCAGGTCGTGCGTCGCTGGCGCGCATGCAGTTGCAGCAGGAACAGGCCGGAGACGGTGAACACGACGCACGCCAGCGCGAACACGTCGATGAACCAGCCCCAGGCGGGGCCGGCGTTGCGGCCCTTGTGCAGGTCGTTGAGGTAGGAAATCCAGCCGCGGTCGGTGCGTTCGTATTCCACGTCGCCGCTGCCGCGGTCGATGCTCAGCCAGGCGTCGCCGCCCGGGCGCGGCAGCGACAGGTAAACCTCGTCGGCCGACCATTCGGCTTCGCGCGCCGCGGTGGAAACCGGGAAGTTCGCCTCGACCCAGTCGGCCACGGCTTGCGGCAGCGGCGCCTTGCCTTCCTCGCGCGCGCCGAGTTGCTGCAGCAGTGCGGCGGGCAGGGTCGCGGCGGCGTTGCTGGTTTGCGGCTTGGCCTCGATCTGCGCGGCGTGGTTCAACGTGATGCCGGTGACGGCGAACAACAGCATGCCGATCAGGCAGATCGCCGAGCTGATCCAGTGCCACTGGTGCAGCGTGCGCAGCCAGTAGCCACGGCGTTGCTGTCGATCGGCGAGGCCGGGATCGGTGGGGGCCAAGACGGCTGTTTCCGGGTAGGCGGAACGGGCGGTCATTACATCACGAATGAGAATTAGTCTCAATTGAGGGCGGGAAACGCACGGGTACGGCGTCGGTTGACGAAAAGGCCCCGCCTGCGCAGGCGGGGCCGGGCCGGGCTCAGAAGTTGATGTTCAGGCTCACCCAGAGGTTCCGCGACTTGTCCTTGTTGTTGTAGTGCTCGAAGAACAGGGTTTCGTTGGTGTCCAGGTTTCGTTGGTGTCCAGGTAGTCGCCGTCGCCGTTCAGATCGTCGAACTCGGTGTCGTAGGTGGTGAAGTCCTCGTCCAGCAGGTTGTTGATGCGGGCGTTGAGGGTGAACAGCGAGTGCATGTTGTGGTCCTGCACCGCGCTGGGCGCGCCGTCTTCCATGCCGAACACGCCGTCTTCCAGTTCGCCGCGGATGACCTGCGTGCCCAGTACCGTGGTGTGCTCGCCGCGCCACTGCCACGGAACATCCAGCTTGGCGTCCAGCGTGTACTGGGCGCTTTCCAGCGTGCGCCGCGGCCGTGGCAGGAAGGTGGATTCGGCCAGCGCGCGGCGTTCGTCCAGGCTCATGCCCGCGTAGGCGCCGGTGCCGTCGATCATCTCCAGCAGTTGCTCGCGTTCGGCCACGGTGAACGGCAGGGTGCGGCCGTCGTTGTTGGTGGCGATGTGCGCCAGCGATACCAGGCTGTTGCCGAAATCCCAGTTGCCCTCGTGCGAGAGCGACCAGCTTTCGCGGGTGAATTCCTGCGTGGCGCTGTAGCCGACGCGGGGATTGGCGCGCCGGCCCAGGTGCCGCCATTGGCCGCGCAGGCGGCCGCGTTGGCGCCGGCTGCGCCGAGGCAGGCATTGCCGGCCGACCAGATGCTCGCCAGGCTGTCCACGGTTCCCACCGGGTATTCCTCGGTGCCGGCGTCGTTGATCTTGGTTTCGTTGTCGTATTCCTGCCTGGACGTGTCGAAGTCCAGGGTCACGGTCTGGTTGTCGGCCGGCGTCCACGCCAGGCTGAAGCCGCCGTTCCGGTTGGTGTTGTCGACGGTCTTGCCGCCGCTGCCGAAGCCCAGCGA
>JBDHQQ010000098.1:0-9854 GCA_039807145.1 Pseudoxanthomonas sp. | reverse complement strand
AGCGGGACTTCGCTGGTCGGGATTAAATAGAACTGCTGAAGGCTTCTCTGGTATTCAACAAGAGAATTTTTGTAAGCCGCTAGCTCATCTTTGACCGACTCTGACGGATTGGCATCTCGGCCATACACTTGATAAAACTCATCCAGCTTTACGCCCAATGCCTGCCCCCGGTGCGCAACTTCAACCGCACGCTCGGGAAGACCAAGGGTGTGCTGCCCCGAATCTCGATCTAGTTGTTCGTAGGTCGAAAAAAGATCCTCTTCAAACTTAGGCAGTTGTCCTGTGCCTCGCAAAGAATCGCCTTTGACTAGCACTGGAACATTCGTCTCCTGATAACCATGCTCGTCCGTGTGCAGGTCCAACATGAACTGCGCCAGCGCGCGATGCAGCCGCGCCAGTTGCCCGCGCAACACGGTGAAGCGCGCGCCGCTGAGCTTGGCCGCGGTATCGCCATCCAGCCAGCCATTGCGCGCGCCCAGGTCGACGTGGTCCTTGATTTCGAAATCGAACGCGCGCGGCGTGCCCCAGCGATGCACTTCGACGTTCTGCGATTCGTCCTGGCCCTGCGGGACCGACTCGTCCGGCAGGTTGGGAAGGCCCAGTGCAATGGCCTCGATCTGCGTGCGGATGACGTCAAGCTCGGCTTCCGAAGTCTTCAGCTCTTCGCCGAAACCCGCCACCTCGGCCATCACCGCCGACACGTCCTCGCCCTTGGCCTTGAGCATGCCGATCTGCTTGCTGCGCGTGTTGCGCAGGTTCTGCAACTCCTGCGTGCGCACCTGGATCGCCTTGCGACGCGCTTCCAGCGACGACAGCCCTTCCACGTCCAGCGCGAAGCCGCGGCTGGCGCGCAGGCGTTCGGCGAGTTCGGCAGGCTGGTTGCGGAGCAGCGCGGGATCGAGCATGGCAGGCAATCGGAAGCGGGGAAAAGGCGATTATCGCCTTTCCGGACGCGCGCTGTCCCGCTTCGCCCCGGCCGCGCTTGTGCCAGAATCGGCGCGTCCCGCAGGAACCCGCCATGCCCGCCCGCGACGATTCCGCTTCCGAACCTCATTTCGTGTTCCGCCTGCCGCGGCGCAGCCTGCGCATCGCCGGCATCGCCTTCGGCATCGGCGTGCTGCTGTCCCTGCTGGCGATGTGGCTGAGCCGCGACAAGGGCTTCTACACGGTGCCGCCGGTAGCGCCCTCGGCCAGCGGCAGCGCCATCCCGGCCCTGCCCGAACCACTCGCATCCGGCGGCGATGCCAGCGGCCTGGAAGCGCCGCCGCCGCAGGCCGAAAGGCCTCGCGTGGCCGAAGAAGCACCGCCGCCCCCTCCGCCCCCGCTGCCGCAGCCGGTCGAGGAAGTCGTGCAGCCACCGGCGCCATCGCCGTCCACGGCCTCGGCACCGGCGCAGGGTGGCAACCTGCCGATGCCGATCCCCGGGCAGAATCCGCCGCCGGAGTATCCCTTCCGCGCCATGCGCACGGGCGAAACCGGCACGGTGCTGGTGCGCGCGGTGGTGGGACCGGATGGCGCGCCCACCGATGTCGGCGTGGGCCGGACCAGCGGTTCGCGCGACCTGGATCGCGCGGCGGTCGACGCGGTGCGCCGCTGGCGCTTCCAGCCCGCGGTGCGCGACGGCCAGGCGGTCACCGCGAGCGTGGACATTCCCATCGACTTCACCCTGGAACGCTGATCCGCCGCATCGCGCAGCGAACGCACGGCAGCATGTATCGCACCCATCGCGTACTGCACCCGCGTTTTACGCCACGTGCACAAAACCGAACCGCAACCGACGCCGAATCGCGTTTTTCGGCCCGGAAGCGTGAATCGCGGCGCCGCAGAGGCGAAACTCCGGAACAAGCCCGCTCCGGAGTCACCCCCATGTCCGCAACAGGCGACGAAACCGATACCCGGCCGCAGCCAGAATCCGTGCCGCCGCGCCGCAACGACCACCTGCTGCTGTGGGTGGTGCTGATGCTGGGCCTGCTGGCCGCGAGCATCTGGTGGCTGCTGAGCCAGCCGTGGACGGGCGCGACTTCCGGCGCGGTGGATCGCGTCGTCGTCGTTCCCGACGAAACGCCGTCCGCCGCGCCGGAATCCACGCCCGCGCCCGACGAATCCGCCACCGGTTCCGGCAAGCACAAGGCTGCAGCGTCCGCCGGCGCAGGCAAATCGGCCGCGTCGAAGAAAACCGCCGCACGCACGCGGAACGCGCAGTCGGCGGCGCACCTCAGCCGCAACGCGCACCCGCTGGCCGGCAACCCACCGCCCCGCTATCCGGCGGCCGCGCGGCGTTCGGGCATCGAAGGCAACGTGCTGATCCGCGCGGAGATCGACGCGGATGGCACGCCCACCGAGGTCGGTCTTGCGCGCCGCAGCGGCAACCGCGAGCTGGACCGCGCGGCATTGAGCGCGGTGCGCAACTGGCGCTTCCAGCCCGCGCTGCGCAACGGCAAGCCCGTCGCCTCGGCGGTACAGGTGCCGGTGGCCTTCGTCCTGGAAGACGAACGCGGCGCGCGGCGCTAGGCGGCGCGCTTCACTGCGCCATCAGCGCGAAACCGGCGCGCCGCGCCAGCCCGTCGAAGTCCGGGAACGACGTGGCCACGTTCGCCACGTCGTCGACGACGACTTCGCCTTCGGCGACCTGCGCGGCGACCGCGAACGACATCGCGATGCGGTGATCGCCATGACTGTCGATGCGGCCGGCCTTCATCGCGCCGGGGAAGATCGTCGCCCCGTCCGGCGTTTCATCCACGCGCAGGCCCAGCTCGCGCAGACCCGTGGCCATCGCCGCCAGACGGTCGGATTCCTTCACCCGCAGTTCCGCCGCGCCGCGCACCACGGTGGGGCCGTCGGCGCAGGCGGCGGCGATGAACAGCGCCGGGAACTCGTCGATCATGTCCGGCACCAGCGCCTCCGGCACCTCGATGCCGCGCAGCGGCGCGTGACGCACCACCAGGTCGGCCACCGGCTCGCCGCCGTGTTCGCCGGCGTTTTCCTCGCGGATGTCCGCGCCCATCAAGCGCAGCGCGGCCAGCAGGCCGGTGCGGCGCGGATTCAGGCCCACCGCGCGCAGGCGCAGCTCGCTGCCGGGCACGATGCTGGCCGCGACCAGGAAGAACGCCGCCGAGGAGAAATCCGCCGGCACCACGATGTCGGTCGCGCGCAGGCGCTGCCCGCCGCGCAGCCTGGCATGGCCCGGCGAGAACTCGATCTCGGCACCGAACGCGGAAAGCATGCGCTCGGTGTAGTCGCGGGTCGGATGCGGCTCGCGCACCGTGGTTTCGCCGTCCGCGTACAGCCCCGCCAGCAGCACCGCCGACTTGACCTGCGCGCTGGCGACCGGCGAAGCGAAATCGATGCCGCGCAGCCGCTGCCCGCCGCGGATGCGCAACGGCGGCAGGCCGCCCTCTTCCATGTCGATGCGCGCGCCCATCTCGGCCAGCGGCGCGGCGACGCGGCGCATCGGCCGCTTCGACAGCGACTCGTCGCCGACCAGCACGCTGTCGAACGCCTGCCCGGCCAGCAGGCCGGCCAGCAGGCGCATGCCGGTGCCGGCGTTGCCGCAATCGAGCGGACCGGAAGGCGCCTTCAACCCGTCGATGCCGACGCCATGCACGACCCGCCGCGACAGCGACTGGGTTTCGATGCGCACGCCCATCTGCGCGAAGATCCGCGCCGTGGCCCGGGTGTCCTCGCCTTCGAGGAAGCCGTCGACGCGCGATACGCCGTCGGCCAGCGCGGCGAACATCACCGCCCGATGCGAAACCGACTTGTCGCCGGGGATATCGAGCGAACCACTCAACGGCTTGCCTTTCGAGGCGATCCAGCTCTGCTTGTCGGTCATCTGTTCCAATTTCCGTAATCCGCTTCCGCTTTTGCGGTTGGCCTTGCTTGTTGGTCCCCTTGAGGCACGGCCATCACGTCGGGCAAACCCCGCAGGGGCGGCGCACAAGGATGTGCGCCGTTTTCGTAGCCGCAGGATGCGGCTTACGAAAATTCCCGCCGTGATGGCGTACCCGCGCGAAGCGCGGGCGTGCCGCCGGGGGGTGTTTCTTTGGTTACTTTCTTTGCACAAGCAAAGAAAGTAACCCGCCCGTCAGGGCGGAACGCTTTGGCTTTTCGAAGCAGAAGCAACCGAGCATGTCCGGTCATGCAAAGCCGGATCCTGGCTTGCGCGGGAATGATGAGCAAGTGCAAAAGCACCCCAATCCGCCTTCGGCGCCTTCCCCCGCAAGCGGGGGAAGGGTTTCTTCGGATGGCCGGAATAGGTCAAGGCACCGCCACCGGGTACGAACCCAGCACCTTGACCTGCGCCGCATGGCTCTTCAGTTCCGCCATCGCCTGCTTCATCGCCGGATCGTCCACGTGCCCGGCCAGGTCGATGAAGAACGCGTACTCCCACCGCGCATGGTGCGACGGCCGCGACTCGATCCGGTTCATGCTGATGCCGTGCTTCGCGAACGGGCTGAGCACGTCGAACAGCGCGCCCGGCTTGTCGTGGATCGACACCAGCACCGAAGTGCGGTCGTGGCCCGACGACGGAAATATCGTGCGACCAATCACCAGGAAGCGCGTGGTGTTGTCCTTGTCGTCCTCGATCGAGGACATCACCACCTTCTTCAGCCCGTACACGTGGCCCGCGCTCTCGCCGGCGATCGCCGCGGCGTCGTCGGCGTTGCGCGCGCGGCGCGCGCCCTCGGCATTGCTGGAAACCGGGATCTTCTCCGCCTTCGGCAGGTTCGCGCGCAGCCACGACGAGGTCTGCGCGAACGACTGCGGATGCGCGTAGATGCGCTCGATGTCCTCGATGTGGCCGGTGCGCGACAGCAGGAATTGATGCACGCGCAGCTCGACCTCGCCGCAGATCTTCAGGTTCGAGGTCAGGAACATGTCCAGGGTGATCTGGATGGTGCCCTGCCCGGAGTTCTCCACCGGCACCACGCCGAAATCGGCATTGCCGCTTTCCACTTCCTGGAATACTTCCTCGATGCTGGCCAGCGGCAAGCCGTGCGCGGAGCGGCCGAAGTGCTTGAGCATGGCCTGCTGACTGTGGGTTCCCTCCGGGCCCAGGTAGCCGATCTTCAACGGCTCCTGCTGCGCGAGGCAGGCCGACATGATTTCGCGGAACACGTGCACCAGCACTTCGTCGCGGAGCGGACCCTCGTTGCGGTCCACGACCATGCGCAGCACCTGCGCCTCGCGCTCGGGGCGGTAATAGTCGACCGCCTGCGCCAGCTTGCCCTTGGCCTTGCCGACCTGCAGCGCGAACTGCGCGCGCTCGGCGATCAGCGCCTGGATCTGGCGGTCGATGCCGTCGATCTTGGCGCGCACGTCGGCCAGCACCGGCTTGGCGACCGGTGCGGCGGCGACTTTGGTTTTCTTCTTCGGTTTCTCGGCCATGGTTTTCCGCTTATCCGTTCCTTTGCTGGAAATCGTGCATGAAGTCCGCCAGCGCCCGCGCCCCATCCACCGGCATCGCGTTGTACAGCGACGCGCGCAGCCCGCCCACCGCCTTGTGGCCCTTCAGCGCCAGCAGGCCGGCGGCCTTCGATTCGGCGACGAAGCGCGCGGTCAGGGTTTCGTCCGGCAGGAAGAACGGCAGGTTCATCCGCGAACGGAACCCGGGCAGCACCGGGTTGCGGTAGAAGCCGCCGGAACCGTCGATGGCGGCATAGACGATGCGCGACTTCTCGGCGTTGCGGCGGGCGAATTCATCGACCCCGCCTTCGTCCAGCATCCACTTCACGGTCAGGCCGAGCAGGTACCAGTTCCAGGTCGGCGGCGTGTTGAGCATCGAATCCTTCGCCGCGTGCGAGCGGTAGTCGAAGATGTCGGCGCGCGGCAACCCATCGCGCCGCAGCAGCTCGCGGCGCACGATCACCACGGCGATGCCGACCGGGCCCAGGTTCTTCTGCGCGCCGGCGTAGATCGCGGCGTACTTCGACACGTCGATCGGCTCGGAGGCGATCGACGAACTGAAGTCGGCGAACAGCGGCGCATCGCCGACGTCGGGGGCCATGCCGCGGAATTCGACCCCGTGGATGGTCTCGTTGGCGGTGATGTGCACGTAGTCGGCGCCGGGCGTCAGCCGCCAGGTCTCGCGCGGCGGGATGCCGACGAAACCATCGGGCCCGGCGTCGGCGGCGATGTTGATCTTCACGTACGGCGCGGCCTGCCGGATCGCGGTCTTGCCCCAGTGACCGGTGACCACGTAATCGGCGGTGCCGCCGGGCGTGGCGAAGTTCAGCGCCAGCAGCGCCTGCTGGGTGGTCGCGCCGCCAGGCAGGAACAGCACCGCGTAGTCGTCGGGAACGGACAGCAACCGGCGCAGGTCGGCTTCGGTGCGTGCGGCGACTTCGACGAACTCGGCGCTGCGGTGGCTGATCTCGACGATGGACGCGCCGACGCCGTTCCACTCCAGCATTTCAGCCTGGGCCTGGCGCAGGACGGGTTCGGGCAACGTCGCCGGGCCGGCGCTGAAATTGTGGACGCGGGTCATGGGAAGGCCTGGAAACCGAGCGCGTAGTATGCCGCAGCGCAACAGTTGCCGGGCCATTGGGTACGAACGAAACCTTTCCCGCGAACTGCCGATGCGCGGCGCTTCAGCCCGCTCCGAACAACAGCAGCGCGCCCAGCGCCACCGCCAGCAGCATCGCCGCCAGCAGCAACCAGGGCCAGCGGCTGGTCGAGGGTTCCGGCAATGCCGCCGGCTCGGGCGCGGCCCGGACCGGCGCGGCGGGCGGCGGTTCCGGCAGCGACACGAATGGCGCTTCGACCACGAAGCGGCATTGGCCGAACACCACCTGGTCACCGGGCAGCAGCACCGCATCGCGCACGCGGTGACCGTTGACCAGGCTGCCCGCTTCCGAACCCAGGTCGCGCAGCAGCACGCGTTCGCCATGGCGCTCCAGTCGCGCATGGCGCTCGGACACGGCTTCATGGTCGGCGCGGATATCGGCCTCGCGGCCGTAGCCGACCAGCCGCGGCCGGTCCAGCGGGACGCTGCGGCCGTGGTACGGGCCGCCGACGCCGCGCAGCAGCATGCGGGTGTCGCCCGTCGTCTCCGCCGCGTCTTCCGGCAGCGGCGCGGCATCGCCGGACCGGCCCTGCACCAGCACCTCGACGCCGTCCAGGTGCAATGCGTCACCGGCGCGCAGCGCGGCCACCCGGCGCACCGAGCGCCCGTTGACGTGGATGCCGCGCACGCCGTTGGCGACCTGCAGCCACAGGCCGCGGCGGTCCAGGCACAGCTGCGCGAGCAGCGCGCCGCGCGCTTCGTCGCCGAAGCCGATGGCGCCGTTGGCCTCGCGCACGATGCGGTGCACGCCGCCCCGCAGCGGCCAGTCGCCGCCATCGCGTCCGTTCAGATGCAGTCGAAGGTTCTCCACGGCGCGGGAGCCTAGCAGTTTGTCGCGCGGCATACACCCGTTCCGCGACTTGGCGCACCGCCGCCGGCTGCGCACAATATCCGCCATACACGGAGCCCGACATGCCCAGCATCGACATCACCCACGACCACGGCAAGACCCCCGCGCAGGCGCGCAAGGCCATCGAACAGGTGGCGAAGAAGCTGGCCGAACGCTTCGACATGGCCTACGGCTGGGACAAGGACACCCTGAACTTCAACCGCGCCGGCGTGGACGGCCGGATCGAGCTGCTGCCGAAGTCGCTGCGCGTCACCGCCGACCTGGGCTTCATGCTGTCGATGCTGAAGGGGCCGATCGAGGCCGAGATCCGCCGCGTGCTGGCGGAAAAGTTCGGCTGATCGCACGGCCTAGGCGCCGAACGGATCCGGGTGGCCGGCAAACAGCCGGCGCGAAACCTCGCGTTCGGCCCGTTCGATGTCGCCGACGAAGGCGCGGCCGTCGTCCAGCGCCTGGAACGCCGCGAAACCGCGTTCCAGGAAAGCCTGCAACTCGCCCAGGCCGCCGGCCTTGGCCGGACCGCGCGAGAGCTTCAGCAGCAGCCCCACGCCGGGCAGTTTCACCGCATGCGCCAAGCCGACGCCGATCTCGGCGATCAGGTCGATCTGCCGTGCGCGCAGCCGCGGGAGGCCGACCTCGCGATAGGCCCGCGCGTACAGGTCCGCATCCAGCTTCCGGCGCTCCGGCGCCAGGCGCTGCAGCGCCTCGGCCATGCGCAGGTCGAAGGCGTGGGTCAGTGCGCCCAGCTCGATCGCGTCGGCCACCGTGGCCAGCACCGCCGCCGGCAGCAACCGCTGCAGCATCGGCACGATCCGCGCAACGTTGGCGTCGCGCTCGCTGAAGTCGCGGTCGCCGTAGACGTCGGACAGGAAGAAGCCGGCCGCCGGCGCGCGCTTCGGATCGGCCAGGAAGTGGGCGAAGCTGGCTTGCAGCCGCCGCGTCTGCCAGCGCCGCAGTTCGGGCAGCCAGCGCAGCCGGTTGCGCGGCTCGCGCGCCGGGTCGTGCAGCGCCTGGTGGCAGGCCAGGCGGCGACCGAGCCGTTCGTGCAAGGGATTGCTGCGCGCCATGGACGCGAATCTTGGCCGCCCGGTGCCGGTGCGCGCAACCGAATTCCAGCTCCAGTCGCATCGGCTACACTCGGGCGATTCCACTTCCGGACATCGCATGCTTTCGCTGCACAGCGCGGTCAAACGCAATTCCCGCGGGCGCATCGGCCTGGCCATCGCCGGCGGCGGCCCGATCGGCGGGATGTACGAACTGGGCGCGCTGCGCGCGCTGGACGAAGCCCTCGACGGCCTCGACCTGACCCGGATGGACTGCTACGTCGGGGTCAGTTCGGGCGCGTTCCTCGCCGCCGGGCTGGCCAACCGCATCGGCACCGCCGAGATGTGCCGCACCTTCATCACCGGCACCAGCGACGACATCGTGTTCCAGCCGGAAACCTTCCTGCGCCCGAACATCGGCGAGGCCCTGCGCCGTGCCGCCGCGCTGCCGCGCCTGTACCTGGAATGGCTGCAGGGGCTGGCGACCGACCCCTTCCGAGCCGCCAGCTGGTCGTACCTGATGCGACGCTTCGGCAGCCTGGTTCCGACCGCGATGTTCGACAACCGCGGCATGGAGCGCTTCCTGCGCGATGTGTTCACTCGGCGCGGGCGCAGCAACGATTTCCGCACGCTGGACGCGGACCTGTTCGTGGTGGCGGTGGACCTGGACAGCGGCGAAGCGGTGCGCTTCGGCGAGAAGGGCTGGGACGGCGTGCCGATCTCGCAGGCGGTGCAGGCCAGCGCCGCCCTGCCCGGCCTGTATCCGCCGGTGGAAATCAACGGCCGCCACTTCCTCGACGGCGCGCTGCGCCGGACGATGCACGCCTCGGTGGCGCTGGAGCGCGACATCGACCTGCTGCTGGGCATCAACCCGCTGGTGCCGTTCGACGCGACGCGTGCGCCGGCGCAGGGCGAAGGCGATTCGCTCGGCCTGGCCGACGGCGGCCTGCCCGCGGTGCTGTCGCAGACCCTGCGCACCCTGCTGCAGTCGCGCATGCAGATCGGCATGGAGAAATACCCGCGCCAGTTCCCGAACATCGACCAGTTGGTGTTCGAACCGAACTCCGACGACAGCGAACTGTTCTTCACCAACCTCTTCAGCTTCGCCTCGCGCCACCGCGTCTGCCAGCTGGCCTACCGCAACACCCTGGCCGACCTGCGCCGGCGCGCCGACGTGCTGCGGCCGATGCTGGCCGCGCACGGCATCGGCCTGCGCGAGGAGATCGTCAACGACACGCAGCGCTCGATCCTCGACGGCCTGGACGCGCGCCCGCGCATGACCGAAACCACCGCGCGCCTGCACCGTGCGCTGGACGACGTCGACCGGTTGGTCGCCAGGCATCCGCGCCGCGCGTGACCCTGGCGTCGGCGCATGGCGGTGCACAGCCATGCGTGCCGC
>JBDHQQ010000097.1:0-9909 GCA_039807145.1 Pseudoxanthomonas sp. | reverse complement strand
CTCGTCGGTGACGCTGGACTTGCCGGCGCCGCCGGTGCCGGTGATGCCGATGACCGGCGTGGTCGGGCGGGATTCGGGATTGGGGATTCGGGATTCGGAAGGGCGCTGGTTGTTCCAGCCTTTGCGCAGCAGGGCGAGTTCAGCTTCGGAAAACGCGCCATCCTCGATCGCGCTCAGCATCCTGCCAATCGCGATCTCATCGTCGATCGCAGGCTGTTGCCGCATCGAATCCCGAATCCCCGATCCCGACTCCCGGGCCGCGCCCGCGCGGCCCACCACGTCCTCGATCATCTCCACCAGCCCCATCTTCATGCCGTCGTTGGGGTGGTAGATGCGCTCGACGCCGTAGGCTTCCAGCTCGCGGATCTCCTCCGGCGTGATCGTGCCGCCGCCGCCGCCGAACACGCGGATGTGCGGCGCGCCGCGCTGCTTCAGCATGTCCACCATGTACTTGAAGTACTCGACGTGGCCGCCCTGGTAGCTGGACAGGGCGATGGCGTCGGCGTCCTCCTGCAGCGCGGCCCGCACCACGTCCTCGACGCTGCGGTTGTGGCCCAGGTGGATCACTTCCGCACCCTGCGACTGGATCAGCCGACGCATGATGTTGATCGCCGCGTCGTGGCCGTCGAACAGGCTCGCGGCGGTGACGAAGCGCAGCGGCGTCCGCTGCGCCTCGCTGGCGGGAAGATGGGAAGCCGGTCTGCTCATGCACGCGCCCTCGTTCGCATTTCCGCGTTTCGTTGCAATTGTAACGTCGTCGTCCGCCGGGCCAGTGCCCACGCCCCGGGATTGCATTAGACTGGCGCACGCGACGTCGGGGTTTCGCCCGGAACTGTCGCTTTTTTGTTTTCAGGTCAACAAGTTAGGCGAAACCCGCAGCACTTGCGTCGGCCCCGAACCGGCGCGGATTGGAGTCCTTCCCCATGATTTTCGAAACGCTTGCGAATTCCGGCCACGAGCAGGTCCTGTACTGCCACAACCCCGACGCCGGCCTGAAGGCGATCATCGCCGTGCACAACACCGTGCTCGGCCCCGCGCTGGGCGGCATCCGCATGCGCAATTATCCCGACGAGGGCGCGGCGCTGACCGACGCGCTGCGCCTCAGCCGCACCATGACCTACAAGAACGCGCTGGCCGGGCTGAACGTCGGCGGCGGCAAGGCGGTGGTGATCGGCGACCCGGCGACCGAAAAGACCGAGGCGGTGTTCCGCGCGCTGGGCCGCTGCATCGATTCGCTGGGCGGCCGCTACATCGGCGCCGAGGACGCCGGCACCGACATCAACGACATGGAGCACGTGTACCGCGAGACCGAATACGTGGTCGGCGTGCATCAGGTGCACGGCGGCAGCGGCGACCCCGGCCCGTTCACCGCCTACGGCGCGCTGCAGGGCCTGATGGCCGCGCTGAACCACCAGTTCGGCAACGAGGAGATCGGCAAGTACAGCTACGCCGTGCAGGGCCTGGGCCACATCGGCATGGAATTCGTCAAGCTGCTGAAGGAACGCGGCGCCAAGCTGTTCGTCGCCGACCTGAACCCGGCACTGGTCGAACGCGCGGTGGAGGAATACGGCGCCGAGGCGGTGAAGCCGGACGAGATCTACGACGTCGCCGCCGACGTGTTCTCGCCGTGCGCGTTCGAGTATTCGGTCAACGAGCAGTCCCTGCCGCGGCTGAAGGCCAAGGTGATCTGCGGCACCGCCAACAACCAGATGTCGCACGCCACCGGCGTGGAGGCGATGCAGCGCGGCATCCTGTATGCGCCCGACTACGCGGTCAACGCCGGCGGGGTGATGAACGTCTCGCTGGAGATCGACGGCTACAACCGCGAGCGCGCGATGCGCCTGATGCGCAACATCTACCACACCGTCGGCAGGATCTTCGAGATGGCCGAGCGCGAGAACATCGCGCCACAGTACGCCGCCGACCGCATGGCCGAGGAGCGCATCGCCGCGATCGGCAAGCTGAAGCTGCCGCTGGGCCGCACCGCGCCGCGCTTCATGGGCCATTTGCGCGGGGAGCACTGACCCCCCTCCGGCGCGGCCCGCGAGCGACAATGGTATGGTCATCGTTCCCGCGCAGGCGGGAATGACGATCGCCGTGACGTCGCAACAGGACGGAGGGGAACCGGATGCGACCCGTTTCAATCGAGGCCTTCCCGCTGGGCGAGGAAATCGACGCCCTGCGCGAAGCCGTGCGCCGCTTCGCCGACGCCGAAATCGCCCCGCGCGCCGCGCGGATCGACCACGACAACGCCTTCCCCCAGGACCTGTGGCCCAAGCTGGGCGACATGGGCCTGCTGGGCATGACCGTGCCGGGCGAATACGGCGGCAGCGGCATGGGCTACCTCGCCCATCTGGTGGCGATGGAGGAAATCTCGCGCGCTTCCGGCTCGGTTGGCCTGAGCTACGGCGCCCATTCCAACCTGTGCGTGTCCAACCTGTACCTCAACGGCAGCGAGGCGCAGCGCGCGAAGTACCTGCCCAAGCTGTGCAGCGGCGAATGGAAGGGCGCGCTGGCGATGAGCGAGCCGGGTGCGGGCTCCGACGTGGTCGGCTCGATGGCGTGCCGCGCCGAGCTTCGCGACGGCGTCTGGGTCGCCAACGGCAACAAGATGTGGATCACCAACGGCCCCGAGGCCGACGTGCTGCTGGTGTACATGCGCACGGCCGGCAAGGACGCGGGCAGCCAGTGCATGACCGCCTTCATCGTCGAACGCGGCATGAAGGGGTTTTCCACCGCGCAGAAGCTGGACAAGCTGGGCATGCGCGGCAGCAACACCTGCGAACTGGTATTCGAGAACTGCGAGATTCCGACCGGAAACGTGCTCGGCGAAGCGAACCGCGGCGTCCGGGTGCTGATGAGCGGCCTGAACACCGAGCGCCTGGTGCTCAGCGGCGGGCCGATCGGCCTGATGCAGGCCGCGCTGGACATCGCCCTGCCCTACGTGCGCGAGCGCCGCCAGTTCGACGCGCCGATCGGCAGCTTCGGCATCATGCAGGCGAAGATCGCCGACATGTACGTCGCGCTGCAGTCCAGCCGCGCGTTCTCCTACCAGGTGGCCCGCGACTTCGACGCTGGCGGCAGCGGCTCGCGCGCGGCGGCGGCCGGCTGCCTGCTGCACGCCTCCGAGGCGGCCGTGCAGGTGACGCTGGAAGCGATCCAGGCGCTGGGCGGCAACGGCTACATCAACGAATACGACACCGGCCGGCTGCTGCGCGACGCCAAGCTGTACGCCATCGGCGCCGGCACCAACGAGATCCGCCGGATGCTGATCGGCCGGGAGTTGTTCGAGCAGCGTGACTGAACCGCCGGCGGCGGCCGCGGAATCGGATTTTTGCGGGAGCGCCCTGAAAGTCGCTCCCGCGAGGATCAGGGAATGTTGCGCGTCTGCCCTTCCCCGCGCACCACGAATCGCTCCACGGTCAGCGCTTCCAGGCCCATCGGCCCGTAGGAATGCAGGCGCGTGGTCGAAATGCCGATCTCCGCGCCGAGGCCGAGTTCGCCGCCG
The DNA here is from genome assembly GCA_039807145.1 of Pseudoxanthomonas sp. Classification (GTDB taxonomy): domain Bacteria; phylum Pseudomonadota; class Gammaproteobacteria; order Xanthomonadales; family Xanthomonadaceae; genus Pseudoxanthomonas_A. Next base: position 6,401 of record JBDHQQ010000097.1, on the reverse strand, counting down.
TCGCTGAAGCGCGACGAAGCGTTGACCATCACCACCGCCGAGCGCAGCGATTCGACGAACCGGCGCGCGTTGGCCTCGTCGCGGGTGACGATGACCTCGGTGTGGTCGGAGCCGTGGCGGCGGATGTGGGCGATGGCCTCGTCCAGCGAATCGACCACGCGCACGGCGATCACCAGGTCGAGGAACTCGGCGGCATAGTCGGCTTCGGTTGCCGGCTTCGCACCCGGCATCAGCGCCAGGGCACGTTCGTCGGCGCGCATCTCGACCCCGTATTCGCGCAGCGACTGCGCCGCCTCCGGCAGGAAGCTTGCGGCGGCGTCGCGGTGGACCAGCAGGGTTTCCAGCGCATTGCAGGCGCTGGGCCGCGACGCCTTGCCGTCGACCAGCAGGCGCAGGGCCAGGCTTTCGTCGGCATCGGCATCGACGTACTGGTGGCACACGCCCTTGTAGTGCTTGATCACCGGCACCCGCGCGTGTTCGGCGACGAAGCGGATCAGCCCCTCGCCGCCGCGCGGGATCGCGAGATCGACGATGTCGGTCTGCTGCAGCAGTTCGAGCATGGTTTCGCGGCGCAAGTCCTCGACCAGGGTCAGCGCGGCATCGGGCACGCCGGCTTCGCGCAGCGCACGCTTCAGCGAAGCGGCGATGGCGGCGTTGGAATGGATCGCCTCGGAACCGCCGCGCAGGATCACGCCGTTGCCGGCCTTCAGGCATAGCGCCGCGGCGTCCGCGGTGACGTTCGGCCGCGCTTCGTAGATCATCGCGATCACCCCCAGCGGCACGCGCACGCGCTCGACCGCGATGCCGTTCGGGCGGGTTTCGCGGCGGGTGACCCGTCCGACCGGGTCGGGCAGCGCGGCGACCTCGCGCAGCGCGGCGGCGATGCCGGCCAGGCGCTTGTCGTCCAGCGCGAGCCGGTCGAGCATCGCGCTGCCGATGCCCTTGGCCCGCGCGGCTTCCAGGTCACCGGCATTCGCGGCGAGGATCGCGACGGCATCGTCTTCCAGCGCCTTGGCCATGGATTCGAGCAGCGCGTTCTTCTGCGCCGTCGTGAGCATCGCGACCGCTTGCGCCGCGTCGCGGCAGGCCAGTGCGAGTTGCTTGATGTCGCTCATCTGCTGTTTCCCATCGAATGGTGATGCCGCCTGCAGGAGCGCCCTCGGGCGCGACCGGAAACTCCCGGAGCTCATTGCTGCGGTCGCGCCCGAGGGCGCTCTTACAACAGCACCAGGTCGTCGCGGTGGATCACGTTCTCGCCGTAGTTGTACCCCAGGATTTCCTCGATGTCGCGCGAATGCCGGCGCGCGATCAGGCGCACGTCCGCCGCCGAATACTGGCTGATGCCGCGGGCGATGCAGCTGTCGCCCGCGTCCTCGCGCAGCGCCACCTCGATCATGTCGCCACGGCGGAAATCGCCTTCGGCGGTGACCACGCCGCCCGGCAGCAGCGACGCGCCCTTGTCACGCATCGCCCGCGCCGCGCCCCCGTCCACGACGATGCGCCCGGATTCGACCGGCGCATTGCGCAGCCAGTACTTGCGCGCGGCCAGCCGGTTCCGCGCCGGACGGAAGCGCGTGCCGCGCAGCCTGCCCTGCGCCAGCGCCTGCACGGTCGCCGGATGGGTGCCGTCGAACAGGAAGGTCTCGATGCCGGCCGCACCGGCCCGGGCCGCCGCCTCCAGCTTGGTGCGCATGCCGCCGGTGCCGGCCGCGCTGCCGGCATCGCCGGCCATCGCGAAGAATTCCGGCGTCAGCGCCTCGACGTCGAGGATCGGCCGTGCGTCGGGATCGGTGCGCGGGTTGGCCGAATGGAAGCCGGCGATGTCGGTGGCGATGAACAGCGCGTCGGCATCGACCAGCGCGGCGACGATCGCGGCCAGGTTGTCGTTGTCGCCCAGCTTCAGTTCGTCGACCGAAACGGTGTCGTTCTCGTTGATCACCGGCAGCGCGCCCAGGGCCAGCAGTTCGGCCAGCGTGGCCCGCGCGTTGAGATAGCGGCGGCGGTTGCGCAGGTCGTCATGGGTCAGCAGCACCTGCGCGACCGGGCGCGAGAAGAACCGCTGCCACAGTCCGATCAGCTGCGCCTGCCCCAGCGCGGCCAGCGCCTGGCGTTCGGCCATCGCCGCGCCCGCGGTGGCGCGCCGGTGCAGCAGGCCGCGACCGGCCGCGACCGCGCCGGAGGACACGACGACCACTTCACGGCCTTCGGCCTGGCTGGCGGCGACGAACTGCGCCAGGTTCAGCGCATGGCGCGGAGACAGGCCCTCGCCTTCGGCCGCCAGCAGGCTGCTGCCGACCTTCAGCACCGCGCGTTTCCACTGCGGCAGGGTTTGTTCGGCGAAGTCGGTCATGGGGGTCAATCAATTCGAACGTAAAGGAAAGGGATCGTCATCCCGGCGCAAGCCGGGATCCATTTTGCGGTTGCTCTTGCCTGTGGCAGGCCGGACGCAATGGCAAGAGCAAAATGGGTTCCAGCTTGCGCTGGAACGACGAACGGAGACATCACAGCGCCTTCCACCGCGCATTCAGTTCATCCAGCCGCAAATCCGCCGCCGCGCCGGGCGATACGCGCGCGGCCAGGCTGGATTCGGGCGTGCGGCCCTGCCCGGCCGAATCGGCGGACGCGGCGGCGGCCTTGTAGGCTTCGCGGAACGGCACGCCGGCGAGGGCCGCCTCGACCGCGACGTCGGTGGCGTACATGCCCGAATCGATCGCCGCGCGCAGCCTGTCCTCGCGCCATTCGAGGTTGGCCAGCAGCGCCGGCAGCAGTTCCAGCGCGGCCAGCCCGCGGCCGAAGCCGTGGAAGATCGCGCCCTTCGACGCCTGCAGGTCGCGGTGGTAGCCGGACGGCAGCGACAGCAGTTGCTCGATCTCGGTGCGCGCGGCGGCGACGCTGGCGTGGGTCGCGCGCATCAGCTCGATCACGTCCGGGTTGCGCTTGTTCGGCATGATCGAGCTGCCGGTGGTGTACTGCGCCGGCAAGGCGACGAAACCGAACTCGGCGCTGGTGAACAGCGACAGGTCCCAGGCGATGCGGCGCAGGTCCAGCGTCGCGCTGCCCAGCGCCTCCAGCGCGGCCAGTTCGAACTTGCCGCGCGACAGCTGCGCGTAGATCGGCGACACCTGCAGCCGCGCGAAGCCCAGCGCCTGCGTGGTGTGTTCGCGGTCGAGCTTGAGGTTCACGCCGTAGCCGGCGGCGGTGCCGAGCGGATTGGCGTCGACCAGTTCCAGCGTATCGGCGGCGCGGATGGCATCGTCGATGAAGGCTTCGGCCCAGCCCGCCCACCACATGCCGGCGGACGACACGACGGCGCGCTGGATGTGGGTGTAGCCGGGAACCGGCAGGTCTTTCTCGGCCTGCGCGCGGTCGAGCGCGACCCTGGCGATTTCGCGGGACAGTTCCGCGACCCGGGCGAGCTTTTCCTTCAGCCACAGCCGCGTCGCGACCAGGATCTGGTCGTTGCGGCTGCGCCCGGCGTGGATCTTGCGGCCGGCGTCGCCGAGACGCTCGGTCAGGCGGAACTCGATGGCCGAATGACCGTCCTCGTAGCGCTCGTCGAGGACGAAGCCGCCGCTGCGGAAATCCTCGGCCAGCGTCGCCAGCTCACGCTTCAGCCCGGCCAGTTCGTCGGCGCTCAGGATGCCGATGCGCTGCAGGCCTTCCGCATGCGCGGCGCTGGCGGCGATGTCGTGCAGGAAGAACTCGCGGTCCAGCAACACGTCGTCGCCGGCGAGGAACTTCTGGATCTGCGCGTCGACCGCAACGCCGGGTTTTTGCCAAAGCAAGTCAGACATCGTCGTTTCCTGATAGAGCGGGTCCTGACCCGCCTTCGTGGTGATCGCGATGCGCCGGAAGGCGGGTCAAGACCCCCCCTACGCCGCCTCCGTGAAGAAGTCCGCCTGCGGGATGCCCGCCAGTTCGTCGAAGCCGAAGGCCATGTTGAGATTCTGCATCGCCTGGGTCGCCGCGCCCTTCAGCAGGTTGTCCACCGTGGCGACCACCACCACCCGCTTGCCGCCCGGCGCCACGGTGAAGCCGCCGACCTCGACGCCGTGCCTGCCGGCGATGCGGCTGACCCACGGCGCGTCGTCCGTCACCCGCAGCAGCGATTCGCCGGCATAGCGCTGGCGGTACAGCGCACGGATGTCCTCGACCCTGGCCGGCTGCTGCAGCCACAGGTTCGCGGTCAGGGTGATGCCGCGGAAATGCGGTGCGACGTGCGGCATGAATTCGACCGGCACGCCGAGCTGGCGCGACACCTCGCGCTCGTGGGTGTGGTCGGCCAGCGAGTACGGCATCAGGTTGTCGCGCAGCAGGTCGACGTTGTTCTTGTCCGACGGCGTGGTGCCGGCGCCGGAATAGCCGGACACGCCGAAGCACTGCGGCGGCCCGGCCAACCGGTCGAGCAGCGGCGCGATGGCCAGCTGCATCGCAGTGGCGTAGCAGCCGGGGTTGCTGATGCGTTTCTGCCCGGCGTAGTCGCCGCGGGTCAGTTCGGGCAGGCCGTAGTACCAGCTTTCGTCGAAGCGGTAGTCGGCGGACAGGTCGACGATCACCGTCTGCGGCGCGGCCTTGTCCAGCGCCTCGACGTAGGGCGCGGCCTTGCCGTTCGGCAGCGCCAGCACCACCGCGTCGGCGCCCTTCGCGGCGACCGCGTCCGGATCCAGGTTTTCGTAGCGCAGTTCGCCGGAATAGGCGTCGCTGTGCTCGCGCACCGGTTGCCCGGCCAGCTCGCGCGAGGACACGAAGGCCAGCTCGAAGTGCGGATGATTCGCGATCAGCCGGATCAGCTCGGCGCCGGTATGGCCGCGCGCGCCGACGATGCCGATGGTCTTAACGGACATTTGCGGAAACCTCGTGGAGTTGCAGTTTCGCCAGCAGGCCTTGCCGTACCTGCGGCCATTCGCTGTCGATGATCGAGAACGCCACCGTGTCGCGCGGGCTGCCGTCCGCGTGGCGCTTGTGGTGGCGCAGGATGCCGTCCTGCCTGGCGCCGAGCCGGGCGATGGCGGCGCGCGAGCGCGCGTTGTGCGCGCTGGTCTCGAACGCCACGCAGATACAGCCCAGCGCTTCGAAGGCGTGGCGCAGCAACAGCAGCTTGGCCTCGGTGTTCAGGCCGGTGCGCTGCACGCGCGGCGCGTACCAGGTGTGGCCGATGCTCAGCCGCGGCACTTCCGGCCGCAGGTCGTAGAAACGGGTGGTTCCCGCGACTTCGCCGTCGGCGTCGAGCACCGCGAACGGCAGCGCCTCGCCATCCGCCTGCGCCCGCAGCGCCGCCGCGACGAAACCTTCCATGCCGTCGGCCGGGGGCACGTTGGCGAACCACAGGCCGTCCAGGCCCGCATCGCCGCGCGCCCGGCGCAGGCCATCGACATGCGTGGCCGACAGCGGCGCAAGCGTTGCGTGCCGTCCTTCCAGGGTCGGCACCTCGCGCCAGGCCTGCGTCGGCATCGCAACGGCCATTCAGTCGATCCAGCTCGCCGGCCGCGTGGCGGTGTGCTTCGCGCAGCGCGCGATGTCGGCGAGGTCGTCGATGCCGTACCAGAACAGCTTCCACTTCTCCTGCTTGATGCAGCCGTCGGATTCGGCGTAGTAGAAGATGTTGGCCTGGTTGTTGTGGCGCGAACGCCAGAACATCGCCGGATTCTCCTCGCGGGCCACGTGCCACACCGCGCGGCCCAGGCCCTCGCCCTGCGCATCGTCGAGCACGGCGAACTTGTCGAGGTAGGCGAAGCCTTCCTCGCGGGTCAGGATCATCGCCGCGCGATAGTTCTCGCTGACGTAGATCCGGAAGGGCGTGGTCTTGTCGAAATAATCCGGCGACAGCTTGCGGGCGAAACTGGACTCGACCAGCACCTTCATCCTGTCCAGGTCCACGCCCTGCCACGATTCGAAGCGCAGCACGCGCTCGCCCTTGCGCACCAGCGTGCCCGAACCCTTGTGGGTGAACAGTTCCTTGGTCAGTTCGTCCGGCCGGGTGATCGACACCGACGAGGTCAGCGGCAGCGCATCCAGCAGGTCCTTGATCTGCTCGATCTTCACCTTCATGCCGCCGTTGATCCACGGCTGCCGCATCAGCTCGTCGTATTCGGTCGACAGGTTGATCGAGTCGATGACCTTGCCGTTGGCGTCGAGCAGGCCGCCGGTGCCGGTCAGGAACACGATCTTGTACGGCTGCAGGGTCTTGACCAGTTCGTTCGCGGCCCAGTCGGCGTTGATGTTGAGATACTGCCCGCCGGCGGTGACGCCGAGGCTGGCGATGACCGGGATCGCGCCGAGGCGGATCGCCGCCTCGATGCCTTCGGTTTCCACCCGGCTGACCCGTCCGACCAGTCCGTATTTCCCGCGGTCGAGGAACTCGGCCTCGAACACGCCGGTGGTCAGCGAGGTGGCGTGCACGC
>JBDHQQ010000096.1:0-9929 GCA_039807145.1 Pseudoxanthomonas sp. | reverse complement strand
GCCAGCGCGACAACGCCATCGAGATCGCCCGGCGGATCAAGCGGCGCATCGCCGACGAATTCGAGTGGATCCGCTGCTCCATCGGCATCGCACCGAACCAGTTCCTGGCCAAGACCGCGTCGGACATGCACAAGCGCGACGGCCTGACCGTGCTGGAAGCCGGCGACTTGCCGCACGCGCTGCATGCGCTGGAGCTGCGCGACCTGTGCGGCATCGGCCCGTCGATGGAACGGCGGCTGCGCGCGGCCGGCATCGATACGGTCGCGCAACTGTGCGCCGCCAGCCGCGAGCGCCTGCATCTGGCCTGGGGCAGCGTGGAAGGCGATCGCTTCTGGATGCAGCTGCGCGGCCATCACTTCCCGCAGCCGACCACGCGGCGCGGCTCCATCGGCCATTCGCACGTGCTCGGCCCGGAACTGCGCAGTTTCGAAGGCGCGCGCTCGGTGCTGTTCAAGCTGCTGGCCAAGGCGGCGATGCGCCTGCGCACGCGCGACAAGAAACGCGAGGAAGGCCCGTTCCTCGCCCGCGGCATGGCGATTCGCATCCGCTTCGTCGGCCTGGATGCGCGCTTCGAGCGCGACCTGCAGTTCGCACCCATCGACGACACGCCGACCCTGCTGCACCTGCTGGGCGAACAACTGGCGCAGTTGCAGCGGCACATCGAAACGAAGCGATGGAACCCGAAGCGGCATCCGCCGCTGTCGGTAGCGGTGACCCTGACCGGGCTGGAAGCGCGCGGCGAAGTCACCGGCGAACTGATGGACGCGCGCCAACGCAACCGCGACATGAGCGAGGTCGTCGACCGCATCAACCGCAAGTACGGCAACAACTCGGTGTACTTCGGCGCGATGGCGCGTGCGCTGGCGCACAAGGCGGCGCCGATGCGCATTCCGTTCCAGCACATACCGGAAGTGAAGCTCGAACGCGACGTGCAGCCGCGCGGATCGCCTCGCGTCGCCGACCGGCCCGAGGCCACCGACGCGCTTTACCTGTCGCGCGAGCGCCGGTTCAAGGCGATGGCCGAAACCGCGCATCGCGAAGCGCAGCGGCGGCGCAGGCCGGAGCCGGGTCGCGACGCGGAGCCGTTCAAGGCCGGCGCGAGCGGCTGGGGATCCGCGCGACGGCGCGAAGCGACGGACGGTGTAGGCGAAACGCTGCCGCTGTTCTAGCCCCTCCCCTTGCGAAGCAGGGGGAGGCTGGGAGGGGGTGAACCGGAGCCTGACGACTGTCGGTTCCGAATATGGACTCGAGCGAGGCTTTAGAGTTGGACTGTCGAAGCGAGCTTGCTCGCGAATGCTTTTCGCCCCATGACCGGAGAAGCAAGCCCGGCAGTAGCCGCTCCCACAAGCGCCGCTCGCGCTAGACTTCGCCCATCGCCCACCCGGAAGCCTCGCCATGTCCCTGCCCCGCGCCGTCCTGCCCGCCCTGTTGCTGCTGTTCGGCGCCGGTGGCTGCGCCAGCGAACCGTCGGTGGAACTGGCCGGCAAGCGCTATGCGGTGGAAATCGCCGACAGCGACGACGAACGCGCGCGCGGACTGATGTTCCGCGACCAGATGGAAATCGACCACGGCATGCTGTTCATCCACGAGTACGAAGAGCCGCAGGCGTACTGGATGAAGAACACCAAGATCCCGCTGGACATCCTGTATTTCGACAATGCGCGCAAGCTGGTCGCCCAGCAGCGCGACGTGCCGCCGTGCTCGGCCGGCGACGCCTGCCCGTCCTATCCCAGCAACAAGCCGGCGCGCTACGTGCTGGAACTGAACGCCGGCCAAGCCGCGCAGCTGAAGCTGCAGGATGGCGCCGAGCTGAAGTTCAAGGGCATCGCCGCGCCGAAGGACTGAATGACGCGGGTGAACGGCCGCGAACCGGCGGCTGCAAAGGCTTGATTGTCCCCGCGAATGGCCGCACAGTGCGGCCATGGGGACCAGACTGACGCTACCGGACTGGAACGCATTGGCGGCGCAGGCCGACGAGACCGTGCCGCTGCTGGAAACCGCGCTGCTGATCGCGCGCGACGAATATCCCGACCTCGACGCCGACCTGTACGACACGCTGGTGCAGAGCCACGTCGCGCACCTGCGCCCCGAAATCGACGCGATCGACGCATGGCCGCTGAAGATGGCGGCGATCAACCGCCACCTGTTCGACGAGCTGGGCTACACCGGCAACCACGACGAGTACTACGACCCGCGCAACAGCTACCTCAACGAGGTGTTCGAGCGCCGGCTGGGCAACCCGATCTCGCTGGCCATGGTGCAGATGGAAGTCGCGCGCCGGCTCGGCGTGCCGCTGGACGGCGTGTCGTTCCCCGGCCATTTCCTGGTGCGCCTGCCGGTCGACGACGGCATCCTGGTGATGGACCCGTTCAACGGCGGCCGCCCGCTGGGCGTGGACGAACTGCGCGAGCGCGCCAAGCCGCACCTCGGCGGCGACGCGCCCGACGACCACACCCTGCTGCAGATCCTCGACCCGGCCAGCCACCGCGCCATCCTGATTCGCGTGCTGCGCAACCTGCACGGCGTGTACGCCGAACGCGACGAATGGGACCGCGCCGCGCGCAGCGCCGACCGCGTGCTGAAACTGTCGCCGGACCAGCCCGAGGCGCTGCGCGACCGCGGCCTGGCCTACCTGAAGATGGATCACGCCCACGGCGCGCGCCACGACCTGGCCCGCTACCTGCACGTGGCCCCGGAAGCCCCCGACGCGGACGCGATGCGCGAGCGGCTGGTGGAACTGAGCGCCGGTTCGGCGCGGATGCACTGAAACTCGGCGAGCCGTCAGGACTTGGCGCGCGGCCAGTCGATCTGCACTTTCCGGTGCTTCATGACGCAATCGCGCAGATAAAGATTGATCAGGCTCTGGTAAGGAACGCCCGCCTCACTGGCCATGCCCTTGAAGTAAGTCACCACGTCTTCGGAAAGGCGCATGGAGACCGGCTTCTTCAGCTTGGCCGCATATGGATTCTTGCGGGACTTCATTGCGGAGAGATCGTATTCGGCTTTCATGGCAGTCATGGTTCGTAGAACGAGCTTTCTCGCTTGGTGGCTTTCCGTGCGGAAATGATCCGGATGACGTTACCGCCATCCCGTTCGCAATGGCAGACGAGAAGAAGCCGCGCTCCGCTACTCATGCCAAGCATCAGAAAGCGGTCTTCCCTGCTGGAGTGCGATTCGTCGTAAAACTGGATGGCGAACTCGTCATAGAAGACTGTCTGCGCTTCTTCGAAGGAAACGCCGTGCTTCCTCAAGTTCGCGGCGGCTTTCGCCGGATCCCAGTCAAACTCGATCATCTATACATTGTATGTATAACTGCCGACCTTGTATAGCGCGGCGCTGGTTTACACTTCCATCATCTCGAAATCGTCCTTGGTCACCCCGCAGTCGGGGCAGGTCCAGGTATCCGGGATGTCTTCCCAGCGCGTGCCGGGCGCGATGCCTTCTTCCGGCAGGCCGTCGGCCTCGTTGTAGACGAAGCCGCAGACCACGCACATCCAGCTTCGGTACACGGTGTCGTCGGCGTCGCTCATCGGGGGATAATGCGGGGAATGGAAGCGCATTCTCCCATCCCCGCCGCCGCGCCGGAAGCCGCCGCATGAACACGCCCCTGCGCGGCCTGTACCCGATCACCCCCGACGAAGCCGATACCGCGCGCCTGCTGGCGCGGGTCGCGCCGCTGCTCGACGCCGGCATCGCGCTGCTGCAATACCGCAACAAGGCGGCCGGCGCGGCGCTGCAGCTGGCGCAGGCCACGGCCCTGCAGGCGCTGTGCGCGCAGGCCGGCGTGCCATTGGTGATCAACGACGACACCGCGCTGGTGCGCCAAGTCGGCGCGGCCGGCGTGCATCTGGGCGAGGACGACGGCGACATCGCCGCGGCGCGCGCGGCGCTGGGGCCGCATGCGATCGTCGGCGCCTCGTGCTACGACGAACCCGAACGCGCCCGGTGCGCGGTCGCCGCCGGCGCCAGCTACGTGGCCTTCGGCGCGTTCTTCCCGACCACGACCAAGGCCACCACGCGACGTGCCACGCCGCAGCTGCTGCGCGATGCGAAACCGCTCGGCGTGCCGCTGGCCGCGATCGGCGGCATCACCCCGGCCAATGCGCGTCCACTGGTCGAGGCCGGCGCCGACCTGATCGCGGTGGTCGGCGGCGTGTTCGACGCCGCCGACCCGCTGGCCGCAATCCGCGCCTACAACGCCTGCTTTTCGCAGGAGCCCGCGCCGCCGTAGAGCGGGGCTTGCCCCGCTGTTTTTCGATCCGACGTGTTTGCGAAGTGCAGCGGGTCAAGCCCCGCTCTACGTTCGCAATATCAATTCAGCGCGGCCTTGACCGCTTCCGGATCGGCCAGCGCCTGCACGTCGCGGATCAGGCGCACGGTGTTGCCGCCGAGGATCGCGCCGATCTGCTTCTCGTTGTAACCGGCGTCCAGCAGCGCCTGCACCACCTTCGGCAACGCGGCGATGTCCTCGTAGCCTTCCACGCCGCCGCCGCCGTCCCAGTCGGCGCCCAGGCCGACATGCTCCCAGCCGGCGACCTTGATGATGTGCAGCAGGTGGCGCATGTAGTCGTCGAAATCGGCCTTCTTGATGCCGTACTTGCTGTCCAGCGCGGCGAGCTGCTCGGTCGCCTTCGCGCGATCCTGCTCGCTCAGGTTGCGGCGGCCGCCGAAGGCTTCGTAGATCTTGCGCTGCTCGGCGCGGTATTCCGGCGTCGCCCCGGTGTCGATCAGGTAGCCGCCCAGCGAATTGACCTGGATCACCCCGCCCTTCTTCGCCAGCGCGCGGATGCGCTTGTCGTCGATGTTGCGCGAATGCGCGAACACGTCGTAGGCGCCGCTGTGCGAGAGGATGATCGGCGCCTTGCTCAGTTCCAGCATCTGGTCGAACACCGTGTTCGACGCGTGCGACTGGTCGATGACGATGCCCAGCCGGTTCGCTTCGGCGATCAGCGCCTTGCCCTTCTCGCTCAGGCCGCCGTGCTCGCCCTGCGGCGCCGTGCCCATGCCGGCCGAGTCGGCGAAATCGTTGTGGCTGGTATGCGCCAGCGAGATCATCCGCAGGCCCTGCCGGTAGTAGAAGCTCAGCAGGCTGGGGTCGTATTCCAGCGGGTAGGCGTTTTCCATGCTGATGTAGACGATGCGCTTGCCCGCGGCCTTGATCCGCGCCGCGTCGTCGGCGGTGGTGGCCAGCTCGAACTTGTCGGGATTGGCCGCGACCATCTCGCGGATCTCGGAAAGTCGCTTCAGGCCGGCGTCGCGCGCCTTCAGGTCGCCCGCTTCGTCGCGCTCGCCCTGGCCGGTGAAGATCACCCAGAAACCGCCGTCCAGGCCGCCTTCGACCATGCGCGGATAGTCGATCTGCGAACGGTCCTCCTTGTACGAATGACGGTCGGTGATCTTCCAGCCCGGACGCGAGAACAGCGCCGGCGTGTCGAGGTGGGTATCGAGGTTGATCGCCTTGGCCTGGATGGCTTTGGCCTTTTCCGAGATCACCGTCGGGCCGGTGCCGGCCTGGGTGGTGGCGGCCAGCAACAGGCCAATGACCGCGATCGACAGCTTGGTTCGCATTGCAACTCTCCGCTTGGCAAAAAAAGAGGGGCGCCGACATGATGCCAGCGCCCCGCCCGTGGATCACCTGCCGCAGGTCACGTCGTCAATAATCGAAACTGACGGTCAGGCGTGCGTAGCGCGGCGTCTGGTAGGCCACCGGCTGGCCGTACAGCGGATGCGTGGTGCCGTCGAAGAACTCCGAGAACGGGTAGTAGTTGGTCGCGGCATCCTCGTTGGTGAGGTTGAACACGTTGAGGTTGACCGCCAGGCCCTTGGCGAAGCGCGGCTTGTAGGTCAGGCCCAGGTCGAGCTGGTTGATCCAGCCGGTGCGGCCCTGCGAACCCGGAGGCGACGGCTGGCCATTGCAGTAGTGGTACGGGCTGCCCGTCACCGAACTGGTATAGCCGGCCGGATCGTTGCCGGTGAAGTTGTCGCCCGCGTAGTTGCCCAGGCAGTTCTTCGGCGCGCCGGAAATCAGGCTCAGGTTGCCGGAAATGCCGAACTCGCCGGTCAGCTGGTAGTAGCCGTACAGCTTCAACTGGTGGCGATGGTCGTTGGACTGGTTGCCGTTGAAGCTCTCCATCAGCGCCGCGTGGTCCCAGCTCTGCGTGGTCGACACCGCCGCCTGGCCCTGGTAGCTGCCCAGCGCGCCGCCGGTGCGCCACAGGTCGGAGCGCAGCTGGCCTTCGGTGGTGCCGTAGCTGTGCGACCAGACGTAGTTGAACTTGCTGTACCACTTGCCGTCGAACGGACGCTCCAGGTTGAACTCCACCGCCGAATAGTTGCGCTTGAGCTCGGGGAACCCGGCCGCTTCGCGGGTCACCGTGACCTGGCGCAGGTTGCCGTCGGTGTCGAACACGTTCCAGACGTTGGTCTTGCCCGGATTGACCAGCGAAGCGCCGGCGGTACGGCTCCAGTCGATGTCGATGCCCTGCTCAAGCGCGGATTCGGCCAGGCCGGTGTTGCTGCGGTCGAAGTTCTGGTCGTCGATGGCGGCGTTGAGGCGGCGATGCGTGCCGCGCACGCCCAGCACCCAGCCGTTCTGCAGCACCCGGGTGAAGCCGAGGATGACTTCGTCCTGGTTCTCGCCCTCGATGTCCTCGACCACCGCTGCGCTCGGATCCGAAGCGCGGCCGAAGCGCGAGTTGGCCGACACCGCCGGCCCCAGCGACTGCGAGATGATCGGCGTGCCGTCGGCATTGATGCCGCTGTAGGTGAAGTACTCGCTCTTGTTGACGGAGGCCGTGAACAGGCCCACCGCGGACAGCGGCAAGCCGAGGTAGTAGCGGCCCACGTTGCCGAACACCTTGAAGCTGGAGTCGCCGTTCACGTCCCAGCTGAAGCCGATGCGCGGCGACCACGCGTCCACGCTGATGTAGGGCTCGTGGCTGATCGGCACGTAGTTGGTGAACTCGTCCTTGCGCAGGCCCAGGTTGAGCAGGACCCTGTCGGTGACCTGCCAGGCGTCCTCGATGTAGTAGGCCTTCTGCTCGGCATCGTAGGAATTCAGGCCGCTGACGGTGTCCTTGGTGACGTAGTAGCCGCTGGCGCCGTAGGTCGGATCGACCAGGCCCGGCGACGGCGCACCGATGCCGCCGGCCTCGTTCGCCGCCTGGCTGATCAGGCCGTTCGCGCCCGGCGCCGTGCCGAACGGGTCGGCGGTGCGGCCGTAGCTCCACGCATAGCCCGGGCCGGACGCGCTGGTGCCGATGTCGGTGGCCTTCAGGTCCTGGTTGTCGATGCCGAAGCTCAGCGTGTGCGCGCCGACCCGCCATTCCAGGTTCAGGCGCTGGTTTTCCTTCTCGTATTCGCGGTCCGGCGACGCGATCGAATCGATCAGCTGCTTGCCCGCGATCGGCGTGCCGCCGTTGTAGGCCGGGTTCTGGTTGGTGATGTTGTTGATCACCGGACCATTGGCCGGATCGTAGTTGTAGTAGCTGATTTCATCCGGGGTATTCAGCTTGCCGTACAGCGCGGTCACGGTGACGTTGTCGCCGAAATAGCCGGTGTACTTGGCCGAATACAGGGTCGGGCCGGCCTTGTTCACGTTTTCGTCGGTGCGGTAGTCGCCGCGCGTCCGGTTGATGTAGTCGTACTTGTAGACTTCGCCGCCGGTTTCGTAGCGGTCGCTGGCGCCGGTCAGTTCCAGCAGATGGTTGTCGGTGATGCGCCAGTCGATCTTGCCGTACCAGCGGGTCTGCTCGTAGTCGTAGTCGGTATAGCCGCCGGTGCTGCCGTTGCTCGAATCGCGGTTGGGCGTGATGCGTATGCCGTCCGAATCGGCCCTTTCCCCCGCCAGGAAGAAGAACAGGCGATCCTTCAGGATCGGGCCGCCGATGTAGGCGCTGTAGGTGGTGGTGCTGGATTCGGTCTTGCTCAACGGCTGGTACAGGCCATCGGCCGCACGCGCGAAGACGTACTGGCCGTTGGTGGAAGTGGAATTGAGGCTGTCCGGACGCCAGTACAGGTCCTTCTGCGCGGCCTTCAGGCTGTCCGGCTCCCACACCACGGCCGCGCCGAAGTGCCAGTCGTTGCTGCCGCGCTTGCCGACCTGGTTGATCACGCCGCCGTTGGAACGGCCGTACTGCGCGCCGTAGCCGCCGGTGAAGATTTCCTGCTGGTCGATGGCGCCGTACGGCAGGGTCAGGCCGCCGAGGTTGTTCTGCGTGTTGGTGGTGTTGAAGCCGTTGAGGTAGTAGGCGTTTTCCGAGGCCGCCGAACCGCCGAAGCTGGGCAGCGAACCGCCCAGCGGGCCGTTGTCGTAGCCGCCGCTGTTGACCACCACGCCCGGCGCCAGCAGGGCGATGGCTTCCGCGGTGCGCCCCAGCGGCAGTTGCTGCAGCTGCTGGGCGGTGACCACCGTGCGGGTGTCCACCGTGGACACGTCGATCGGCGCGACCCGCGCGCCGGTGACGCTGACGGTGGCCAGGTCGGTGGCCGACCGGCCGCCGAACGACACGTCGGTGCTCTTGCCGACGATCAGGGCGATGTTCTCGCGCGATTCGACCGCGCTGCCGCCCTGCTTCACCGTCACCTTGTAGGTGCCCAGCGGCAGGTTGCCCAGGCTGTAACGGCCGTTGGCGTCGACCGGCACCTCGCGGCTGAAGCCGCTGTTGTTCTCGACCAGCACCGTCTTGCCGGCGCCTTCGGCGACGCTGCCGGAAATGGTGCCGGTGGTCGACTGCGCCTGCACGCCGGCCGCGATGGCCAGGTACAGCGCCGCGGTCAGGGCGCTGGTTCGCAACAATCCGTCTTTTCGCATTTTCATGGGCTCTCTCTCTTCTCGAAATTCATCAAGATCGTGGGGTGGGTGGAGAAACCTGAGGCTTGCGGTCGTCCCGGTTGCCTGCCTTCCCAGCTTGTTGGCGGGCGCTTGGTCCCGCAAATAAGCACTGATCGACTCTAAATAACCAAAAGTTAAGAACCGGGCGACAGGCCGACTGTATGTTGCATTGCACAAGCGTGTCAAAACCCCCCGTCGCAGCCCCCGGCCAGGGCCTTCGGGGCCGGCGCCCACCCCGCCCCCGGCAAGGGCTTGCATGGCGCTGACGGGCGGTGGGGGCGAAAATGGGCGATTGCCCCCCTCGCCCCGCCGGATCCGCCATGAACCACGACCAGTCCCACGCCCTGTTCTCCCGCGCGCAGCAACTGCTGCCCGGCGGGGTCAATTCGCCGGTGCGCGCGTTCAAGTCGGTCGGCGGCGAGCCGTTCTTCGTGCAGCGCGCCGACGGCGCGTACCTGTACGACGTGGACGGCCACCGCTACATCGACTACGTGGGCAGTTGGGGCCCGATGATCGTCGGCCACAACCACCCGGCGGTACGCGCGGCGGTGGAGAAAGCGGTGCGCGACGGCCTCTCGTTCGGCGCGCCGTGTCCGGCCGAGGTGGCGATGGCCGAGAAAATCGTCAAGCTGGTGCCGTCGTGCGAAATGGTGCGCATGGTCAACTCGGGCACCGAGGCCACGCTGTCGGCGATCCGCCTGGCGCGTGGCGCGACCGGGCGCAGCCGCATCGTCAAGTTCGAAGGCTGTTACCACGGCCACGGCGACTCGTTCCTGGTCAAGGCCGGCAGCGGCATGCTGACCCTCGGCGTGCCGACCTCGCCAGGCGTGCCGGCGGGGCTGAGCGAACTGACCACGACGCTGAGCTACAACGATTTCGACGGCGCGACCAAGCTGTTCGACGGCATCGGCGGCGAAATCGCGGCGGTCATCATCGAGCCGGTGGTCGGCAACGCCAACTGCATCCCGCCGCGCGACGGCTACCTGCAGCACCTGCGCGCGCTGTGCACCCGGCACGGCGCGCTGTTGATCTTCGACGAGGTGATGACCGGTTTCCGCGTCGCCCTGGGCGGCGCGCAGGCGCACTACGGCGTCGC
>JBDHQQ010000095.1:0-10025 GCA_039807145.1 Pseudoxanthomonas sp. | reverse complement strand
GACGACATCGTCCGCCTGGTCGATGCGTTCTACGAAAAGGTCCAGCGCGACGGCGTGCTCGGGCCGGTGTTCAACCCGCTCGTGCACGACTGGGACGAACACAAGGCGCTGCTGGTCCGGTTCTGGTCGTCGGTGGTGCTGGGCACGCGCGAGTACCGCGGCAATCCGATGGCCGTGCACCGGCCGCTGCCGATCGACGACGGGCATTTCGGCCGCTGGCTCGGCCTGTGGCGCGCGACCACGCAGGAAGTGCTCGAACCCGCGCACGCCGAACTGATGTACGGCCACGCCCTGCGCATCGGCGCCAGCCTGCGCTACGGCATGGGCCTGGACCGCGCGCGCCCGCGTCCGCTGAAGCTGCCCATCGTCGGCATCGACGCCTAGCGGCGGCAGGATTCCCCATTCCCCCCAACGAAGCAGAGAACGCCCGATGTCCATCGTCCGCATGACCGACCTCGACCTCGCCGGCAAGCGCGTGCTGATCCGGCAGGACCTCAACGTGCCCATCGACAACGGCCGCATCACTTCCGAACAGCGCATCGTCGCGTCGCTGCCGACCCTGCAGCTGGCGCTGCGGAAGGGCGCGGCGGTGATGGTGACTTCGCACCTGGGCCGGCCGAAGGAAGGCGCGTGGACCGAAGCCGATTCGCTGGCGCCGGTGGCGAAGCGGCTGTCGGAGCTGCTCGGCATCGACGTGCCGCTGGTCAAGGACTGGGTCGATGGCGTCGAAGTGCGGCCAGGCCAGCTCGTGCTGCTGGAGAACTGCCGCATGAACGTCGGCGAGGGCAAGGACGACGAAGCACTGTCGAAGAAGTACGCCGCGCTGTGCGACGTGTTCGTGATGGACGCGTTCGGCACCGCGCATCGCGCGCAGGCGTCCACCCACGGCGCGATCCGCTTCGCGCCGGTCGCCGCGGGCGGCCCGCTGCTGATGGCCGAGCTGGACGCGCTGGCCAAGGCGCTGGACAAGCCCGCGCGGCCGCTGCTGGCGATCGTCGCCGGCAGCAAGGTGTCGACCAAGCTGGAATTGCTTTCCAACCTGGTCGGCAAGGTCGACCAGCTGATCGTCGGTGGCGGCATCGCCAACACCTTCATCGCCGCCGAAGGCTTCGGCGTGGGCAAGTCGCTGGTCGAGATGGATCTCATCGACACGGCGAAGCAGATCATGGCCGACGCCAAGGCGCGCGGCGCGGAGATCCCGGTGCCGGTCGACGTGGTCGTCGCGCCCGAGTTCAAGGCCGACGCGCCGGCCACGGTGAAACCGGTCGCCGAGGTCGAAACGGGCGACATGATCCTCGACATCGGCCCGCGGACCGCGAAGGCCTATGCCGAACTGATCGCAAGGGCCGGCACGGTCGTGTGGAACGGCCCGGTCGGCGTGTTCGAGTTCGACGCCTTCGGCCAGGGCACCGAGACGCTGGCGCGCGCGATCGCCGCATCGCAGGCGTTTTCCATCGCCGGCGGCGGCGACACCCTTGCCGCGGTCGACAAGTACGGCATCGCAAAGGACGTGTCCTACATCTCCACCGGCGGCGGCGCCTTCCTCGAGTTCCTCGAAGGCAAGACCCTGCCGGCGGTCGCTGCGCTGCAGGCGCGCGGCGGCTGACCGGTTGCGCAAGGGGCTGTGCGGCTGCAACAACACCGCATCGTCCGGAGACCAAAAAAATACCATTGGGCGCACGTCGCGTTGGCAGGAAAAGGCCTTGAAACAAGGCCTTTTCCTTTTGCCCCGACGATGCTGGCCGCGCACGGGCGCACCGTGCGCCGCATGCGTTTGCACACTCCGTCGCGGGAACGGGGCATTGTGTTAGCGTTCCGCCGCCTTCAGGAACCTACGCAATGACCACCGAACACGCGCGCCGCACCAAGATCCTCGCCACCCTCGGACCCGCCACCGATCCGCCGGGCGTGCTGGAAGACCTATTCCGCGCCGGCGTCAACGTGGTGCGGCTGAACTTTTCCCACGGCGATCCGTCCGGGCAGGCCAAGCGCGCCGCGGCGGTGCGCCTGGCCGCGCAGCGCGTCGGCGCCGAGGTTGGCATCCTCGCCGACCTGCCGGGGCCGAAGATCCGCATCGAGCGCTTCGCCGAGGGCAAGGTGGCGCTGAAGGCCGGCGACCGCTTCGACCTGGTCGCCAGTCCCGATGCGCCGGCGGGCGACGCCGCGCAGGTCGGGGTCAGCTACCTCGGCCTGCCGGGCGATGTCGGCCACGGCGACGTGCTGCTGCTCGACGACGGCCTGATGCAACTGCAGGTGGAGCGCGTCGAGGGCGAGCGCGTGGTCTGCACCGTGCTCAACGACGGCACGCTGTCCGACCGCAAGGGCCTGAACAAGCAGGGCGGCGGCCTGTCGCTGGGCGCGCTGACCGAGCGCGACCGCGAGATCATCGCCTACGTCGCGACCAACATCGGCGTCGATTTCATCGCGGTGTCGTTCTGCCGCAATGCCGAGGACATGGAAGAGGCGCGGCGCATCGCCCGCGCGAACGGCAGCGACGCCGCGCTGGTGTCGAAGATCGAGCGCACCGAGGCCATCGAGAACCTCGCCGAGATCATCGCCGCCAGCGACGTGGTGATGGTCGCGCGCGGCGACCTGGGCGTGGAGATCGGCGACGCCGAACTGCCGGGCCTGCAGAAGAAGATCATCCGCGAGTCGCTGGCGCGCAACCGCGTGGTGATCACCGCCACGCAGATGCTGCAGTCGATGGTGGAAAGCCCGATCCCGACCCGCGCCGAAGTGCTGGACGTGGCCAACGCGGTGATCGACGGCACCGACGCGGTGATGCTGTCGGCCGAGACCGCAGCGGGCGCATGGCCGGTCAAGGCGGTCGAGGCGATGGCGCGCATCTGCATCGGCGCGGAAAAGCAGTTCCAGGCCGACACCGATTTCGAGAAGGCGCCGCGCGGGCTGGAGCGCGCCGACCAGGCCATCGCGATGGCGACGATGTTCCTGACCGAGCACATCGGCGTGCGCGCGATCGTGGCGATGACCGAATCCGGCGGCACCGTGCGCTATCTGTCGCGGTTCCGTTCCAGCGCGCCGGTGTACGCGTTCTCGCGCCACGACGGCGCGCGCCGGCGCATGGCGCTGATGCGCGACGTGTTCCCCATCGCCTTCGACAGCCGCGGCCTGGCCCCGCGCGAGGCCGCGCGCGACGCGCTGGCGATGCTGCACGACCGTGGCCAGCTGGCGACCGGCGACCGGGTGATCTTCACCAGCGGCGACACCATGCAGCAGCACGGCGCCACCAACACCCTGCGCCTGCTGCAGATGGGCGAAAACGGCAAGGCCGAGGGGCTGGGCGAGTTGTAGGGGCAGGCTTGACCGCGCAAAGGTCTGCGGCAGTCCGCATGCGGCTTGGCCCTTCCGGGCGCGCCCGTATGCGCACCAATGGAATCCGTGTCCGGTCTATAATTGGTATTTTCCCGTCACGTCGCCCACACAAGGAACCCCATGAGCATTGAACAGCTTGCCGAAACCGCCCAGGCCATGGTGGCCGCGGGCAAGGGCATCATCGCCATCGACGAATCGGCCGGCACCTGTGCCAAGCGTTTCGCCGGCGTCGGCATCGACAACACCGAAGAGAACCGCCGTCGCTACCGCGAACTGCTGCTGACCACGCCGAAGCTGTCCGACTACATTTCCGGCGCGATCCTGTTCGACGAAACCATCCGCCAGTCGACCAGCGACGGCGTGCCGTTCGCCAAGTACATGAGCCAGCACGGCATGATCCCCGGGATCAAGGTCGACAAGGGCACGCACGCGCTGGCCGGCTGCCCGGGCGAAGTGGTGACCGAGGGCCTCGACGGCCTGCGCGACCGCCTGAAGGAGTACTACAGCCTGGGCGCGCGCTTCGCCAAGTGGCGCGCGGTGATCAACATCGGCGAGGACATTCCCACCGGCACCTGCATCGAGGCCAACGCCCACGCGCTGGCGCGCTACGCCGCGCTGTGCCAGGAACAGGGCCTGGTGCCGATGGTCGAGCCGGAGGTGCTGATGGATGGCGACCACGACATCGAGACCTGCTACGACGTCACCGAGGCCACGCTGCGCTCGCTGTTCAACGCGCTGTACGAGCAGAACGTGCTGCTGGAAGGCACCATCCTGAAGGCGTCGATGGTCATCGCCGGCAAGGATTGCCCGGACCAGGCCGACGTCGACGAAGTGGCCGAGTCGACGGTGATGTGCCTGAAGAGCACGGTGCCGTCGATCCTGCCGGGCATCGTGTTCCTGTCCGGCGGCCAGACCGACGAGCAGTCCACCGCGCACCTCGACGCGATGAACAAGCTGGGCAACCTGCCGTGGCCGCTCAGCTTCTCCTACGGCCGCGCCATGCAGCAGGCCGCGCTGAAGCTGTGGTCGCAGGATCTGGTCGGCAACTTCGCCAAGGCGCAAGCCATCGTGTACGAGCGCGCGAAGGAAAACGGGCTGGCCGCGCTGGGCAAGTGGGAAGGCTGAGCGGCTTTCCGGTGTCATCCCAGACGCAGTGAGGGGCCTGTTGTGCGTTGCGAATGGAACAGCAGGTCCCTCGGCTTCGCCTCGGGATGACGCGAAAAACGCCGGCTTTCGCCGGCGTTTTTGTTTATCGGAATTTGCCGGGCGGTGAACTAAGGCTTGTCTTCCGCAGCCGTCGTCTTCAGGAAGTCGATCAGTCCGCGCACGTAGGTCGCCTGGTCGTCGTACATCGCCATGTGGCTGCCTTCGGGGCAGTACAGGTAGCGGCCCTTCGGCAGGCGCTTGCTCATCATCTCCATGAAGGCCGGGTCCATGGTGTCGTAGCGCGCGCCGATCACCAGCGTCGGCACCGGGATCTTCGCCAGGTCGTCGGTGCGATCCCAGTTTTCGAGGAGGCCGCTGGCGCCCAGTTCGCTCGGTCCTTGCATCGGCACGTAGACCTGCTTGTTGATCTTCGCGAACGCACGGAGAGCCGGATCCGGCCACTGCGCGACAGGCATGCGCAGCACGTGCGCTTCGTAATGCGGCAGCAGCAGTTCCTCGTAACGCGGATCGTCGTACTGCCGGGCCGCTTCCATGCGCTTGATCTCGGCCAGCGCAGCCGGATCCATCTGCGGCTCCAGCACCTTGCGCGCATAGTCGTTGTACGCGGGGATGCTGGACATCATGTTCGAGATGATCAGCCCCTTCAGGTGCTGCGGGTATTTCAGCGCGTACTCCATCGCGAGGATGCCGCCCCACGAATGCCCCAGCAGGTAGAAATTGTCCTTGTCCAGCTTCAGTGCCTGGCGCACCTGTTCGACTTCCTCGACGAAGCGCGCGGTATCCAGCAGGCGAGGGTCGTCGGGCTGGTCGCTGTAGGCGGAACCGAGCTGGTCGTAGTAGTAGTACTCGATGTCCTCTGCAGGCAGGTAGCTGTCGAAGGCTTCGAAGTATTCGTGCGTTGCGCCGGGCCCGCCGTGCAGCAACAGCAGCTTGATCCGAGGGTTGTTGCCGACGCGCTTGGTCCAGACCCTGAAGTCGCCGACCGGCGTGTGGATCGGGATCAGCTTGACTCCGCCCGACAGTACGTCGTCGCGGCCGGTGTTGTCGTGATAGGCCGGATGGGCCGTTGGCTGGGCCGCATGGGCGGCGAAGCCAGGCAGCGCGAGCAGGGCGGACAGCAGGACGACGGGGATGCGTAATGGCATGGCGCGTTCTCCCTCGTAAGTCCGGCGAGACTACGCCGCCGGGTTAGCCGGCGCAATTTGCGTTGGGTTGGACCAGACAGGCGGATGGAATCCGCGAGAGGGCCTCGCCGGTATGCATTACGTCGCCATTGCTTCCGAACCTTCCAGGACGACCCGGATTCGAGGGTAGGAGCGCTCTCGAGCGCGACCGGCAGTCATAAGCCCACCTGCACCAGTATTCGTGGTGGCGGATTTTCTGCGGTCGCGCTCGAGAGCGCTCCTACCAGCGTCAGCCCAGCGACGCCAGCCACTCGTCGTCGGAACCCTCGTTGACGCCTTCGAACAGCGGCGTCGAGAAATAGCGTTCGCCGGTGTCGGGCAGCACGGCGAGGATCACCGCGCCGTCGTCGGCCCGTTCGGCCACCTGCAGCGCCGCGTGCACGGTGGCGCCGGCGGAGATGCCAGCGAAGATGCCTTCCTCGGCGGCGAGGCGGCGCGAGGTGGCGATGGCGTCGACATCGGCGACGGACAGCACTTCGTCGGCGACATCGCGGTTCAGCACTTCCGGCACGAAATCCGGCGTCCAGCCCTGGATCTTGTGCGGCGACCATTCCTTGCCCTGCAGCAGCGGCGCGACCGCCGGTTCGGCCGCGGTGATCTTCACCTCGGGCCGCGCCGCGCGCAGCACCTCGCCGACGCCGGTGAGGGTGCCACCGGTGCCCCAGCCACTGACGAAATGATCGAGGCGCTGGCCGGCGAAGTCGCGCAGGATTTCCGCGGCCGTGGTCTGGCGGTGGTAGGCCGGATTGGCCGGATTCTCGAACTGCCGGGCGAGGAACCAGCCGTGCTTCGCCGCCAGTTCCTCGGCCTTGCGCACCATGCCGGTGCCGCGCTCGGCGGCCGGGGTCAGGATGACCTTGCCGCCATAGGCGCGGATCAGCTTGCGGCGTTCGATGGAAAAGGTTTCCGCCATCGTCGCCACGAACTTGTAGCCGCGCGCGGCGGCGACCATGGCCAGGGCGACGCCGGTGTTGCCGGAAGTCGCCTCGACGATGGTGTCGCCGGGCTTCAGCAGGCCCTTGGCCTCGGCGTCGAGGACGATGGCCAGGGCGAGGCGGTCCTTGACCGAACCGCCGGGGTTGAACGACTCGACCTTGGCGTACAACTGCACGCGCTTTGGTGCGATGCGGTGCAGGCGGACCACCGGCGTGCGGCCGATGATGTCGAGGATGCTGTCGTGGATGGTCATGGGGGAATCTCCGGGGAAGCGGGCGGCCCTTCCGCCCGGTGTCGGGCGAGGGTGTGATGGCGTCATGGCGGCGGCGAGGGCCGTGCGGTACCGGCAAGCTAAGGGTTGAACGCGGAGACAGGGAAATAACCGGCAATTGGCCGCATATTCCACTGGGTGATGAGGCCACGGCCTGAATCGGGCGGAAATCCTCTACAGTGGCTTATCACTTCCCCTCATGACGGTTCGCGTAAGGCCATGACGCTGATCCAACTTCGCTACCTGGTCGCCATCGCCGATGCCGGACTGAACATCACCCAGGCCGCGGCCCGGGTGCATGCGACCCAGCCGGGATTGTCCAAGCAGCTCAAGCAGCTGGAGGACGAACTGGGCTTCCTGCTGTTCGTGCGCAAGGGGCGCAGCCTGGAGTCGGTGACCCCGGCCGGCGCGCAGGTCATCGAACGCGCGCGCGCGGTGCTGGCGGAAGTCCACAACATCCGCACCTACTCGGCCAACCAGCGCCGCGAAAGCCGGGGCGAGCTGGTCATCGCCACCACCCACACCCAGGCGCGCTTCGTGCTGCCGCCGGCCATCGCCCGGATCAAGCAGGCCTATCCGCAGGTCGGCGTGCATCTGCAGCAGGCCGCCGAAAGCGCCGCGCTGGACCTGCTCGGCGAAGGCGACGCCGACATCGCCGTGGTCAGCACCGCCGGCGACACGCCGCCGGCCGGCATCGCCGTGCCGCTGTACCGCTGGCGGCGGCTGGCGGTGGTGCCGCTCGGGCACCCGCTGGCGCAGGCGGACGGGCCGCCCGGCATGGCCGAACTGGCCGCGCAGCCGCTGATCAGCTACGAATCGTCGACCCGGCCGAACTCGTCGCTGCAGCGCGCCTTCGCCGGCGTCGGGCTGGTGCCGGACATCGCCCTGACCGCGCTGGACGCCGACCTGATCAAGACCTACGTGCGCGCCGGGCTGGGCGTGGGCCTGCTGGCGGAAATGGCGATCGGCGCGGCCGACACCGACCTGCGCGCGTGGCCGGCGCCGCCGGAGGTGAACGAATGCATCGCCTGGGCGGTGCTGCCGCGCGAACGCGTGTTGCGCGACTACGCGCTGGAACTGGTGCAGGCACTGGCGCCGCAGATCGACCGCCGCGACCTGCGCCGCGTGCTGGAAGGCAACCAGGAAGCCGACTGGCCCGCGCCGCCGGACTGGGAATCGCTGGCCGGGGCGGTCGCCGCATAAGCTGCGGAAGCGGCAACGGCAAGCGCCCGCGCGGCCGGTTTCCGGCACCGGCCGACCAATGCGGTACCTGTGAACGCCAACCTGCACGAGTGAGACCCTGTGCCGGAACCCCTGACAGGCCCGGGTTATCATGCGCCGTTAACATCTGCCTGCCCGTGCCATGTTCCGTCTTCCGCTCCGCAATGCACTGCCCGGCGTCGTCGCGCTTGCCGCCGCGCTGTCGCTGACCGGCTGTTTCGGCCTCTCGATGTCGAAGAAGGGCGAAATGCTGGCCAGGGAGGCTTTCGACGCCGACGGCACCTTCTCGCGCACGTTCGAACACACGCCCGCGCAGGTGTGCGAGGCCGCCCGCCGCGCCTTGCTGAGTCAGGGCTACGTGGTGGCCAAGGCGACGCCGGACGCGGTCGAGGCCGGGAAGAACTTCCAGCCGGAGTCCGACGTGCACGAACAGCTGCAGCTGCGCGTGTCCTGCGTGACGATGGCTTCCGGCGAGTCGTGGCTATCGGCCAGCGCCAACCAGGAGCGCTACAACCTGAGCAAGCGCAATACTTCGGCCAGCGTCGGCGTCGGCGGACTGGGCTCGCTGTCGCTGCCGATCGGCAGCACCGACGATTCGCTGGTGCGGGTCGGCAGCATGACCGTGGAAGACCCGCAGTTCTACCGGGCGTTCTTCAAACTGGTCGAACGCTACCTGCCGGCGGTGCTGAAGCTGGAGCCGCCGGAGCCGCCGCCGGCGCCCGAAGCCGTCGCGCCGGCCGCCGCCCCGCTGTGGCCGACCTTCTCTCCGGTGTCCTGGCCCACTGCACCCACGCCTGCGTCCACGTCCACGCCTGCACCGGCCGAGCCGCTGCCAAGCGGCAATCCCTGAGCCTGCGGCAGACGCAGGCCGCGCCGGTGCATGCTGCGGTTCTCTGCTTCGTGGCCCGATGACCAATGTTCCCGACCTTGCACCTGCGCGCCAGCGAGGAAAACGCCGAAGCGCTGGCGTTGCAGGTGCTGGAGAAGCTCGGCCTGTAGCAGCGTTACTTCCCGGCGGTGGCGTTGCTTCAATGTGCGACGAAAGCCCGGGAAACATCGATGGCCGCCATGTGCCATTGGTCATGGCCGAAAGTCGGCTTCCGCTGTCAACCGCGCGGCATCCCGGGCCGTTAAACTTCGAACATGCGTAATTCCTGTTTCCAGCCTCGCCGCGTGCGTGTCCCATGCGGACGCCGTTTCTTCGCCATCGCGGCTTTCGCGGCGGCGCTGGTCGCATGCAAGAACAACGACAACGGACCCAGGGGCCAGTCGCCGGCCACGGTGACCACCCAGGTCGTGCAGCCGGTGCGCTGGAGCGACGAACTCGCCGCGCTGGGCACGGCCAACGCACGCGAATCGGTGACCGTCAGCGCCAGCGTCAGCCAGACCGTGGCCACGGTGGAATTCGACAGCGGCCAGTTCGTGCGCAAGGGCCAGCCGCTGGTGACGCTGGTGCAGGGCCAGCAGGCTGCGAACGTCGCCGAGGCGCAGGCCGAGCTGCGCAACGCGGAGCAACTGTACGAACGCAGCCGCCGGCTCGCCGACCAGCAGCTGATCGCGCGGGCCGACCTGGAAACCCAGCGCACCGCGCTGGAAGCCGCGCGCGCGCGCGTCGCGACCCAGCGCGCCACCGTCAGCGACCGGGTGATCCGCGCGCCGTTCGACGGCATGCTCGGCCTGCGCCTGGTCAGCCCGGGTTCGCTGGTCACGCCCGGCACCGCGATCACCACGCTTGACGACGTATCGCTGATCAAGCTCGATTTCACCGTGCCGGAAGCGGCGCTGGGCCAGGTCGCGGCCGGCCAGCGCATCGTCGCGCGCAGTAGCGCGTGGCCAGACCAGTCCTTCGAAGGCGAAATCGCCACCGTCGATTCGCGCGTGGACCCGACCAGTCGCGCGGTGACCGTGCGCGC
>JBDHQQ010000094.1:0-10095 GCA_039807145.1 Pseudoxanthomonas sp. | reverse complement strand
TATCCTCCTGCCCGCCATGCTGCTGGCCTTCGCCGGCCTCGCCCATGCCGGCGAGCCCGCCCGTTACGGCGCGCCGCTGCCGGAAACCGCCGCCATCCCGGTGTCCGCAGCCGTCGCTGCATTTGATGATCACGCCGGCAAGTCGCAGCGCTACAGCGGCCGCATCACCCAGGTCTGCCAGGCCGAGGGCTGCTGGATGATGCTGGAAGACAACGGCCAGACCGCGCGCGTGATGTTCAAGGACCACGCCTTCCTGATTCCCAAGGACAGCAGCGGCCATGCCGAAGTGGTCGGCGTGCTGTCGCGCAAGGACCTGACGCCCGAACAGGTCGAGCACCTGCGCGAGGACGCCAAGGGGCTGGATGTCTCGCCCGTCGAATACCGCATCCTCGCCGAGGGCGCGGAGCTCGGAGCTGCGCCGGCGATCTGATTCGCCAGCGGATGGGAGCCGGCGCGCTTATTCCCCGCGCGCCAGCTTCTCCTCGATCCGGCTGAACGCCGAACGCGCGCCCGGTTCGGGCGTGTCGTTGCCGGTGGAGAAATAGGCCACGCCGGTGCCGGTCTTGCGATCCACCCACAAACCGGCGAGCAGGCCGTAGGCATTGCCGCTGTGGCCGACGCGCTGCACGCCGTCGCCGAACGGATCGTCGCCGCAGTCGGGCAGGCCGGTGGCCAGCGTGTGCACGGCCAAACCGTAGCGACAGGTGAAGCCGCCCTTCGTGCGGATCGGATCGTCTTCCTCCAGGGTCAGGCCGTTGCCGCCGTCGAAGCTCCATTCCGGGCCGATCATCGCCCGTACCGATTCCGGTTTCAGCAGGCGCACGCCATCCACTTCGCCGTCGCCCAGCAGTAGGCGGCCGATCTTCGACAGGTCGTTGGCGGAAATGCGCAGGCCGCCCTGTGGGCCGAACACGTTGGAACTGGTGCCGGCGCGCCACTTCGACAGGTCGCAGCTGCCGTCGCTGGCCCGGGTGATGCCGCAGGCCGGCTTCTTGCCCTGGTTGTCGTCGACTTCCGGCTTGCCTTCCGAATACAGCACCACCGCGCGCGCGGCGGTGGCTTCGTCGCAGCTGGGCCAGCCGTAGCAGGCGTGCAGGCCCAGCGGCTTCAGCACCAGTCGTTGCATCAGCAGGTCGAAACGCTCGCCGGTGGCGCGCTCCATCACCCCGGCGATGATCGGGAAGCCGGCGTTGGCGTAGCGCCAGTACGCGCCCGGCGCGTGTTCCTTGTCCCACGCCTTCGGATCGTCCAGCAGGTCCTTGAACTGGCCGTCGAACGGCACCTGCCAGTAACCGGCGCCATCGGTCAGGCTGGAGGTGTGCGACAGCAGCAGGCGCAGGGTGATCGGCGCGTCGGGGAAGTTCGGGTTGCGCACCTGGTAGCCCAGCGTGTCCGACACGTCGGCGTCGAGGTCCAGCGTGCCGGCTTCGACCAGGCGCATCACGCCGACGGAAAGGACCAGCTTGGAAATCGACGCGATCCGCACCGGATCGTCGGCGCTGATCGCGCGCCCGGTCGCCGGATCGGCAACGCCGGTGGTGCGGGTGTCGGTGACGCCATGGCGGTCGAAGGCCACGCGCACGGTCGCGACCGGCGTGGAGGGTTCGTCGGCGAACGCCGGCGCGGCGGCCAGCAGCAGCGCGAGGCAGGACAGGCGAAGTGAGATATTCATGCCGCCGAGTCTAGCGGAGTGGGCGGGTTCGTGTAGGAGCGGGCTTGGCCGCGACCGAACCGGTGGGAATCGCGATTGTCGTTTCCGTGGAGCGGGGCTTGCCCCGCTCTACGTGGACGTTGGTCGTCCGTATCCATCTCCGCCATTCCTGCACGGTGCGTCGGGAATGATCAGTAGTGCCAACCCGACAGGTCCGCATCTGCGGGCGCCTGCCGGCGGATCTGCGCGTCGATCAGGTCGAACAGTTCCTTGCCGCGCGGTCCCCAGCAGTGCGGCGCCATCGGCTGGTAGGTCACGCTGCCGGCGAAGGCGGGGTTCTTCGCGCGCTGCAGGAATTCGTCCAGCGCGCGCACGCCCATGTTGAGGTTGTAGGTGTCCGCGTCGCCGACGTAGATGTGCAGTTTGTCGGTCACCTGCGGGCCCAGCGTCGCCCACTGCGATTCCAGGATGTGGCGAAGGTCGAAGTGTTCCTTCCAGTACGCGGCGACTGCATGGTCGATGGCGCCGCTGCGCTTGTCCCAGATGCGTTGCGGATAGCCGTCGGCGCCGACCGGGCCGAACGCGGCTTCCCAGATGTCCCACTGGCCGCCGGAACGCGAACGGTCGCCGACCGCCAGTTCGTGCCAGTTCTCGTCCTTCATCATCACGTCGATGTTGCCGTCCGGCTGCCGCGCGCTGGCGCGTTCCACCCGCAGCCAGCTCTTGTCCAGCCAGTAGGCGTTGGCGTCGTCGTAGAGGTTCACCACCTGGTGGTGGCGGAAGTCCAGCGAATCGGGACACAGCGCGAAGCTGCCGCCGTAGCTCGCCGGGTGGAACACCTGCTGCGCCACGGCGATCCAGCCGCCGGTCGAGCCGCCGGTGAGGATGCGCGCCCACGGTTCACCGACGATGCGGAAGCGGCGTTCGATTTCCGGGATCAGCTCGTTGTTGATCGCGTCGTCGTACGGGCCGACGTTGGGCGAGTTCACCGCGTACGAATCGTCGTAGTACGGCGACGGGTGTTGCAGGGTGACCACGACGACGCGCGGCGTGCCGTCGGCCAGCCAGTAGTCGCGGAACTTCGATTTCGGCCGGTCGTAGCCCATCGGCGCCGCGGTCGAGAAGTGGCCGTGGTCGTAGACCACCGGGTAACGGGTCTGCGGATGCCGGTCGTAGTCCTTCGGCAGCAGCACGGTCGCGCCCAGCCAGATCGGCTGGCCCCACCAGTCGCTGAGCAGCTTGCTGCGGATGCGGAAGCGCTTCACTTCGGCGGTATCGGCGGGGAACGGGATCGGCGCGATGGCCTTGTCGGCGACCAGTTTTATCGGCGCGTCCGAGGCCGGGTCGAAGCGCACCTTGACCGGCTCGCCGTACAGATTGCCGGGCGAACGCTTCCAGTCCTGGCCTTCCCACTGGTCCATGTGCAGCCACACGACGTGGCCGTCGGCGCGGCGGAACTCGGTGTAGACGTTGACGAACGGCTGCATCCAGTACTCGCCGGCCGGCAGGTCGCGCAGGCTGGCCAGTGGCGCGCCGAAGTCGTCGGGACCGATGGCGGCGGCCTGGCCCGGCGCCAGCGCCTCGACGCTGCGCCCGAACAACGGCACGCCGGTGACGTCGACCTGCTGGATCGGCGGCTTGGCGTTGTCGCGGCTGATCGCCACGTACACCCGGCCGGTGACCGGGGTGGCGCGGGCGCCGGCGGCGAAGCCGACTTCGATGCGCGGTCCGTCGGCGGCGAAGGCCGGAGCCGCGGCGAGCAGGAGGGCGAGGCAGGCGAGGCGGCGCAGAAGGGTGTTCATGCCGCCGAGTCTAGCGCTTCATGCAGCGCCGCCAGCGCTCATCGACCCGGTTGGCGAACCAGGCCGTGGTCAGGTTGCGGGTGATCTTGGGGCTTTGCAGTTTGATTCCCGGCAGGACCGCGCGCGGCAACGGCCGGCTGGCGTCGCGTTCGGCAAGGGCGAACACCTGCGCGTACAGCCCGGTGCGTTCGAAATCCGGCGAATCCGATTGCTGTAACGCACGCCGTATTTCGCGCGGGTCCATGCCCAGGCGTCCGCCCAGCGCCCGCACCGCGCGCTCGGTGGCGCCCGGGTTGTCCATCGATGCGCCGGGCATGAGCAGGTCGCCGTCCAGCTGCAGCTCGATGCCGCTGGCCTTCGTCACCGCCGCCTGGAAAGCCGCATTGCGGCTGGCGTGCCAGCCGGCGTTGAAATCGGCGAAGCGGTACAGCATCGCGTCGTAACTGGTGCGGTAGCCCAGCAGGTGCTTCGCGCCGAAGTACAGGCCGCCGCGGCGGGTGAACACTTCGTCGCGGATCGTCTTGCCCGGCTGCAGCGGATACGGGTAATCGCCGGCGTGCGCTCTGGCGAAGTCGATGCCGACCTGCATGGGCCCGGCCGTGCGCACCGGGTTCAGCCCGGCCAGCAGGCGCTTGCCCAGCGGCACCTCGGCGATCATGTCGGTGTAGATGTCGTTGAGGCCTTTCTCGGTGCGCACGCCGTCGATGCGTTCGGCATAGCTGCGGCCATCGGGAGACTTCAGCTTCAACGCCGCATCGACCGCGAAGCGCGGGACATGGTGTTCGCCGGCGCGCCTGTAGATCTCCGCGCGCGCGATGCGGCCCAGGTTCGGCACCGGCGGATTGACCTGGTAGGTGGATTCCTGTTCGGTCACCGCCAGCACCGCGCACAGGTTGGCGCTGGTGGCGGGAATGTCCTGTGCGGTGAGCGCGACATAGACGTCGTTGGCCCAGCCGCTGCGGTCGGCCAGGCCGGCCGGCAGCTTGCGCGCGATTTCGGCGCGGATGTCGTCGGGACTGCGCTCCGGCGTTTGCGGCCGCATGGCGCAGGCGGAAAGCAGCAAGGCCGCGATGGCGGGAAGGCAACGGCGGGGGGCGCGACGAAGACGTGGAGCGGGGGAGGGTCGGGCCATGCCATATCAATACCTTTGCCGCTTCATCGCCGGCAAGCGGCCGCATCGAAGGCGTTGTGCGGCGTTCAAGCACGGCCGGCATACGAATGCACCGCTGAATTCCGCAGCGCGGGGGTTCACGGCATTGCTGCATTGCACAACAATATCCGCATGTCTTCCGCCCCCCTCGCTTCCAGCCCCGCTGCCGCCGTTCCCGTCGCGTTGTCGCGCGGCCATCGCGCGCTGATCCTGTTCGCCCTGACCGTGGGCGGCTTCGCCATCGGCACCAGCGAGTTCGCCAGCATGGGCCTGATGCCGAACCTGGTGCGCGACCTGGGCGTCAGCGAGCCGCAGGTCGGCCACCTGATCAGCGCCTATGCGCTGGGCGTGGTGGTCGGCGCGCCGCTGCTGGCGCTGCTGGCCGGCGGCTGGCCGCGCAAGACCCTGCTGCTGGCGCTGATGGGTTTCTATGCGCTGGGCAACCTGGCTTCGGCGCTGGGCCCGGATTACCACAGCCTGCTGCTGTTCCGTTTCATCGCCGGCCTGCCGCACGGCGCGTTCTTCGGCGTGTCCGCATTGACCGCCGCGGCGATCAGCCGGCCGGAGGAACGCGGCAAGGCGGTCAGCCTGATCATGCTGGGCCTGACCATCGCGATGCTGCTGGGCAATCCGCT
This sequence comes from Pseudoxanthomonas sp., assembly GCA_039807145.1. Lineage (GTDB taxonomy): Bacteria > Pseudomonadota > Gammaproteobacteria > Xanthomonadales > Xanthomonadaceae > Pseudoxanthomonas_A. The sequence goes on along the minus strand of JBDHQQ010000094.1, from coordinate 4,857 downwards.
GGCGACCTGGCTGGGGCAGGCGGTCAGCTGGCGCTGGGCGTTCGCCGCGGTGTCGCTGCTGGCGCTGATCACGCTGCTGCTGACCGCGCGGTTCCTGCCGGCCGGTGCGGTGCCGGCGACCCAGGCCGGCGTGCGCGCGGAACTGCGCGCGTTCAACCGCCTGCCGGTGTGGCAGGCGCTGCTGATCGGCGCGATCGGCTTCGCGGGCATGTTCTGCGTTTTCAGCTACCTGGCGCCGACGCTGGTGCAGGTGACCGGCGTGCGGGAAAGCTGGATCCCGTTCGGGCTGGCGGCCATCGGCCTGGGCGGGGTGATCGGCAGCCTCGCCGGCGGCTGGCTGTACGACCGCCATGGCTTCCGCGGCGTGGCGCTGGCGCTGGGCTGGGCGGTGATCGTGCTGCTGCTGTTCCCGCTGGCCGCACGTTCGCCGTGGACGGTGCTGCCCGGCGCGGTGGCGGTGGGCATGATGGGCGCGATGGCGGTGTGCCTGCAGATCCGCCTGATGGACGTGGCCGGCGAGGCGCAGACGCTGGCGGCGGCTTCGCACCACGCGGCGTTCAATGCGGCGAACGCCCTGGGACCGTGGCTGGGCGGCCTGGCCATCGGCGCGGGCTTCGGCTGGACGTCGACCGGCTACGTCGGCGCGGCTACCGCGGCGCTGGGCCTGCTGGTCTATGCCTGGGCGGCGCACGGCGATGCGCGCGAGGACGCCTGCGCGCAGTGCGCGTGATCCGCGGGCGGCGCTGAATCCGCGCGATCAGGCGACCAGGCCGACGCGGCGGCGTTCCGCATCCATGTCGTGCACCGGCCGCACCTCGATGCAGCCGAAGCGCGTCCACGGGAATTCGTGGGCGATGCGCGTGGCTTCTTCGATGTCCGCCGCTTCGATCAGGTTGAAACCGGCCAGCAGTTCCTTGGTTTCGGCGAACGGACCGTCGGTGACGCGGGACTTGCCGTCGCGCACGCGCACCGCGCGCGCGGTCGGCACGGGCTCCAATTGCTGCGACATCAGCAGCTTGCCTTCGGCCTTCAGTTCGTCGGCGTGGCACAGGCAACCGCGCATCAGCCGGTCGTATTCCTCGGCGGGCAGTTCCTTCAGCAGTTCGGGGTCGACGTAGACCAGCAGCAGGTATTGCATGCGCAGGCTCCGGGGCGCGAGGGCGCATGATGCCCGATCCCGGCCAAGCGGGCGTGGATGTCATGTGATGCAATGCAGCAGACCATCCCGAAAAAATTTCCGGGAGAATGTCGATTCCCCGCGATCCCGGCCGTCGTATCCAGTGAAGGCGGCCATTGCGGCGCGCCGGAGAACGACGATGAAGGTGATGGTGATCGTCAAGGCCAATGCCGACAGCGAGGCCGGCGTCCTGCCCTCGCGGCAGCAACTGGCCGAAATGGGCAACTACAACGAATCGCTGTCCAGGGCGGGCATCCTGCTGGCCGGCGAAGGCCTGCATCCCAGCCGCCGCGGCGCGCGCGTGCGTTTCGATTGCGGGCGGCGTACGGTCGTGGACGGGCCATTCGCCGAGACAAAGGAACTGGTCGCGGGCTTCTGGCTGTGGCAGGTGCGTTCGCTGGACGAGGCGATGGAATGGCTGAAGCGCGCGCCGTTCGACGGCGGGGCCGAAGTGGAGGTCCGCCCGGTGTTCGAGGTCGACGACTTCGGCGAGGCCTTCACTCGTGAAATGCGCGAGCAGGAGCAGCGCGTGTTCGCCGAAGCCGCCGCCCGCGCGACCCGCGCCCACTGAATTCCGGTTACTGCAGGAGATTGCCAGGATGAAACTGATTCCGTACCTGATGTTCCGCGAAGGCAAATGCCGCGAGGCCTTCGCGTTCTACGCGCAGGCCCTGCGCGGCGAGATCGTCTCCACCGCGACCTATGGCGACATGGGGCCGGACATCCCCGAGCCGATGAGGCCCCTGATCGCCAACATCCATCTGGTGGCTGGCGGCGCCTCGATCATGGGCGCGGACGGCGTGGAGAACCCCGACGGCCAGGCCACGACCTCTGTCAACATCGAGGTGGACAGCATCGAGGAAGCGCAGCGCGTGTTCGACGCGATGTCCGAAGGCGGGGAAGTGCGGATGCCGCTGGCGGAATCCGCATGGGCGCTGCGCTTCGGCATGCTCGACGACCGCTATGGCCAGCCGTGGATGATCAACTGCATGAAACCGCAGGCGGGCGGGAACTGACGCGCCCGCCGGGGATTGAAGGGATTTTCCATGCGACCAGAGGAGAGAACGACATGAGCTACGTGGACGGATTCGTGGTCCCGGTGCCGCAGGCGCGCCTTGGCGATTACAGGAAAATGGCGCGGCTGGGCCGCAAGGTGTGGATGGAGCACGGCGCGCTGGCCTACCACGAATGCGTGGCCGACGATGCGCCGGCGGGCAAGCTGACCTCGTTCCCGCGTTCGGTCAAATTGAAGGACGACGAGGTGGTGGTGTTCGCGTACATCGTCTACAGGTCGCGCGCGCACCGCGACCAGGTCAACAAGCGGGTGATGAACGACAAGCGGTTCGCGCAGATGGACGCGAAGAACATGCCGTTCGACGGCAAGCGCATGATCTTCGGCGGCTTCAAGACGCTCGTTTCGACGTAGCGTCGCCAATCTGATATCCATGCGGAGAAAGGACATGACGACACCCGCGAAGAACACGATCTGCCTCTGGTACGACCACGACGCCGAGGAAGCGGCGCGCTTCTACGCCGAAACCTTTCCCGAGTCTTCCGTCGGCGCGATCCACCGAGCGCCGGGGGACTTCCCTTCGGGAAAGCGAGGAGACGTATTGACGGTCGAATTCACCGTGATGGGCATCCCGTGCATCGGGCTCAATGGCGGCTCCGCGTTTGCCCAGAGCGAGGCGTTCTCGTTCCAGGTCGCGACCGTCGACCAGGCCGAGACGGATCGCTACTGGAACGCGATCGTCGGCAACGGCGGCAGGGAAAGCCAGTGCGGCTGGTGCAAGGACAAGTGGGGCGTGTCGTGGCAGATCACCCCGATCGTCCTGACCGAGGCCTTCACCGGATCCGATCCGGCGGTCGCCAAGCGCGCGTTCGACGCGATGATGCGGATGGGAAAGATCGACGTCGCGCGGATCGAAGCGGCGATTCGAGGTTGAGGCAGGAAGTAAAGCGGCAGGAAATGAGCGAAGGAAGGGTCTCGCTTCTTCCTCACTCCTCTCCACTCGCTCCTTTATCGGGGAACTCCCAATGCCTGCCCAGATATTCGTCAACCTGCCGGTCGCCGGTCTGGAGAAGTCGAAAGCCTTCTACGCCGCGCTCGGCCATGCCATCAACCCGAAGTTCAGCGACGAGAACGCGGCCTGCGTGGTGGTCGGCGATACCATCTACGTGATGCTGCTGACCCGTGCGTGTTTCCAGGGCTTCACGAAGAAGCCGGTCGCGGATGCGAACATGGAACTGTAGACCCTGCCGGCGCTGTCCGCGCCCGGCCGCGCCGAGGTCGACGCGACGATGGCCGGGGCGCTGGCCGCCGGCGGCAAGGAGCCGGGCGAGGCCAGGGACTACGGTTTCATGTACCAGCGCAGCTTCGAGGACCCGGACGGCCACACCTGGAAAATCTTCCACATGGACGAAGCCGGATTTCCCGGCGCATGAAGATCCGTCCGTCCTGAGGCTGGCATGGAACCTGCATGAATCAGGGATCGGTCACAGTCCGCATGAGCCGCGATTCTCCTTCTTCCATGAACGCCCCCGACGTCCACCGTACCCTGAACGCCCTATGGCGTATGGAATCGCCCAAGCTGGTGGCCCGGCTGGCGCGCATGCTGGGCAACATCGACAGCGCCGAGGAACTGGCGCAGGACGTCCTGGTGACCGCGCTGGAGCGCTGGCCGCAGGACGGCGTGCCGGACAACCCGGCCGCGTGGCTGATGACCGCCGCGCAGCGCCGCGCGATAGACCAGCTGCGCCAGCGCAGGCTGCACGCGGGCAAGCATGAGCAACTGGCCTGTGAAGGGGAGGGCGCCGACATGGCCGGCCCGGCAAGCGACGAATGGCTGGAAGACGACATCGGCGACGACCTGCTGCGGCTGGTGTTCGTCGCCTGCCATCCGGCGCTGCCGACCGAGGGACGGGTCGCGCTGACCCTGCGCCTGCTCGGCGGCCTGACCACCGACGAGATCGCCCGCGCCTTCCTGCAGTCCGAACCGACCGTCGCCCAGCGCATCGTCCGCGCCAAGCGCACGCTGGCGCAGAAGCAGGTGAAATTCGAAGTGCCGCGCAAGGCGGAACTGGCCGAACGCCTGGGTTCGGTGCTGGAAGTGATCTACCTGGTGTTCAACGAAGGCTATTCGGCCACCGCCGGCCAGGACTGGATGCGTCCGGCCCTGTGCGACGAGGCGCTGCGGCTGGGCCGGGTGCTGGCCGGGCTGATGCCGGGCGAACCCGAGGTGTACGGCCTGCTGGCGCTGATGGAACTGCAGGCGTCGCGCCTGCGCGCGCGCGCGGACGCCGATGGCGAGCCGGTGCTGCTGCTGGAGCAGGACCGCACGCGCTGGGACCGCCTGCAGATCCAGCGCGGGCTCAACGCGCTGGAGCGCGCCGCGATCATGGGCGGCGCCGACGGCCCCTACGCGCTGCAGGCCGCCATCGCCGCCTGCCACGCGCGCGCCACGCGCGCGCAGAACACCGACTGGTCGCGCATCGCCGCACTGTATGCGCGGCTGGCGCAGGCCTCGCCTTCGCCGGTCGTCGAACTGAACCGCGCCGCGGCCGTCGGCATGGCCGTGGGCCCGGAAGTCGCGCTGCCGCTGGTCGAGGCGCTGTGCGACGAGCCGCAACTGCGCGAATACCCGCAGCTGCCGGCCCTGCACGGAGACCTGCTGGAGCGG
>JBDHQQ010000093.1:0-10134 GCA_039807145.1 Pseudoxanthomonas sp. | reverse complement strand
CGCGTCAGGCCAACCGCCTCACGTTTGAACTCTTCGCTGAACTTTCTTCGCTGCGCCATGACACTCCTCCTGCCTCATGATGAGGCTTCTTTGAAGTGTCCGTGTTAGCGGGGTAGAACCCTATAGACGGGTTTGGCAACATCGCCACGGATGTCCCAGTCAACAACAATCTGCCCCAGTGTCAGCGCCCCGGTTTCGGCCTCGACACGCATGCTCCAGCAGGGCGCGCTCATGCGTTCGCCTCCGTGAACTTCGCGATAAGCGCATCGATGTCGCTTTCGCGCCACGCCGAAACCCTTTCGCTTAGCTTGATCGGCTTGGGGAACCTGCCCTCAGCGACACCGCGATACCACGTTGGCCTTGAGACGGGAATCCGCCGCAGCACCTCGGGTAGGCGCAACAACGCCACGGCGTGGCTCTCGTCGATTTCCGGATTTTGCATCTTTCATGCTCCTTGCTTGGCTGCAGCGGGCGCTGCAGTAGCAGGGAAGATGCACCCCCGAAAGGGACGCCACTAGAGAACGTGGAGCAACTTTTTTATCAAAGGCGTCTTGACCTCTCCTGCCTTGCGCCCCGCCAGCAAAAACCCCGGCCGGAACCGGGGTTTCATTGCAGAGCGCGGGGCCTTCAGCGGTGCGGCTGCCCCACGGATGTCCCCCACGGAAGCGGCGGCGTGTCCGCCTGCTCAGTGTCTCCCCATGGGGTACGGCGCAGCCAGATCACCGCATAGCTTGACGGGGTACGTTCGTTTGATTTTTCCATGCTCGTTCTCCGGTTGTGGAAGATGGGCCTAGCGCTTACCGCACCATGCCTGCGATTAACCCGCCTTGCGGATGGGCACGACATTTGCACCGCTGCGCAGCCCGTCCAGATAGTCCGCCCATGCCTGCATCATCTTGCGGCGTTCGGGCAGGTGTTTCGTGCGGTTGTAGGCACGGCCCAGCGGATCGCGCACGGCGTGCGCAAGCTGGTGTTCGATGTAGTCCGGCCGGAAGCCGAGTACCTCGTCCAGCACGGTGCGGGCCATAGCGCGGAACCCGTGGCCGGTCATGGTGTCGCCGTCGAAACCCAGCGCGCGCAGCGCTACGTTCACAGTGTTGTTGCTCATCGGGCGCTTGTTGCTGCGCACGCTGGGGAACACGTACTCGCCGCGCCCGGTCAGGGGGTGCAGCTCGCGCAGAATCGCCACAGCCTGCGTCGCCAGCGGCACGATATGCGGCGTGCCGGTCTTGCTGGCGGTGAAGCGCCACTCTGCGGCGTCCAGATCGAAATCCTCCCAGCGGGCGCGGCGCAGCTCCCCGGGACGCACGAATACTAGCGGTGCCAGCTTGAGCGCGGCGGCCACCACCGCGGTTCCTTGGTAGCCATGCAGCGCGCGCAACAGGGGCGCGATTTCCTCGGGATCGGTCAAGCTCGACAGGTGACGGGTCGTGGTCTGCTCCAGCGCCCCGCGCAGGTCGTCGGCAGGGTTGCGCTGCGCGCGGCCTGTGGCAATGGCGTAGCGGAACACACGCCCTGCCAGTGAACGGGCACGGTGTGCGGTCTCCACGACGCCCCTGCCCTCAAGCTTGCGCAGCGCCGACAGCAGCTCGGGCGCTGTCACGTTCGCGATGGGCAGGCGGCCAATGCCGGCCATGTCCTTTTCGATCAAGCGCCGCTCTCGCGCCACGCTGGCCGGACTCAGCCCCTCGCGCGCACGCTTGGCCCGCAGTTCCTCCGCAATGGCTGCGAATGTGGATTCCGCCTGCGACACCGCTGCCGCGCGCTCAATCCTGCGCGCCTGTGCCGGATCGCCGCCACCCTTGACCAGCGCGCGTAGCCTGTCGCGCTCTGCACGCGCAGCGGCCAGCGACACGGCCGGATAGTCGCCCAGCCCCACCATGCTGGCCTTGCCGGCGTACCGGTAGCGATAGCGCCACAGCTTGGCACCCGTCGGCCGCACTTCGATGCACAGGCCATTCGTGTCGGCGACGCGATACGGCGCGGGCCGCGCCTTCAGATTGCGGAGCTTCGTGTCGTTGAGCATGTGTGAGTACCCGGAAAGTGAGTATCGCGGCCCGCCATGCCAGCGCGTACTCACATGATTACTCACATCACGCCGCGATGCAATGAAGACCCTTGTGGTCCCGAGAGACTATAAACCCCTTGAATTCCGGCATTTCTCTGGAGCTGCAAAACTTCATGCGTACCCATGAAGTTTCAATTTGGTGGGCCCACCAGGATTCGAACCTGGAACCAAAGGATTATGAGTCCTCTGCTCTAACCGTTGAGCTATAGGCCCGCAGCCGGGGATTCTAACCCGCTGTTGTAGAGCCGAGCTTGCTCGGCTGCTTTTCGGGCGGCGTGGCAAAACAGGATCAAGGGCAGCGGGGCAAGCCCCGCTCTACAAAAGCGAAGGCCCGCCGATGGCGGGCCTTCGCTCTATGCGCTTACCGTCCAACAATCAGTCGATGTCGAGGAAGCTGCGCAGCTGTTCGCTGCGGCTGGGGTGGCGCAGCTTGCGCAGGGCCTTGGCTTCGATCTGGCGGATGCGCTCGCGGGTGACGTCGAACTGCTTGCCGACTTCCTCGAGGGTGTGGTCGGTGTTCATGTCGATGCCGAAGCGCATGCGCAGCACCTTGGCTTCGCGCGGGGTCAGCCCGGCCAGCACGTCGCGCACCGTTTCCATCAGGTTGATGTCGGTGGTGTTGTCGATCGGGGACTGCACGTTGGTGTCCTCGATGAAGTCGCCCAGGTGGGAATCCTCATCGTCGCCGATCGGGGTTTCCATCGAGATCGGCTCCTTGGCGATCTTCATGACCTTGCGGATCTTGTCCTCGGGCATGTCCATCTCCTTGGCCAGCTCCTCCGGCGTGGCCTCGCGGCCGTACTGCTGGAGCATCTGCCGCGAGATGCGGTTGAGCTTGTTGATGGTCTCGATCATGTGCACCGGGATGCGGATGGTGCGCGCCTGGTCGGCGATCGAACGGGTGATCGCCTGGCGGATCCACCAGGTGGCGTAGGTCGAGAACTTGTAGCCGCGCTTGTATTCGAACTTGTCCACCGCCTTCATCAGGCCGATGTTGCCTTCCTGGATCAGGTCGAGGAACTGCAGGCCGCGGTTGGTGTACTTCTTGGCGATGGAGATGACCAGGCGCAGGTTGGCCTCGACCATTTCCTTCTTGGCCTTGCGCGCCTTGGCTTCGCCGTAGGCCATCGCACGGCTGATTTCCTTGATGTCGGCCAGGTTCAGCTGCATCGTCCCTTCGATGGCGATGGTCGCTTCCTGTTCGGCGATGATCTTGTCCTTGACCTCGCGCAGGCCGCTGGACCACTTCTGCTTGCGCTTCAGCGCGTCGTCGACCCAGCCCAGGTTGACCTGGTTGCCTTCCCACGAGCGGATGAAATCCTTGCGCGGCATCTTGGCGGCATGGGTGGCCAGGTACAGCACGCGGCGCTCGTGTTCCTTGATCTGGTTGAGCACGTCGCGCACCTGGCGGACCAGCGAGTCGGTCAGCGGCAGCGGCAGCTTGAGGGTGACGAAGATGTCGGCCATTTCGCCGCGCAGCTTGGCCACGGCCTTGTGCGCGGCGCCGTTCTTCGCGTACGACTTGCGGAACTTGGCGTGGGCGTCGGCCAGCGCCTGCATGCGGCGGGCGACTTCCTCCGGATCGGGGCCGGTCGGCGCCGCTTCCTCGGTGTCGCCGTCGGCGGCATCGTCCTCGTCCCCGTCGTCGGCGTCGGCCGAAGAGTCGTCGGCCACTTCGACCGCCGGCACTTCCTCGGGTTCTTCCAGGTCGTTGAAGCCGACCACGACTTCGCCCAGGCGCTTCTTGCCGGCCTTGTGCTGCGCGTATTCCTCCAGCAGCAGCTCGACCGACCACGGGAAGTTGCCCAATGCGGCCTGCACCTGGGCCAGGCCTTCCTCGATGCGCTTGGCGATGGCGATTTCGCCTTCGCGGGTCAGCAGCTCGACGGTGCCCATCTCGCGCATGTACATGCGCACCGGGTCGGTGGTGCGGCCACCTTCGGTGTCCAGCGAGGTCAGCGCCGCGGCGGCTTCCTCGGCGGCGGTTTCGTCGACCTCGCGGTTGCCGGCGGCTTCGCCGGCCAGCAGCAGGGTCTCGGCATCGGGCGCGATCTCGTGCACGTCGATGCCCATGCCGTTGATCATGCCGATGATGTCTTCGATCTGCTCCGGATCGACCATGTCGTCGGGCAGGTGGTCGTTGACTTCGGCGTAGGTCAGGTAGCCTTGCTCGAGGCCCTTGCTGATCAACAGCTTGATGTCGGATTGCTGGGCAGGACGTTCGTTGGCCATGAGTGCTTGCGCCACCGGCTTGGGGAAGGGAGAAGGGAACCTAGCATTATACCAGCCGCAGCCGGTCCGGGTTCGCCCGACCCTGCGCCGCGTCCCTTTGGCCGGTTAACGTCAGGGCCGCAGCAGAAAGGTCACCGGGCCGTCATTGACCAGGCTGACGACCATATGGGCCCCGAAACGCCCGGTTTCCACCCCCGGCGGGTGTTTTTGCCGGCAGATCTCGACCAGTCGGTTGAATCCGGGTTCAGCCTCGCCCGGCGGGGCGGCGGTGCTGAAGCCCGGGCGGGTACCTGAACGGGTGTCGGCGGCCAGGGTGAACTGGCTGACCAGCAGCAGGCCACCGCCGGTGTCGGCCAGCGAGCGGTTCATCTTGCCGGCCTCGTCGGCGAACACCCGGTAGCCGAGCAGGCGCTCGGCCATGCGCTGGAACTGGGATTCGCCGTCGCCGGGCTCGACCGCGACCAGAACCAGCAGGCCCGGACCGATGGCGCCGACGGTTTCGCCTTCGACCGTGACGGAGGCTTGGGCGACGCGCTGGATCAGGGAGAGCATGGACGGTGATCGAAGAAATCCGGAGTAGCGAAGCTTCGCCTTTCTTCCGCCTTTGCAAAAGGGGGACCAAGGGGGATTTCCGCTTTTCGCCGCCGTCGCGCAAATCCCCCGTCGTTCGCTGCGCGAACGCCTGCCCTCTTCTGCGAAGGGGGAGCACCCGCGGCGACCGCTACACTTCACGCCATGAAGCCCGAACTCCCGGCCGCCCTGCTCTACCGCGCCGTCGCCCTGTTCTGTCGCCTGCCGTGGGCGTGGCTGCGGCGGCTGGGCGACGGGCTGGCCTGGCTGTGGCTGCGGATCGATGCGCGCGAAAGCCGGGTCGCGCGGCGCAACCTGGAACTGGCCTACCCCGACCTGCTGCCCGGTCAGCGCGCCGAACTGCAGCGCGCGGTGCTGCGCACGACCGCGCGGCAGGCGCTGGAAACCCTGCGCTTCTGGACCCGGCCACACGCACAGAACCTGGCCCACCTGCGCGACGAGTACGGCGCGGCGCTGTACGACGAAGCGCGCGCCGCCGGGCGCGGCGTCATCGTCGTCGCGCCGCACTTCGGCAACTGGGAACTGCTGAACCAGTGGCTGGCCGCGCGCGGGCCGTACGCCTTCGTCTATGCGCCACCGGAATCGGCGATCGGCAACGCCTTCCTGCTGCGCGCGCGCGCCGGCGCCGAGGTGACCCAGGTGCGCGCCGAAGGGCCGGCGGTGCGCCAGCTCTGGAAACAGCTGAAGGAAGGCGGCGCCATCGCCATCCTGCCCGACCAGCAGCCCAAGCAGGGCGACGGCGAATTCGCGCCGTTCTTCGGCATTCCCGCGCTGACCATGACCCTGGTGTCGCGGCTGGCCGAACGCACCGGCGCGACGGTGTTGTGCGCGTGGTGCGAGCGCACCGGCCCGGACCTGGCATTCGCCCTGCACGTCGAACCTGTATCGCCGCAGATCGCCGACCCGGACCTCGCCGTCGCCACCGCCGCGCTCAACGCCGCGGTCGAGCGCGTGGCCCGCCGCGACCCGGCGCAATACCAGTGGACCTACAAACGCTATACGCTGCGACCGCCGGGGAGTGGCGAGAAGAATCCCTACCTGTAGCGGTCGGCATCACTTGAAGGGGAAACCTATGCGCGGATGGATGTTGTGGGGCCTGCTGGCGATGGCGCTGCCTGCCGTGGCGACGGACGATGCACGCGAACTGGCCGCGGTCAGCCGCGTCTGGGACCGCTATGCGGAACTGAGCAGCCACAACGACCCGCGCAGCGTGGACACGCTGGCCGATGCCAGCCTCGCGCATTTCGGCTTCCTGCGCGACAGCGCGCTGTACGCCTCGGTCGAACAGCTGCGCAGGCTGCCGATCGCCGACCGCGTGGTGGTCTACGCGCTGCGCGCCACCCAGGCGCCCGATGCGTTGAAGGCGCTGGACGACAAGGCTGCAGCGCGGCTGTGCTTCGAGCGCGGCTGGTACGGCGTCAGCGCGCCGGAAGAGGGCCGAAGCCTGCCCGCGCTGAGCCACGTCACCCTGCTCGGCGACGACCACGCCGTCGGCGAACTGGCGCCGCCGACCGGGCAGCAGTTCCAGTTCGGCCCCGAGTTCTTCCGTTCCGGCGACGGCTGGAAGGTGGCGCCGGAAACGCTGATCGCGGACGCGTCGCTGGCCATCCAGCAGCAGATCCGCAATGCATCGGTGACCGAGAACGCGATGCTGGGCTTCCTGCTGCAGCGCTCCCTCGGGCAAGACCAGCCGGCGCCCAACCTGATCGCGCTGGAGCAGCCTGCCGTCGACGATCCGGCCGCGCGTGCGCGCCTCAACGAGAACTGGCCCGCCTACGAAGCCACCTACAAGACCCGCGTGCAGGCGCTGGGGGTGAAGGCCGAGGCCGGCGACAACTTCGCGCAGACCGCACTGGGCATGCTGCTGGTCACCGGCAGCCTGCCGCAGGCCGCGCCGAAGGACGAGCCGCGCGGCTGGAAGCTGCTGGAGCAGGCCAGCGAAGGCGGCAACAGCGACGCCGCCTGGTACATGTTCCAGCACCTGATGTCCGACCCGAAGCAGTACACCGACGCACAGCTGGCGCGCGCCGCCGCGCACCTGCAACGCGCCGCCGCGGCGGCCAACCCGGCAGCGATGGCGGCGCTGGGCAACTTCTATTTCGAAGGCGCCGGCGGCCTGCCACGGGACTGCCGCCAGGCCGCGGACTGGCAGGCGCGCGCCGAAGAAGCCGGCGTGCAGCATGCGCGCAACGAACAGGTGTGGACCTGGGCCACCTGCCCCATCGCCGCCCAGCGCGACCCGGCCAGGGCGCTGCAACTGGTCGGCTACATGGTGAAGAACCAGGACACGCTGACCTACGGCGAGCTCGACACCGTGGCCGCCGCGTACGCGGCGAACCGGCAGTTCGACCAGGCCGCCGCCTTCCAGCAGAAGGCGCTGGACAAACTGGCCGGCGCCGAAATGGAAGACAAGGCGCGCAGCCGCACGCTGAAGCGGCTGCAGGCGCGGCTGCGCGATTACCGCAACGGCCGCGACTACGTGCAGGACTACAACACCTTCGAGGAAGTCAGGGCGGGCAATTACTGATGCCCGGCGACGCGACCCGAACGCCCGGCGCGACGGCCGACGACGGCTGGCAGCCGCTGCCGCGGCGCGGGGCCAAGTACGAGGCGCTGGGAACGGCCGTGGGCCTGGCGCTGCCGGCGGCGGGCCTGTCGGTGCCGCTGGCGGTATGGGCGAACGCCGCCTTCGCATGGTGGCTGGTGCCGGCGCTGGGCCTGCTCGCCGCGGTATTCGGCGCGCGGCTGGGCTGGAAGCGACACCTGCGCACGCGCTGGAAGCTGGACGAAGACGGCTTCGCCCTGCGGCGCGGGCGCCTGTGGCAGACCGAGAGCCGCGTGCCGACCTCGCGCGTGCAGCACCTCGACCTGAAACGCGGGCCGCTGGAACGCGCGTCTAAGCTGGCGACGCTGGTGATCCACACCGCGGGCACGCGCATGGCCGCGGTCAGCGTGTCGGGGCTGGACGACGCCGACGCCGAAGCGCTGCGCGACCGCCTGGCGCGCCAGCTCGACCAGGACGGCGACGCGCTGTGAGCGAAGCCCGCGCGGAACCCGCCGCCGAACGCCGGCTGCATCCATGGTCGTGGCTGTTCGTGCTGATCCAGCAGCTGAAGCAGTTCATCCTGCCGCTGATCGCGCTGCTGTTCTTCGGCAGCCGCGGCGACGACGGCGACCCGTGGTGGACCAACATCGCCCCGCTGGTCGCGGTCGGCGTGCTGGTGGCGGTGTCGCTGCTGCGCTATTTCACCTATCGCTACCGCGTCGGCGCCGACGTGCTGAGCATCCGCGACGGCTGGCTGCAGCGCAACCTGCGCGAAATCCCCTTCGCCCGCATCCACAACGTCGTCGTGCACCAGTCGCTGCTGCACCGGTTGTTCGGCGTGGCCGAAGTGCGGCTGGAATCGGCCGGCGGACGCAAGCCGGAAGCGCAGATGCAGGTGCTGCGGCTGGACGAGGCGCTGGCGCTGGAACGGCAGGTGCGCCAGCGCGGCCACGCCGCCGCGCCGGCGGGCGCGGTCGAGGAAGCCGCACCCGCCGGCGACACGCTGCTGAGCCTGCCGCCGGGCGAAGTGATCCGGCTGGGGCTGGTGTCGAACCGCGGCATGATCGTCGCCGCGGCGGCATTCGGCGGCGCGTGGCAGCTGTTCCCGCGCAGGCTGGTGAGCGACTTCATCGAAAGCCTGGTGCAGCGGACCAGCGGCTACATCGACCACCTGCACCTGGGCTGGCTGAGCACGGTGCTGGCCGTGGTCGTGCTGCTGACGCTGGCCGCGCTGCTGTTGCGCGGACTATCGGTGCTGCTGGCGCTGCTGCAGTACCACGGCTTCCGCCTCAGCGAATCGCAGCGCCGGCTGACCGTCGAGCGCGGCCTGCTGACGCGCCTGCGCACCAGCGTCGCGCACCGGCGGGTACAAGCGTGGACCCTGCACGAAGGCGTGCTGCACCGCCTGCTGAAGCGACGCAGCCTGCGCATCGACACCGCCGTCGCCCAGCAGGGCCAGAACGACCAGCGCACGCTGAAGGAACTGGCGCCGATCGCCACGCCCGAAACCTGCGACGCGCTGGTGCGCCACCTGCTGCCGCAGACGCAGTGGCCGCGCGAACGATGGCACGGCGTGGACGCGGGGCAGTGGTGGCGGCTGTGCCTGTTCACCGCGGTGTGGGTGCCGCTGGTCGCGGCGGCGGCGACAGGGTGGCTCGGCGTCTGGGGTCTGCTGCCCCTGCTGTGGCTGCCGTGGGCCGCATTCAGGGCGCGGCGGCGCGTGCGACACATGGGCTGGTCGGCGGACGAACGGATGGTCGCCGTGCGCGGCGGCTGGTGGACGCGCTGGTGGCGCTTCGCCGAGATCGACAAGCTGCAGGCGCTGCGGCTGGAACGCGGCCCGCTGGACCGCCGCTGCGGCACCGCCGCGCTGTGGCTGGACACGGCCGGCGCCAACGCCGCCACCGCGCCGCCACTGCGCCTGCAGTTCGTGCCGCTGGCCGAAGCGCAGGCGCTGTACGCCGAACTGTCGCGCACGCTGGCGCGGCGGCGGCTGCGCTGGTAATCGCTCCGTAGGGCGGGCACGCTTTCCGTGCCCACCGCGCCTCGCACTCTCATGATGGTGGGCACGAAAAGCGTGCCCACCCTACGTCTGGTGAATCAGGTTCCGTCGTAGTCGAGATCGTCCGGATCGACCCCGACGAAATCGGGCGGCGGCATCGCCGCGAGCCGGCGCGCGGCGATGCCGGCATGCCCTGCCGCAAGCGCCTTGACCACCCGATGCATGCCGTCCATTACCCGGCCTTGCGGACAGACAATGATCGGATACGCCAGATCCGCGTCGGCGATCAGTCGCACGTGCGCGGCAATGGAACGGCAGGTGGGCGCGTCGCCGCCTGCGGCGTGCCAGTATGCCTCGTCAAGCTCCCGGATTTCATCGAGAGCCAGAACCTCGGGTTCGATGTCCCTGGCCAGCACAATCAGCTTGCCCACTTCCCATGCGAGCAAGCCGTCGGGGCCGTTGCGGAAGTGATACTGCTTGCGCATCCGGGTTACCGCCCCCAGTAGCCGATGCGCTTGCGGATCTTCATCTTGCGCCAGAAATTGAACGGCTTCGGCTTGCGGTTGTGCGCACCCTTGGCGATGAAATCGTCGATGACCTGCAGGATGCGCTCGCTGGAGCGCCCGTCGTGGTAAGGATGGATCGCGTCGGCGTACTCGCGGATCGCCGCCATCAGTTCCGGCGGCCGCGCCAGCG